>NZ_CP053842.1:1324492-1655616 GCF_013201645.1 Campylobacter corcagiensis | reverse complement strand
AAATTGTTCCTTTTAAATAGTGAAATTTGATATAATATTTTACCTTAATTTTTATAAATTTATGATAAAAGTTTGTGAATAGATCGTGAAATAGTGTGAAAAGGACGTGAATGAAAATTTTAGGAATAGACCCAGGAACTAGAAACTGTGGGTATTCTATAATAGAAAAAGATGGTGTGAATATAAAATTAATTGAAGCTGGACTAATCAAAATAAAACCATCAACTCTAAACTACCAAATCACTGAGCTTTGTGAAGGATTAGATATCATTTTTAGAAAACACAGCATTGATGATGTGGCAATTGAGGATATTTTCTTTGCTTATAATCCACAAAGTGTTTTAAAACTAGCTCAATTTAGAGGTGCATTAAGTCTTAGGATATTACAAATTCATGGTGAATTTTATGAGTACACGCCACTTCAGGTTAAAAAAAGCGTAACAGGAAAAGCAAAAGCTAGTAAAGAACAAGTTGCCTTTATGGTAAAGAAAATCTTAGGTATAAAACAAGAGATCAAACCACTTGATATAACTGATGCTATTGCGGTCTCTTTAGCTCACGCAAATGGGATGAAATTTAAAAGCTTAAAAGGTTTATAAAATTAGCATTAAATTTATATTTTTTCAAGTCTAAATTTAGTAAAATATGTAAATTTTAAAAGGAGAAAAAATGAGTGCATTTTTAGTTATTTTAATTATTGCAATCGCGGTTGTGTTGTGGGCTATTGGAATTTATAATGGGCTTATTGCTAAAAAAAATCAAGTAAAAAATATAAGAGCTGGCGTTGATACTCAGCTTAAAAAACGCTATGATTTAATACCAAATTTAGTCTCAACTGTAAAAGAGTACTTAACTCATGAAAAAGAAACACTTACAAAGGTTACTGCTCTTAGAAGTAGAGCTATGGCTACAAATGATAAAAGTGAAGAATTTGCTCTAAATAACGAATTAACAAAGCTTTTAGGTGGCATAAATGTAGCAATAGAGGCTTACCCTCAGCTTAGAGCTAATGAAAATGTTATGCATCTTCAAGCTACTTTAACAGAAACAGAAGAACAAATCAGTGCAGCAAGAAGGGCTTATAACTCAAGTGTTATGACTTATAATAACGCTATACAGATGTTTCCAAGTAATATCATAGCAAATATTTTTAACTTTAAAGATGAGTTATTTTTTAAAGCAGAAGATAGTGAAAAATCTGCTCCAAATGTGGGAGAACTCTTTAAGTGAGAGAAATTTATGAGCTTGAAAAGGAGCGTTTAAGTCTCCTTGTAAAGCTTAAATTAGTTTCTATTTTTTCTTTATTTATAGGGCTTGTAGCTTTTGTAATATTTTATTTTTATATGCAAAGAGAGATTTTACTCTCAATTTTTATGGGAGTATTTAGTACTCTTTTTTTCTATGCTTTTATAAGAAATTTTTTAACTAGCGATTTTAATAAAGATTTTAAATTAATAGCGATGCAAAAAGTGATTGAAAGTTTTGGTTTAACTTATGAAAGCGAAAATTTTATAAAATATAGTGATTTTATTACTCCAAATATCTATTTAAAACCCGACACTTATAGCGGAAATGACTTAGTTTATGGCAGTTATAATGGTGTTAGTTTTAAATTTAGTGATCTTTTTTCACAAAGAAGAGTTCAAAGAGTTGATGAAAAAGGCAAAGTTCATGTAAGCTATGAGACTATTTTTTGTGGAATTTGCTTTATTGCTAATTTTAATAAAAACTTTACTTCAACAACTTATGCTTTAAGTCGTAATAGAAATGTTTCGCTTTTTAGAATAACTATGGATAATAGTGAGTTTGAAAAGGAATTTAATGTCTATAGTAGCGATAAAATAAATGCTTTTTATATCCTTACACCAAACCTTATGGAGCGTATTTTAAGGCTTAAAAATCTATTTAAATCACCTCTAAATTTAGCATTTTTAGATAATAAAATTTACATTTATATAGAGTTTGGAAGAGATAGTTTTGAACCTGATGTAAGACAGAGTTTAATTGGTGATGATTCAATAATTTTACGATATAAAGCTGAAATTTTAGAGCTTTTAAATATCATAAATGAGCTAAATTTAAACCGCAAAATTTTTACTAGCAATGAAATTTAAACAAAACAGTATAACTAAAAATTTAGAAAGAAAAAGAAAAGAGCTTTTAAAAAAGTTAATCATCGCTACAGTTGGATTTGGGTTGGTTTTTATCTTTGGTTTTGTTATGTTTATAAAAGGTGGCGAGTTTAAATTTATTCCTTTTATTTTTTTAGTTTTTATATATGTTTTTGTATTATATGGTCTTAAATTTAGAGTTACGAGTTCATTTATAGGGGAGTTAAACAAGGCTTTGTTTGATAAAGGTGGCTTTAAAAACATAAGCTATGAGCGTAGAACAAAAGTAGAAAATTTAGCCCCAAATTTAGGAAAAGTCATAGCAAATGATAAATTTAGTGGTGAGTATAGAGGTGTAAATTTTAGTTTTTGTGATGTTAGAGTGGAATTTGGCGAAATTGATTTTAAAGGCAAAGTTTTTGAAGCTAGTTTTAAAAAGCCATTTAAAAATGAAATTTTTATCACAAATTTAGGACTTTTAAGAGCTGAAAATTTAACTAAATTTGAGATAGATAACTCATATATAAATGAAAATTTTATCCTTTATGCTAAAGATTTACAAGAAGCGATGTATATTTTAACGCCAAGTTTGATAGAGAAATTTGAAGCTCTTTGTAAGGGAGTAAACGACAAAAATTTAAGAGCTGATATACTTTTTAAAAACTCAAAACTGATAATAGTTCTTGAAACAAAAACAGACTTTCTTGAACCAAATATTTTTAAAAGTATAAATAATCTTAACTCAAATGAGCTTAAATTTGAGATAGATAAATTTTTAAAGTTAATAGAATATCTAAATTTACACACTTATTGATAATTTATAAAATAAAACATAAAATAACTATAATCTTAATAAATCTACAATAATTTTATATTTTATATAATTTTAAGAAATATCATATCAATTTTAAGATAAAATAACTTGTTTAACTTATAAATTTAAAGGATAAAGTATGAAAAAAATCCTTAGTTTGATGTTTGTCTTTGTTGTGGCTACTTTTGCAAAGCCAACTATCTATATCCTTGCAACTGGTGGGACGATCGCTGGTGGAAGTAGTGGGGAGCTAAATGCTTCATACACTTCTGGTGCGATTGGGGTTGATAAGCTCATATCAGCAGTTCCAAAAATAAACGAAATCGCAAACATCAAAGGCGAACAAATCTCAAATATCGGCTCTCATCATATGAATAATGATGTCTGGCTAAAACTAGCAAATAGAGTAAATGAAATTTTAAACGATGAAAACGCTGATGGTGTTGTGATAACTCATGGAACTGACAGCATTGAAGAGAGTGCTTATTTTCTAAATTTAGTTGTAAAAAGCAATAAACCTGTTGTTTTTGTTGGAGCTATGAGAGCAGCAACTTCGATGAGTGCAGATGGTCCTTTAAATATTTTTAACGCAGTAAGCGTGGCAATAGACAAAAATAGCTTTAATAAAGGCGTTTTACTCGTTATGAATGATGAAATCCACAAAGCCAGAGAGGTAAGCAAAACAAACACCACAAATGTCGCAGCTTTTACCTCATCAAATGCTGGTAAAATCGGCATTGTAAATTACGGCAAGGTTGAGTATTTTGATGAGAAAAAACATACTTTAAATAGTGAATTTTCAGTTAAAAATTTAACCAAACTTCCAAAAGTTGATATTTTATACGCTCATACAACAGATAACGAAGACTTAGTAAATTTTTGCGTAGAAAATGGAGCAAAAGGCATAGTCGTAGCTGGAATGGGAAGTGGAAGTCTTTATCCAAGTGTGGAAAAAGCTTTGGTAGAGGTTATGAAAAAAGGCGTTGTTGTGGTTAGATCAAATAGAGTTGGAAGTGGCACAACTGATGCAGGACCAGGGGTTAGTTTATATGATGAAAAATATGGCTTTATTTCTGCAAATACCCTAAATCCACAAAAAGCAAGGGTTTTATTAATGCTTGCACTTACAAAAACAGATGATATAGAAAAAATAAGAGAAATTTTTAGAACTTATTAAAGGAGTAAAAAATGAATATTTCACAACAAATTTTAGGCTTAAAAGATGAGATTGTAAAAACTAGGAGATTTTTCCACTCTCACCCAGAAACTGGTTGGTTTACCTTTTTTACCACAGCTGTAATTGCTGATAAAATGACAAAAATGGGTTATGATGTAAAGCTAGGTCGTGAAGTTGTAGATCCAGATGCCAGGCAAGGACTTGGTTCAAAAGAAGACTGCGAAAAATATCTAAAAAGAGCAAAAACTCTTTTAAATGATGAACAAATCAAATATTTAGATAAAATGGAAGATGGCTTAACTGGGCTTGTTGCAGACATTGACACTGGAAAACCTGGAAAATTTGTAGCATTTAGATTTGACATTGACGGAGTTGATGTAACTGAGTGCAAAGATGAAAGCCACCGCCCTTTTAAAGAGGGATTTAGTTCTGATATAGATGGTATAACTCACGCTTGTGGGCATGATGGACACATCACAATTGGACTTTTTACTGCAAAAATGATAGCTGAGAATTTAGATAAATTTAAAGGTAAGTTTAGATTTATTTTTCAAACAGCAGAAGAGGGAACTCGTGGTGCAGTTGGTATGGAAAAAGCAGGAGTTGTAAAAGGAGTTGATTATTTGCTTGGCGGACATATCGGCTTTCAAGCAACCGTGATGAAAAGCATAATTTGTAAAACCGATAAACTTCTTGCTACGACTAAATTTGACATTACTTTAACAGGCAAATCAGCCCACGCAGCAGGAGCTCCAGAAGAGGGAAATAACGCACTTTTAGCAGCTTGTCAAATGGCACTTAATATGCACGGAATTACTAGAAATGCAAAAGGAGTTACCAGAATAAATGTTGGCGTTTTAAAAGCTGGTGAAGGACGAAATGTAATCGCACCAAATGCCTATTTAGCATGCGAAACTAGAGGCGAAACAACCGAACTTAATGAGTTTATGAAAAACGAGTGTGAAAAAATAGTTAAAGGCGTTAGTGAAATTTATGGCGTAAGTTATGATATAAAAATCACTGGTGGCACAAGTGGTGGAAATAGCGATGAAGAAGTTGCCCAGATTTATGAAAACGCAGCAAAAGAGAGTCCATTTATCGATAATGATAAAATTTTAACCGAACTTAGCTTTGGTGCGTGCGAGGACTTTGCGCATTTTATGCATGCAGTCCAACTTCAAGGTGGAAAAAGTGCTTATTTAATGGTAGGAACTACCCTAAAAGCAGGTCATCATAACTCTAAATTTGACTTTGATGAGGATTCACTTTTAGCAGGGGTTGATGTTTTTGTAAGAAGTGCTTATGCAATAAACAAAGGCGATAAATGAACGCCCTACTTTTAAGTGCATCAAGCTATAAAGATACTGGATATTTAAACCACTCAAAAGGCTGGATTAAAGAATTTTTAGGAAAAAACTGGGATGAGGAGATTTTATTTATTCCGTTTGCTGGCGTTACTAGGACAAATTATGAGTATGAAAAAAGGGTTCAAAATTGCCTAGAAAACTCAAACATCAAAAGCATTCACCACTATAAAGATATGAAAAATGCTATAAAAAATGCAAAATCAATCTGCGTTGGGGGCGGAAATACCTTTATGCTAATGGCAAAAATTTATGAGTTTGATTTGCTTGATGAGATAAAAAATGCCGTAAGAAATGGCGCGAAATACTTTGGTTGGAGTGCTGGGGCAAATATCGCTGGAAAGACGATGATGACGACAAATGATATGCCAATAATTATGCCAAAAAGCTTTGAGTCATTAAATTTATTCTCGTATCAAATAAATCCTCATTTCATAAGCGGCCAGATCAAAGGTCATAACGGCGAAAGCAGAGAAACTAGGCTAAATGAGTTTTTAATAGCAAATCCTAGTGAGATAGTTTATGCGATGCCAGAAGGCACAGCGTTTTTAATAGATGGTGATAAAGCCGAAGTTATCGGACACTCAGATATTTTAAAATTTGAGTATAAAAAAGATGTCCAAACTATAAAAATCGGCGAAAAAATTAAAATTTAAGGAAAATTTATGGAAACATTTAGATTATGGTTAGCTGTTTTTGGAATCATAGCTGTTGTGGTATTATTAATTAAAAAGCGTGATACAAAAACTGTTTTACTTGGTGTTGGTTTAGTTCTTTGTTTATTATCATTAAAGCCAATGGATGGTTTAAGTGCTTTTACAGCTTCCATGACAAAAGTTGGACTTATAAAAGCAATTTGTGCGTCAATGGGCTTTGCTTTTGTGCTTAAATTTACAAAGTGTGATCAAGCGTTAGTAGATACTTTAACAAAACCACTTGGAAATATTGGATTTTTCTTAATTCCTGCAGTTGTAATCCTAACTTGGTTTATTAATATTGCTATTCCATCAGCTTCTGGATGTGCGGCTGCAGTCGGTGCAACTTTAATTCCGCTTTTAATGGCCAGTGGTGTTAAACCCGCGATGGCTGGAGCTGCAGTTTTTGCTGGAACTTATGGTGGAGTTTTAAGTCCTGGCTCAGCGCATAATATTTATGTTACTGATATGATTGTAAAAGGTGGAAACACTGCTTATACTGTACAAGATATTATAAAAGTGCAAATGCCAAGTGCATTTTTATCTTTAGCTATAGTTTTAATTTCAATTAGCGTAGTTGCTTTTGTTTTAAAAGACTATACAAAAGGTGTAAATTATTTATCTAGCAATCAAAACAATGTCAATGTTTCAAAAAATACAAAAACTAATTACATACACGCTTTAATGCCATTAGTTCCGCTTGCTATTTTGATAGTCGCAGGTACACCATTAAGTGAAATTTCATTTTTAGAATGGACAAAAATGGGAGTTGCTGAGGCTATGATATTAGGTGCGATTGTAACGCTTATTGTAACAATGACAAATCCTGAAAAAATCGTGAAAGAATTTTTCAGTGGAATGGGAACAGCTTATGCAAATATTATAGGTATTATAATTGCTGCAGGTGTGTTTGTGGCTGGACTTATGGCTTGTGGGGCAATTGATTTTATTATTGCTATTTTAAAAAATGAGCAAGATTATGTTAAATTTGGTGGAACTTTTATACCATTTTTAATGGCAGTTGTTACTGGCTCAGGTGATGCGGCAACTTTTGCTTTTAACGATGCAATAACTTCTAAAGCAGCTGAGTTTGGTTTTAGCCAAGATGTTCTTGGAATGGCTGCTACAATAAGTGGTGCTTTGGGTAGAACAGCTTCACCATTAGCAGGAGCTTGCATTGTATGTGCTGGATTAGCAAATACAAACCCTTTTGCTATTGCGAAACGAACATTTTTAGGAATGGTAATTTCTGTAATTGCAATTGCATTTATTATTTTATAAAGGATAAAATTATGGATATAGTAAGTAGATTTTTAAATTATACAAAAATCAATACAACAACAAACAGAGAAAATGGTGCAAACGGCATAATGCCATCAAACCCAAAAGAGTTAGAACTTGCTAAATTAATCAAAAATGAGTTAGAACAAATGGGCATTAGCGATATAAATTTAAGCTCCAAAGCTATTTTAATAGCTAAAATTCCATCGAATTTAGATAAAAAAGTGCCAAGTGTAGCATTTTTTGCACACCTTGATACAAGTGCAGAACAGACAAATGACACAAAAGCTAAGATAGTAAAATATACAGGTGGTGATATTTGTTTAAATGAAGAGTTGAAAATTTATCTAAAAGAGTGTGAAAATCCTGAACTTAAAAACTATATCGGCGATGATATTATTGTAACTGATGGAACTAGTTTGTTAGGTGCTGATGATAAAGCAGCGATTGCAAGTATTGTAAATATGTGTCAATATTTTATGAGTAATCCGCAAGTTAAGCATGGAGAAATTATTGCGTGTTTTGTGCCTGATGAAGAGCAAGGTTTAAGGGGTGCAAAAGCACTTGATGTAAATTTGTTAGGGGCTGATTTTGGATATTGTTTGGATTGTTGTGAGATTGGTGAGTTTATTTATGAAAACTGGAATGCTGGAGATTGCGTAGTTACTTTTACAGGTCGTAGTGCTCATCCAATGAATGCAAAAGGAAATTTGATAAATTCGCTTTTAATGGCACATAAATTTATCTCACTTTTACCAGGCGGTGAAGCACCTGAGTATACAGAAAATAAAGAGGGGTATTTTTGGGTTAAAGAGTTAAGTGGCAATAGTGCAAAAACTGTTTTAAAGATCGATATTAGAGAATTTGATCAAGAAATTTATAAAAAAAGAATGGAATTTTTGCAAAAATTAGCTGATAATTTAAATGAGATTTGGGATAATAGAATTAATATTTGTCTTAATGACAGATACGCAAATGTTTATAATTTTTTAAATAATGATAACGCACCTGCGATAAAATTTGCAAAACAAGCTTTTGAAAATGCAGGAGTTGAAATGAAAATAAAGCCAATGCGTGGCGGATATGACGGGGCTGTTATTTCTCAAAAAGGCGTTCCAACACCAAATATTTTTACAGGAGCACATAATTTTCATTCAATTTATGAGTATTTGCCGGTAAATTCGTTAAAAAAGTCAAGTGAAGTAATTACTCAAATCGTAAAACTAGTTGCACAATAATAAATACCGCTAAATTTAAATAAATTTATTAAATTTAGCGGTAAATCTTATATAAACTTAAATTTATTATAATAAATCATTATATAAATTTTAATAGTAAATATGTAGAAAATGCTTTAAAATAGGTTTAAAATAAATATTTTAGTAAATTTAGGATATAATCACAAAATTTTTTTATTTTAGGATTTTATGATTTTTAGTAGAAATTTTTTAAGCATCTGTGCTATAAACTTTACTCTTTATATTTCAAGTTATCTTACTTTGATAAGTGGGACAAATTTTGCCATCAAAACTCTTGGTGCAAGTGTGAGTACAGCAGGACTTATAACCTTGATGTACACTCTTGGTGTTATATTTGGCACACTATATATGGGGCGAATCGTTGATAAAATCAGCATTAAAAAAACTATTTTTATAGTCATGGTTTTAGATCTCATAGTAAGCCTACTTTACACACAAATTACAAATGTTGGCTTTTTACTTGTATTAAGGGCTATGACAGGAACTCTTTTTGGTATGGGAACTTGTATATGTAATACTACCATCTCAAAGCTCGTTCCTAAGACCAAAAGGGGCGTTGGGATAGGGTATTATAATATGAGCGTGATTATAGCTTCTGCCATATCGCCAGCTGTAGCTATTAAATTTAACTCAACTCAGGCGTATCAAACAAGCTTTATAACTGCTGCTATAGCCATGGCAATTGGCTTATTATCTGTGTTTTTCTTAACTTATAAAAGTAAAGATTTGGACGGAAAAAAGTTAAAATTTAGCATATTTACTCTCATAGAAAAAACAAGTCTTGGGGTATCTTTGATTATGTTTTTAGCAGGATGTGCTTATGGTGGGATTTTAGCTTTTTTAAGTGCTCACACGCAAGGATTAAACCTAACAAATTCTGGAGCTTTATACTATCCATTTTACTCTATTGTAGCTCTTTTTGCGGTTTGGATTTGTGGAAGTGTTTTTGATAAATTTGGTCCAAATTTAGTAAGCTTAGCAACACTTTTTAGTTTGGCTTTAAGTGTTTTTCTGCTTGGTATTGCAAAAAGCTCAATTTTTATCTTAGCTTCGGCTTTTTTCCTAGCTTTTGGCTGGGCAACATTTAAAAGTTTAGCTCAAAGCATGGTAGTAAAGCTTGCTCCATCAAGTAAAATAGGCTTAGCAAATTCTACTTTTTTCATCGCTGCAAATTTAGGCATTGGCATAAGTCCGCCACTTCTTGGATTTTTAGAACCGAGTTTTGGTTTTAGTGGCGTTTATATAGCATCATCATTTATTATGCTTTTAGCAATGGGCTTATATTTGGTATTTGTATCGCCTAAATTTAAGTAGTTTTAAGATAGCCTGAAATTCTTAATTTAGGCTATTTGGCGAGATATCATTATAAATTTGGCTTTGTAAATTTGCTAAGTGTTTAGTTAAATTTAGACTAAAATCTTGCTCGTCTTTAAAGTAATAAGGTCTACTGTTTAGCTTTGAGATTAGCATAATAAAGCGGATTTTAAGATCTAAAATATCCTTTTTTAGCTCACTATTGATGCCGTTTTTAAGAGAGTAAATTCTAATATTTACTAAAGCTTTAGAAATTTCATCAAATTTTGTATTCAAAGGGCTTTTAAATAGCCCTCTAAACTGGCTTATTTTATCTGTGTTTTTGCTATTTAAAGTAGTAAATTCTCCAGTTTTTTGATTTTGTATGATTGAGTTAGAAATATTTACAAAATTTTCTAATATCTCATTTACTAAAGGCTTAAATTTTTGAGAGTTTTTAACTGGAAATATAAAAAAACTAACAAAGCAAGCTATTAAAAAGCCAAAACTCATATCCATTAATCGTAAAATCATAAGTGATTTAAAATCCCCACTTATAGCAAAAAAATAGATACTTACGCATACAATAAGCCCAAAATTTGAAACAGGATAGCTAAAAATCTTAAAGTAAAAAAGCATAAAAATAGCAACAAAAATAAATGGATAAATCATAAACGATCCACTCAGTAAGTTTATCATAAAAACAGCAAAAACAACTGCTAAAGTTGTGCTTATGATGGCCTGAAATGTTGCTTTAGTAACTTCTGTAACGCTTACTTTCATCACACATAGCGTTCCAATAGCTACCCAAACTCCACGCTCAATTTGGGCTAAATTTGCAATTATAAGCGATATTGCAATAGCAAGAGCGAATTTAAGGCTAAATTTAAAGGTTTGATTGTTTAAATTTAGGCTATTTATGAAGGATTTAAGGCTAAATTTTGCTTTTTTTGGAAGCAAAGGAGCGTTACTGCCATTTTTAATATCATCTAAAATTTCATATACGATAGCGTTTTTACTGTTTTTAAATTCATACTTAAAAATTAGTTCTTCATCTAAAAAGAGCTTTCTTAGCTCATTTATATTTTCTACAATCTCATCAGTATGGTCTAAATTTAATAAAGCCAAAGCGTGAACCAACTCTTCACATTTGTATAGATAAAAGGCTACTTTTGTGTGATTTTGTATAAGGTTATCATCTCTAAACTGGGAGCTTTTAACATTTAGTATATCTTTTGTTTTTGATATTTTATCTAGGATTTGAGCAGTTGAAATTTGACCTTTTGCTAAAAAAGAGAGTTCATTAAATATCACTTTAAAAGCTCTTTTTGTAAATTTGCCGTAGTTAGAAAATCCTCTAATTATTAAAGCTATAACTGAACCAAGTATAAAGCCAAATGCTGCAAATTTTGAGTTGAAATTTGAAATTCCAGAACTAACCACTAAAACCACAAAGCAGATAAATGCTGAATTTATCATGGCAATACTTAAATTTATGCTGTATAAAGATAAAATTTGAGCTAAAAATATCCATACAAATGCGGGCAAAAATAGCCAAATTCCTAAGGCATTTATAAAATTTGATAGCAAAATTAGATTAAAAGATAAAAACACAAACAGCATAAGCCCTAGAATTCTATCTTTGTTTGAGCCTTTAAAAGTTGTGATAAAAAACACACTAACGCACCCACTTATAGCCCAAAGCATCAAGGCTTTACCAGCTAATGTAAATGTGATTAAGCAAGTTAAACTTACACCAAACAGAGCCTTTATAGCATATATTAATCCAAAATTTGCAGGATCTTTTTGTCTAATTAAATTTATCATTTTTTTGCCAAAATTATCGTAGAGGCTATTATCAGAAAAAAGCCTAAAAAATCAAATGCTACAAATGTTACGCCTAACCATATCCATATGAAAAATGCTGAGGTTACAGGCTCTATAGATGCTATAAGGCTAGCTTTTGTTGGACCAAGTATTGATAAACCTTTCATATACAGGCTAAATGATAAGACCGTTCCACAAAGTACTACACCAAGTAAAGCCCCAACTCCTGGTAGATCACTAACTCCTTCTAAACTCCAAGCTCTACACATCACTGAAGACATAACGCCACTCATACTAAGCCCTAAAGCAAGGCATGTAAGAATGCCATAACGGCGATTTATCTTAATAGGAGTTATGCTATAAACCAAAATACAAAGAGCTGATAAAAGTCCTGTAATGATAGCTTTAGGCGGTATGACTAAATTTGAAGGATCGCCATGAGTAGCAAGGATAAAAACGCCAATTACCACGCAAATAAGAGCTAAAATTTCTTTTAAACTAGGTAGAGTTTTATCTACTATACCAACAAAAATTATGATAAATATCGGCGAAGTGTATTGTAAAATAGTAGCAATAGCAGCATTGCTTAAATCTATCGTTAAATAATATGTATATTGACAAGCGTAAAGACCAAAAATAGCATAAAAGATAAGTATTAATGTATCTTTTTTATTTGTAAAGATAAGTAAAATTTGGGCTTTTTGTTTATAAATAGAGTAAGAAAGAAGTAAAATTCCACTTAAAATAAGCCTTGTTGTTACAAGCCACTCAGGAGAGATATTTTTTTGTTCAAAAAGATACTGTCCACAAGCTGAAGAAAACCCCCAAAATAAGGCACTTAACAATGTAACAATAATGCCTAGACCGTAGCTGCTTTTTTGATCTTCCAATATAGCTCCTTATTTTTTGTCTATTATAACTAAAATAAGGAGATTTAGAAGTTAGGAAATTTTATAAATTTGACTAAATTTAGGACGCTTAAAATTTAGCTTAAAACCTGCACTTTTTAACATCGCCCTCTTTATACCCTAAGTAAAATGCATCTCTTCTTTGTTTAGCACTTCCATGAGTAAATGAGTCAGGCACGGCGTAACCTTGAGCTTTTTCTTGTAATACATCATCGCCTATCATTGAAGCTGCATTTAGTGCTTCTTCAATATCTCCATCTTCTAGTAGATGTTTTGAGTGATTAGCCCAAATTCCAGCAAAACAGTCAGCTTGAAGCTCTATTGCGACGCTATTTTGATTTTTGTTGCTATATGGTTTTTGATTTAAAAGTCCTAGTAAATTTTGGATATGATGTCCAACTTCGTGAGCTATGACATAAGCTGCTGCGAAATCTCCTGGTGCATCATGACGCTTAGCAAGTTCATCAAAAAAGCTTAAATCAAGGTATAGTTTTTTATCTAAAGGACAGTAAAATGGCCCAACTTGCGAGCTTGCAAAACCACAACCACTGTTTGTAGCCCCTCTAAATAAAACCATTTTTGGCTCTTCATAAGGAGTTAAAATTTCCTTCCAAACGTTTTCAGTTTCAGCTAAGATAACGCCTGCAAATTCACTCATCTCCATATCTTTTTGGGTTAATGGAGCTTTATTTGAGCTACTAGAACTAAGTCCAAAAATTCCAAGTGGATTATAGCCCATAAGCATAGCAATACCACCTATTATAAGAATAATACGCCCTATTTTAGATCCCATAAGCCACCTAATAAGTGGCAAAAGGACTTGTAAATTCATACCACCTTGAGCTGTTTGCATCCTTTTATCTTCTACATTTGAGCTTGTTTTTCTACCGCGCCATTTCATCTTTTAGCCTTTGTTTGGAAATGTAGTATTTTATCATAAATGTGTAAAGGCTGTACTTAAAATTTTTCTATATTATAATTAAAATATAATAAATTTATATAAGCTTTTAATGCAGTTTTCTATCTCATCAACACTTCTTGGTTCTACAACCCTACTACAAATTTCATCTCCATCTTTTAAAAAGATAATAGTTGGAATGTGCCTTATGCCCATAGCATCTCTAACGCCCTCTTCTTTATCTATATCAATCTCGTAAAAATCAACTTTTGGGTATTTTTTAGATAGTTCTATAAGCATTGGTGTAGCTATTTTACAATCCTTACACCACGCTGCTTTAAAAGCAACTACGCAAACACTGCTCTTGCTTATATCTTTAAACTCATCAAAAGTTAAATCTTTCATAACTTCTCCTTTTTTAAATTTCTATAATTTTAGCATTTAAATTTAAATGTGACTTTATTACAAATTCTTAAAATAAAAGTAAGAAAAATATACTATAATTTAGTAAATTTTTAAAAGGAGAAAAAATGAGCAGAGAAAATAGAATCATTAGAATCGCTTTAGGTTTGATATTTATGATTGTTGTTGGCATTATGTTTATGAGTTGGTGGGCTTTGCTTGGGCTGATACCAGTTATTGTTGGAATCACTGGTTTTTGTCCAGCGTGCTATTTTTTAAATAGATGTTCTACTAAAAGATAAATTTACTAGCTTATAAATTTAACCTTCATAAGCTTTTTAGGGATTTGTGGCTTTTTTTATATTTTTGGGTTTAATTATGGAGTATAAGTATTTTTTAAACAAAAGTAAGGAGCACTGAATTTGCTCCTTAAATTTAGCAGTTTCTACAACCTTTAGAATTTACAGCTTTTACTATAGCGTCATAATCTGGTTCGGTAGTTACTTCTTTTACTATCTCTTTATGGATGATTTTGCCTGCTTTATCAACTACAAAAACAGCCCTAGCAGTAAGTCCAGCCAAGTTGCCATCGGCTAGTAAGACGCCATATTTATTAGCAAAATCTTTATTTTTAAAATCACTTCCAACTACTACATTTTCAATGCCTTGAGTTGAGCAAAATCTCTCCATGGCAAATGGTAAATCCATAGATACAACTGTAAGTTTAACACCATCCATTTTAGCGATGCTTTCGTTAAATTTTCTAGTTTCTGTAGCACATACGCCCGTATCAAGTGATGGCACGCTTGCTATTACTTGGATAAACTCACTACTTCCGCCAACTTTTACTGTTTTTAAATCTTTGCCTACAAGCTCAACCACTGGTGCTAAATCGCTAACGCTAAGCTCATTTCCTGCTAAACTAACCGTATTTCCACCAACTGTTACTGTTGCCATACTATCTCCTTATATAAATTTGTGACATTTTACATCTTTATGCTTAACGCAAAGACAATCTATCTTAATAAAACGACTCATCTGTTTTCAAAATTTTTTAGTTTAATAAAACTGTATTTTATAAGATTTCTGCCTTTAAATTCAGAAATTTTTGCTAAATTCTAAACAAAAAAAGGAAAAATATGCAAATTATGTTTTTGTTTATGGCGTTTTTAGCCGGGGCTTGTTTATCAGTTCAAGCTGTGATAAATGCAAATTTAGCCGCGTTTTTAGGTGCTAAGCCGATAATGGCGGCATTTATTTCATTTACCATAGGAAGTTTGGCTTTGTTAATTGTGGCAATAATTTTAGGAGAGTTTAGTTTTGCTGATATTAAAAGCTTAAAAAGTATTGAAATTTATAAATTAATAGGTGGTCTTTTAGGGGCGTTTGCTGTTTTTTCTACAACATTTATCGCTCCTAAAATAGGGCTTATTTTGATGTTTATGATGATAATTTTTGCTCAACTTTTAAGTAGCTTTTTGATTGATAGTTTTGGGCTTTTAGGACTTAGCAAAAAAGAGATTTCGCTAAGTAAGATTGTGGGTTTAGGTTTGTTTATAGTAGGACTTTTTATCTATACTTTAGGAGATAATTTATTTAAATCTAATCAATAAATTTACCTTCATACCCTGTGGTTTTTATCGCATCAAGTAGGCTTTGCTTTGTGACATTTGCCTCTGCTTCAACAATGGCGTTATTGTCTTTTAGACTTGCTTTTGCGCTTTTTACACCATCTACTTTTTTAAGAGCTTCTCTAACCATAGCAGTGCAAAGCGGACAGTGCATTCCAGGCACATTTATAGTATAAGTTACACCAAAAACAGGCATACTAATAGACAAAATAAGCATAAATTTAACTAAAAATTTCATATAAAACTCCTAAAATTTCAGGGTAAAATAGTATAAAAATAAGCGAAATTCCTAATATTATAACGCTAAAAATTTCACCTTTGCTTGTCTTTTTTATTTCACAGCTTTTATCTTTACAGCTAGTAAAATAGCGAAATTTAACAAACAAAATAAAACATAAAATAGAAATAATAGTCAAAATCCATCTAAATTTATAAAGTGGTTCAAAAATGCTTAAAAATCCAAAGCTACTTCCAAATAGCAAAAATGCAAGTGCTGGCAGACAACAACTAGATGCTAGGAGAGCACCAAAAAGTGCTGTAGCTCCTAGCCAAATTTTACTATTTTTAACTTTAGTTAATGGTGAGTGATTTGTACTCATAAGCAAATCGATCGTAGTAGTTTAAAACATTGTCATCAACTTCTGCGTAAGGATAGCCAAAGTTATTAAGTGGTTGTTCAAAAGGCTCTGGTTTTAACACAAAATCACGCCCCATATTGTAACCTATCCAACACATCTCCCAGTTTCCAAAAAGATACTCTCTTATTTTAATAACAGCTTCATCTTCGTTTGTAAGTTTTTCTGCTAAGCGAAATTTAGTTACATCGCCTGGATCGCATGGTATCCATCCGTAACCTTTGATATAAAACTCAGCTCTACAGTGTTGTGAACCAGTGATATTTGCACTTTTGCCATCGCCACTTCCCATAGCTTTGCTAAATCTACTTTTACCAACTCTGATACCAAATATCTCTCTAGCTGGAATTCCAGCAGCCCTTGCAAGAGCAACAAAAACTGAGCTAATATCTGTGCATTTGCCATATAGTTTACCTGATTCTAAAATAGCTTTTGCATCACCTAAACCACACCCTATTATGCTTTCATCTCTTGTCATATTATTAGCTGTCCAGTTGTAAATGGCTCTAGCTTTTTCTAAATCCCCGCTTACACCTTTTACTATCTCATCAGATTTTTGTTTTACAATACCGTTAATTTGGATACTTTTAGTTGGTTCTAAAAATTTAGCAACTTCAGGGCTAAGCTTTTCTTTTTCATCAAAATTTACTTTTGAAAAGTCTGTTGTTCTATCTGTTGTTAAAATTTTGAAATTTGTAGTAATTGTTGGATTTTCTTTGCTAAATTTAGCAAAAAGGGTTGGAATTTCAAAATCACTTTGATAAATTTCATCGTAGTTACCGCTATTTTTAATAGCACTAACCATGCTTTGATAGCTTGAATTTAAAGGAAGTGGTAGCCATAGTTTTGTTACCTTTCCAGCCGTTTTAATGTCATGTTTTAGAGTTATATCAAAGATATTGTGACCTTTTTGGTCTTCGTTTTGACTCGCAAAACTAACGCTTGGAAGCATAACGCCACCAGCAACTAACGCTCCTGTTTTAAAAAAATCTCTTCTTTTCATATAAGTCCTTGTATGGGTAATAGTCAAACCTTGACTCTATACTTAAATAGTATCATAAATAAGTTTAATATTTAGTTAAAATATAATGATTAAATATTTTATATAATGTTTTTTAAAACTCAAAACCAGCTTGGTTTAATATTTTCATAAATTATACCATCGGTGTTAGTCCGCTATTGAAGATTTTCATCTTTTACTTGAATACAGGCAAATTTAAGCTTAGTTATAGCTTTTATCGCTCTTTTGCCACTTGCTTTATATAAATCTTAGCATCACCCAAATTTAGACTCTTTTAACTCAACTCTTGGTTTATTTGAAATGAAGACTATTTTGTAATTCATAATCTGCTCCTTTGTTTTGACAATTATAAACTTTAGGCATAAATGATAGTTTTAATAAATTTAAAATTTAGCTATAAATTTAGTGGAGTTTAAAGGGTTTATTTTATTAATAAGGGGCAAAGCCCCATATTTTAATCTTTTGTGAAAAATCTATCTTCGTGTTCTTCTATATGGTCAATATTTAGCTTTATAAATTTCCAGCTAAAGTATATTAGTAAAAACCAAGTTATTAATAAAAACAGCGACTTTATCATCATATCTCCTTAGTATTCATCTTCTTTAGCGTCTTCGCTAGTAAGCTTTTTGTTATCCATAAGCTTCCAAACATATGCAATGTAGCCTAAAACTACAGGTGCCCAAAGAGATACAAAAAACATCACCTTTAGGGTATAATAACTTGAACTTGCATTATATATCGTAAGTGAGCTTTGTAAATCAGTATATGATGGATAAAAAGATGTTTTATTTAGTCCTGATACTAAAAACACGCTCATTACTACAAGTGTCACTCCAAGTCCGTATGGAAAAATTCCTTTTATACTATCTGTAAAAACACCTTTATAAATTCCAAAAAGAGTTAGTATAAGCCCAACTAAAAGTATAATCAAAACTAAAGGCATTTGGATGAAATTTTTAGTGTATTTAAAGCTTTCTACAACTATAATGCCATTTTGACTGATAGCATATCCATCTTTTAATAATATCCATGCTAAAAAAGCCACCACAAACAAAACAAATAGCAAAGCGTCTTTTTTAAGTCCTGCTCTAAGCTTTATCCTTAAATCACTCTCATTTATATGATTTATAAGATAGAGCCTACCCCCAGTTCTAGCTTGAAAATACAAAGCTATACCAAGTAGTAAATTTAGAGGGTTTTTAAGAGCTTCTAAGCCCCTTAATCCACTATCCCAGCTAACAAAGTTGCTTGAGTTAAGTCTAAATTCACTTCCACTAAAAAATGTTGAAACTGCAATTCCAATTAAAATAACCCCAAGTGAGCCATTTATAAATAAAAACGCATCATATGTTTTTTGTGAAAGAAAGTTATTAGGTTTATTTCTATACTTATAACTAACTGCTTGAACGATAAAGCAAAAAAGTATCGCCATCCATACCCAATAAGCCCCACCAAAACTAGTCGCATAAAATAGCGGAAAAGCCGCAAAACAAGCACCGCCAAACATAACAAGGGTTGTAAAAGTAAGTTCCCATTTTTTTCCAGCTGAGTTTATCATAAGCTCTTTTTGCTCTTTGTTTACTTCTATTGTAAGGGTTTGAATTCCTTGAACAAACATCATAAAAACAAATAACCCACCAATTAGGCTTATCAAACACCACCAGTAAATTTGTAAAGCTTCATACATATTAAAATCCTATTTTTATTTGTTTAAGCATTATCTTTATCTCAGCTATAAATAGCACCGTAAATAAAATAGCAAAGAGAGAAAATGAAATTTTAACATTCACACTTGCTAGATCAGTTGCAGCAATTCCAACTGGCATTAAATCCTGTATCGCCCAAGGTTGACGCCCTACTTCAGCTACTACCCAGCCAGCTTCACAAGCTATGTAGCCAAGTGGTATACTAAATACACAAATCCAAAGTATTTTCTTAAATTTCTCAATATCATTTGCCATGCTTAGGTATAAACAGACAAAAAATAGTGCTATAAAGTAAACTCCAAGAGCTACCATTATGTGAAAACTATAAAATGTAAGACCAACAGGTGGGACGATATCTTCAGGTTTTTCTAAATATCCATAACCGAAATTTTCCATATTTTCATCTAAAATCTGACGGTTTTTTTCTACTGCTGTTTGGTCGTTGTTATCCATTGCTACTTTGATATCTTCTAGGGCTTTAAGTGCTAAATTTCCACTTTCGATTCTACTTTTAGCTGATACAATACCATGTTTTTCATTACCATAAACCAAATCTTCAATTCCAGGTGTGAAATTTCCTATTCCTCTAGTAGCCATAAGACCAAGTGCGTAAGGAAAGTTTAGTTCAAAGATAAATGGATCTTTGCCATCACCTAGCTCTTTTGAGTGATCTAAAAGCCCAGCTACGACTATACCGGCATTTTCTTCTCCTTTGTATAGTCCTTCCATAGCGGCTAATTTCATCGGCTGTTTTTGTGCTACTTGATATGCGCTCTCATCGCCACTAAAAAGAATAAATAGCGAACTTAAAAACCCAAAACTAGCAGCAACTATAAAACTTTTTTTAGCCTTTATAAAGTGTCTTCCTTTTAACATATACCAAGCTGAAATTCCAACCACAAACAAAGATGCAACTATATATCCACTTGCTGCTGTGTGTAGAAATTTGCTAATTCCAACAGGAGAAAGTGCAACTTCAGCAAAATTTACCATCTCATTTCTTAGGGTTTCGTGGTTGAAAACTGTTCCTGTAGGAAATTGCATCCAGCCATTTGCAACCAAAATCCAAAACGCACTTAAATTTGAACCAATCGCAACCATCCAAGTTGAAAAGAGGTGAAAACCCTTACTAACTCTATCCCAACCAAAGAAAAGCACAACAAAAAATGTAGCTTCTAAGAAAAAGGCAAATAGCCCCTCAATTGCTAAAGGTGCTCCAAAAATATCTCCTACAAACCATGAGTAATTCGCCCAGTTTGTACCAAATTCAAACTCCATTATAATGCCAGTTGCAACGCCAATGGCAAAATTTACAGCAAAAAGCTTTAGCCAAAATTTGGTTATTTTTTTCCATTCTTCATTGCCAGTTTTATAGTAAATAGTCTCCATAAACGCTATTATAAACGATAGTCCAAGCGTTAGTGGGACAAACAAAAAGTGGTACAAAGCAGTTAGTGCAAACTGAGCTCTTGACCAGTTAACGGTGGTTGCCAACTCTTCCATTTTAATCCTTTGTTAGATTTTGATATATAAAATTAATTTTATCTTCTTGGGTGTCAAATTTAGTATGAATGGTTTCGTTAAAAAAGAACATCTTAAATACAAAAATAAAGATTATAATTTTAACAATAGCTATGCCCCACAGCGTTTTGCCAAGAGTCATGCTTTTAAAGCCATTAATATATAAACTAATAAAATTTTTTAAAGTTTTCATAAGAAAAATTATAGCACTTTTAGGATTAAAATAGTATTAAATGTATTGATTTTTAATATTTAGAAATTTACCGTCATCTGATAAAATTTATTAAAATAAGGAGAAAATATGAGAGTTAGTATTCATGATTTAGTCACAGCAAATGAAAATGAAAGGGTTGAAGATGCTTTTTTAAGAACGAAAAATTTAGTAAAAACAGCTGAGAGTTTAGGATATCATCGCTATTGGTTTTCAGAACATCACTCAATTGAAGCAAACCTTAGCACAAGTCCTGAAATTTTAATAGCTTATTTTATCAGTCAAACTAGTAAAATCCGCCTAGGAAGTGGAGGGACTATGATAATGCACTACTCACCTCTTAAAGTGGCTGAAAATTTTAAAACCCTAATAGCCCTTGCTAAAAATAGAATCGATATAGGTTTAGGTAGAGCCCCAGGTGGTGATGCAAAGTCAATCATTGCTTTAAGTGAAGGAAAAGGCGTAAGTGTTGATGATTTATATCAAAAAATAGAGTATATTTTAAGCTATTTTAAAGATGAAGAGATCCGTGATAGACGCTACAAAGCAAAAGCTATACCTAATAACACAAGCTTTCTTCCAAGCCCGTGGATGCTAGGATCTAGTGGAAACTCAGCAAATTTTGCAGCATATATGGGGCTGGGTTATAGTCATGCTAAATTTTTTAGTGTAGATGTTGCTGATGTGGTATTTAGCGAGTATAAAAGAAATTTTAGACCAAGTGTTTTCTTTGAAAAGCCTGAGCTTATGTTTAGTTATATGGTTGTTGTAGCTGATTCTAAAGAAGAGGCTAACTACCTTGCTAAGCCAATTGAGATGATGTTTTTATCCATTGCAAGAGGGACCAAACAGCTTAAAATTTTAAATCCAGAAAAGGTAAAAGATTATAAATTTAGTCAAGATGAAGAGAATTTGATAAAAAGCAAATACGAAAAACGCTACTTTATAAAAGGCGATAAACAAAGTGTTTCAGAAATTTTACATGACGAGGCTAAAAAATATAGTCTTGATGAAATAATGGTTTATAGTCCTATTTATAGTCCAGAAAAAAGAGAAGATAGTTATAGAAAAATTGCTGAAATTTTTGACATTAAGCCTTAAGTTTAACTTGATAACAGCAAATCATAGTATAATTACCATATATAAAATTTAAGGAATAATTATGTCAAAACAGACGAGATATATTTTTATAACGGGGGGCGTTTTAAGCTCTCTTGGTAAAGGAATCGCAGCTGCTAGTATAGCAACTTTGCTTAAAAAGGCTGGCTTAAAGGTAAGTATTTTAAAAGCTGATCCATATATAAATGTTGATCCTGGAACGATGAGTCCATTAGAACATGGTGAAGTTTTTGTAACAGATGATGGGGCTGAGACAGATCTAGATTTGGGGCATTATGAGAGGTTTTTAGATGAAAATTTAAGTCAGGATAATAACTTTACAACAGGTAGAGTTTATAGTTCAGTTATTGAAAAAGAAAGGCGTGGGGATTATCTTGGTAAAACTATCCAAGTAATCCCACATATCGTAAATGAGATAGTTGATAGGATAAAAGCAGCTGGCAAAGATAAAGATATTTTGATCGTTGAAATAGGCGGAACTGTTGGCGATATCGAAGGGCTTCCATTTTTAGAAGCCATTAGAGCTATGAGAGTTGAGCTTGATAAAGGTTTAGCGATGAATATCCACCTTACTCTTGTGCCTTACTTAAAGGCTTCAGGTGAGCTAAAAACAAAACCAACCCAACATAGCGTTGGTGAGTTAAGACGCATCGGAATAACACCAGATATGGTAATTTGTAGAAGTGAGATGCCACTTGATAAGGATTTAAAAGATAAAATAGCAAGAAGTTGTGGTGTAGATAAAAACTGCGTTATAGAAAGCTTTGATTGTCAAAGTATATATCAAATTCCACTTCTTTTTATGCAACAAAATATCTTAGATCCTATAAGTTCGATGCTAAATTTAGGACAATTAAAAGTTGATATGAGTGATTGGAATACTCTTGTAAAAAGAGTAATTGCACCTAGCGATTTAGTAAAAATCGCTTTTGTAGGAAAGTATTTAGAGCTAAAAGAGAGTTATAAAAGCCTTACTGAAGCACTCATCCACGCAGGAGCTCACCTAGATACAAAAGTAGATATTAAATGGATAGACAGTGAAAAAATTTACTCTGAAAATGTAGATGAAATTTTAAAAGATGTAGATGGAATTTTAGTAGCTGGTGGCTTTGGTAAAAGAGGTGTTGAAGGCAAAATGGAAGCGATTAAATTTGCAAGAGTTAATAAAATTCCATATCTTGGAATTTGTCTTGGAATGCAGCTATCACTAATAGAATTTGCTAAAAATGTACTAAATTTAAAAGATGCAAACTCAGCAGAATTTGATGAAAATACGCCTGAGCCAGTAATTTATCTAATTGATGAGTTTATTGGAAAAGATGGCTCAAAACAGATAAGAACACATAAAAGCCCTTTGGGCGGAACAATGAGGCTTGGCGGGTATGAGTGTGATGTTAAAAAAGGATCGATTCTTTCTAAACTTTATAATGGAGTTAAAACCATAAAAGAGCGTCACCGCCATAGATATGAAGCAAACCCTAAATATAGGGCTGAGTTTGAGAAAAATGGGCTTATGGTAAGCGGAGAGAGCAGTGGATTAATAGAAGCAGTTGAGCTAAAAGATCATCCATTTTTTATTGGTGTGCAGTTTCACCCTGAATTTACATCTCGTCTTACAAAGCCAAATCCTGTGATTTTAGGCTTTATCGATGCGGCAAATTCTAGGTAAAAGAGAAGTTAGGGCGATTTTAGAAAAAAGATTTGAAAATGATATTCACACAAAAATTTCACAAATCCCCCTTCCTTGTCACTTAAAGGATACCTACAAGGCATCAAGTCGTATAAAAACTGCTATAGAAAATAACGAACGCATTGCTATTGTAGGGGATTATGATGTTGATGGCATCGTAAGTAGTGTGATATTAGCTGAGTTTTTTGATCTTTTAGGAGCTATTTATAGGGTTAAAATTCCAAATAGATTTAGCGATGGATATGGTTTAAATCCTAAAGTTTTAGATGATTTAGATGATGTTACACTCATTATTACAGTCGATAATGGAATAAGTGCAGTTGAAGCAGCAAATGAGTGTAAAAAAAGAGGAATTGATTTAATCATAACTGATCACCATATGCCACCCCCTACTCTACCTGATGCATATGCTATTATCAACCCAAAGCAACATGAGTGTCCATTTCCAAATGTTGAAATTTGCGGTGCTGAGGTGGCATGGTATCTGGTTGGAGCGTTAAAAGAGGTGTGTGCTATAGAGTATGATATGAGCTCACAGCTTGATCTTTTAGTAATGGCGATAATTGCTGATATGATGGAACTTAGAGACCTAAATAGAGTGCTTGTAAAAATGGGTATAAAAAAGCTAAATTCATCAAAACGCCCCTGCTTTGGGGTTATAAAAAACTACTACAACAAAGATAGCTTTGAATTTGATGATATAAGTTTTTTAATTGCTCCTTTGATAAATGCAACTGGCAGGATGAGTGATGCTACGCTATCATATAAATTTCTTCGTTCTAAAAGTTACAAAGAGGCAAACGCCTTTTTTGAGAAAATTCTAGCACTCAATCACAGCAGAAAAGCTGAAGAGAAAAATCTTTACGAGTGCTCGCTTCCAAATATTAGCGAAAATGACGAGATAATTGTAACTTGGGGTAATAATTGGCATGAAGGGGTTATTGGAATCGTTGCTTCAAGGCTTACTAAGGTTTATAAAAAACCAGCCATTGTTTTTAGCGTAGATGAGCACCGCGCAAAAGGAAGTGCAAGAAGTGTGGGCAAATTTGATATATTGCGTCTTATTGCTATGCAAAAAGAGCTGCTTCTTAGCTTTGGTGGGCATAAAGGTGCTGCTGGTATTGTGATAGAACCTTCAAAACTTGAGGAATTTAAAGTTGCTATAAATTCTGCTTGTTTTCTTCAAGATATAGATATATCGCCATATAGCGATGAAATTTTAGGCGAGATAGATTTGAAAGAAGTTGACCTTGAGATGCTTGATATTTTAGAGTTTTTTGAGCCATATGGACAGAAAAACCCAAAGCCAATATTTAGTATAAGTAGTGCCTTAGTCAAAAGCGTAAGAATGATAGGAAAAGAGGCAAATCACCTTAAGATTACAGTTGAAAAAGATGGTACTACAAAAGATGCTCTGTTTTTTAACTACGATATAAAGCCAAAAGAAGGAGATAGTGTAAGTTTTATAGCTACTATTATAAAAAATTCATTTAAAGGTAAAATCACCCCTGAGTTTGTTATAAAAGAGATTTTGGAGTAAATTTTACTCCAAATTTATCTTAAATTTAGCATGTAGCAAGCTTCTATATCGCCTATTTTACACGCGTGAAGATATAATGAGTCAGCTTTGGTTTTGTTTGCTTCAACACCTTGACCGTAGTCATACATAACAGCTAAATTTAGGCAAGAGTAGCTGCTATTATTATCGCAAGCTTTTGTGAAAATAGGAAAAGCTTCATCATATCTTTTTTGGGTTAAAAACATATACGCTTTTAGTTCGCACCCTACTCCCCACTTCAAATCACAAGCTTTTTCAAAATACTCAAGTGATTTGTTAATGTCATCTATTTTATAATATGTCATTCCTACTTCACTACAAGACCAAGAGTCTCCAGCTGTACAGTTTTGATCAAATTGTCTGAATTTATCACTTTGTAAAACGCTTTTATCACCCTGTGTCATTCCGCTAAATGCTAATAGCCAAAATGGTATAACCAAAAGCAAAAGTTTTTTCATTCTTTCTCCTTTTCAATGCACTCTTCAAATATAAATTTATGCTCATCAGGAATGGCTTCATATATCCTATAAGCTAAATTTCTAATCTCCCAAAGGGCTGATTTGGAGCTTCTTAAATGCAAAAAATTTTGAAGACTTCTAGCATTTATACTCCAGGTAAGTTCTGTTTTATAACACTCTGGAAGTGCGTATTTAGCAATATCAATAGTCTTTACAACTTGTAGAATTTGACGGATATTTTCAAGTGCTTTAATGCTGTAATTATCTACTATTTCATTTCCTGTTAAAACTATATATCTTGAAGCGTTTTTAAAATCTCCAACTTCAAACTCACTCTCATTTTTTAACTCTTTTAGGGTATAGCGGGTTGATTTTACGCTTAAACTTGCCATTCTATGGCGGGCAAGTTCTTGTAAAAGAGCTCTTGAAATTCCTTTTATATAAAAATTATAATGCAAATGTTCAAGCGTTGAGGCGTGTTTAAATTTATTTCCAACTCTATTGATTAGTTCTTTATCGATTTCACCGCCATTATCGCCTTTATCAAAGCTTTGCCAACAAGTTCTTATAGCATTTGAGCAAACCCAAAGCGGGGTAAAATTTAGCAATCTTACATCCATATTCTATCCTAAAAACATCGCAAATATTGCACCAAAAAGAATTAGTGGAATGTTGAAAAAGACAAATGTTGGAATACAAGTATCATAAATGTGATTGTGTTGTCCATCAAAATTTAGCCCACTTGTTGGTCCAAGAGTGCTATCACTTGCTGGACTTCCAGCATCTCCAACAGCTGCAGCGATGCCTATTAGTAAAATAATAGCTTCTGTTCCAAAACCAAGTTCAATAGCTAAAGGGTAATAAATAGCTGTGATAATCGGAATAGTTCCAAAACTAGTACCAATTCCAATTGTTATCAAAAGCCCAATAACTAGCATCAAAAATGCTCCGCCAAGCTTTCCACCAGCTACACTTGCAACCGCATTTACAAGCTCAGGTATCCCACCAGTTGTTCTTAAAATTTCGCCATATCCAGCAGCTACAAGCATAACAAAAGCGATAAATCCCATAATATGAATGCCTTGATCAAAGGTTTTATCCATCTCTTTATATTTAATCCCGCCAAAAATTATCATAGTTATTATGCCAAGCAAAGCACCAAGTGGAAGCGAGCCAAAGCAAATTTGAATTATAAAAGCTACAACTATCCCAGCTAATGCTCCCCACTCCTTTATCCCCATCTTTAAGTCGTCTAAATTTCTAGCCATACCCTCTTCTATCACCTGATAATCACGAGGTTTTCTAAATACTATAATAGCTAAGATAAGTCCTACTACCATAGGAATTGCTGCCATCCACATAACAGATGCTATATCACTTATGGCAACTGTTAATCCGTTGTTTGCCATCTCTTTTTGAAGAAGGTTGAAAAATAGAAGTCCAAAGCCAACAGGCAAGGATATATAAGGTGTTTGAAGTCCAAAAGTTAGCGCACACGCTACTGCTCGTCTGTCTATTTTCATCTTATTCATAATGGCTAGTAGTGGTGGTATAAGAATAGGAATAAAGGCGATATGAACTGGAACTAAATTTTGTGAAAAACAAGATATTATGGCAATAGCAACAATAAAATAAAACTTATTTTTAGTAATAAATTTGGAAATTTTATTTATTAAAATCGCTGTTAAATTTGTCCTTGAAATAGCAGCAGCAATAACTCCAAGTAAGATGTATGATAAAGCAGTTTCAAGGTTGCCTTTCATTCCTTCTATAAAAACACTAAGAGTGTGCATTGTAGAAGCTATAAAGCTAAATGCTTCACCATCAGGCATAATTCCACCATAAATACCAGCAAACATTGCCGATATAAGTATAGAAAGCATGACATTACACCTTAAAACACATAAAACAAGCATCATAATGATGCTTAAAAGCACGGGATTTGTAAGCATTTTTATCCTTTTAATCAAAAAGGTTTATTATACTAAAACTTTACTTTTGTTTCTATAAATACAAACTTAAATTTTACTAAAGCATAAATTTTATTAAAGGTGCAGACAGTGCTAAAAACAGTAGCCCAAAAGCAACGGTACTTACGGCTAAATCTGCGTCTTTGTTTGCTTTTATTACTAAAGCACAAGCTATGGTGGCTGTTGGCATTGAGCATAGATAAAAAGCGTTTAAAATCGAAATGGTTCTTTCTAGCCCAATCAAATTTACTATACTTATAAATATAAATGGTGTTAAAAGTGTTTTTGATAAAATAACTATTATCGTGCCTTTATATGAGCTCTTTATCGCTCCAAAACTTAGGCTTAATCCTATAGCAAAAAGTGCGACTGGAGTTGCTGTTGAACCAAGTGATTCAAACGGTACAAATACAAACTCAGGTATGGTAAAAATTTTACAAACCAGCCCTAAAACCAGCCCTATAAATGGCGGAAAAAACAGCACTTTTTTAGCTAACTTTATAATACTTGGTCGTTTTTTACTATCAAGACTTAAGATAAATGGACCAAAAATAGATATAGGCAAAGCTCCAGCAAAGGCATCATATAGCACAACTTCGCCGATGATATCATCGCCAAAAAGGGTTGTAACGATAGGAATTCCTATAAAAAGTGTGTTTCCAAAAGTTGTAAGCAAAAAGATAGATATAAGAGTTGCTGAGTTAAATTTAAAAATTTTACCCACCAAAACAGCAAAAAGAGCGGCTATAACACTTGATATGAAGCCCATAAAAATATATATAAAAAGATGTGGATTTATATCAAGATGATAAATTTTACTTAGTATTAAGCAAGGCATTGCAAACATTATAACGAAGTCAAAAAGCACACCTGCTTGGCTCTGTTTTAAGGCTCCAACACGCTTTGCAAAATACCCCGCAAAAAGTATAAAAAATACAGAATAAAGCGTAGTATAGAGCATTTGTTTCCTTTGAAAAATTTTTTGCGTTATGATACTACAAATTTTAAAATTTAACTAGGTTTGAACCTAAATTTAGATAAAATTATAAAATTTTAAAATTTGGGAGAGTTTATGAGAAGCGATATAATTAAAAAAGGCTATACAAGAGCTCCGCACCGCTCACTTTTACGAGCAACTGGGCTAAAAGATGAGGATTTTACTAAGCCATTTATAGGCGTTGCAAATAGCTTTATAGAGATAATTCCAGGGCATTTTTATCTAAATAAATTTAGCGAAATTATAAAAGATGAGATTAGAAAAAATGGCTGTGTGCCGTTTGAGTTTAACACAATAGGCGTTGATGATGGCATCGCGATGGGGCATGAAGGTATGCTTTATAGTTTGCCAAGTCGTGAAATCATCGCAAATTCAGTAGAAACTGTGATGAATGCTCACAGTCTTGATGCGTTAGTTTGTATTCCAAACTGCGATAAAATCGTGCCTGGAATGATAATGGGTGCTTTAAGGGTAAATGTTCCAACGATTTTTATAAGTGGTGGTCCGATGAAAGCTGGAGTTGATAAAGACAGCGGTGACGCACTTGATTTAAATAGCGTTTTTGAAGGTGTTGGAGCATATGAGGTTGGTAAAATTGATGAGAAAAAATTAAAAATGCTCGAATGTGAGGCATGTCCAAGTGGAGGAAGTTGTAGTGGGATGTTTACTGCAAATTCTATGAACTCACTTTGTGAAGCGATGGGGATAGCTTTAGTTGGAAACGGAACTATTTTAGCACTAACCCCGGAGCGTGAAGAACTTGCTAGAAAAGCTGCTAGGAGAATTTGCGAGATCGCACTTGATGAAAAATTTAAAATCAAAAATATCTTAAATAAAAAAGCTATTAGAAATGCGATGGTTTGCGATATGGCAATGGGAGGAAGTTCTAATACAATCTTACATATGCTTGCAATTAGCCGCGAAGCTGGGTGCGCGTTAGATATAAAAGAGCTAAATGAAATCAGCAAAAAAATAGCCCACATCGCAAAAGTTGCACCAAGTCTTCCAAGTGTGCATATGCAAGATATCGGCAAAGCTGGTGGAATAACTGCTATAATAAATGAAATTTCAAAAAGAGATAATGGACTTTTAGAACTTGATAATCTAACCGTAAGTGGTGAGATGATGAGCAAGAGGGTTAAAAATCACCCTGTAAAAGACTACAAAGTTATAAAAAGCGTTGATGAGCCATTTTCAAAGGTTGGCGGACTTGCGATACTTTTTGGAAATTTGGCAGAGCAAGGTTGCGTGATAAAAGCTGCTGGGATTGTAGGGGAGAGAAAATTTAGCGGAAAAGCGGTATGCTTTAACTCACAAGATGAAGCAATTGCTGGAATCACAGCTGGAAAAGTTAAAAAAGGCGATGTTGTGGTTTTAAGATATGAAGGTCCAAAAGGTGGCCCTGGAATGCAAGAGATGCTTAGTCCAACAAGCCTTATAATGGGGCGTGGATTAGGGGCTGATGTGGCTTTGATAACAGATGGTAGATTTAGTGGTGCAACAAGGGGTTTAAGCATCGGTCATGTAAGTCCAGAAGCAGCAGAGGGTGGAATGATAGGGCTTTTAAAAGATGGCGACATAATAGACATTGATGTTGATAACTACTCTATAAATGTGCGTCTTAGTGATGAAGAGATAGAAAAACGAAAAAAAGAGTGGAAATATGAAGGAAAAGAGGTAAAAAGTAGGTGGCTTAGACAGTATCAAAAGTTAGTTACAAATGCAAGCAGTGGGGCGATTTTAGAAGCTTAAAAATACAAAAAGTATAATAAAAAAGAATTTAAATCATGAAAACAGAATATAAATATTACAATCTTAAAGAAGACTTTGAAGGTGAAGAAGTATTAGAACCTACTTTGGATAACTATAATGATATATACCCACTAAAAGGTATTAGGATAGACAAAGGCAGAATGAGTATTTTTGAATTTAAGCGTAAATATGATGATAAAATAAAAGGTAATATTGTTCTTAATCCAGATTTTCAAAGAGATGATAAAAGATGGGGCGATAATCAAAAATCAGAACTTATAGAAAGTATTCTTATGGGAATACCTCTTCCAGTTATTTATTTTTTTCAAGATAAAGATGGAAAAAATCAAGTTGTTGATGGAAGACAAAGACTTACTTGTATAGCTGAGTTTTTAGATGATAAATTTCAATTAAAAAAGTTAAAGATTATACCAGATGTGAATGGAAAAAAATTTTCAGAGTTAGAACCGATACTTCAAAACAAAATAGAAGATTATCAGTTAGAAATTTACACTATACTTCCGCCAACTCCAGAAAAAGTAAAATTTAATATATTTGATAGGTTAAATAGAGGCGGTACAAAATTAAATAACCAAGAGATGAGAAATGCTTTATATCAAGGAACTTCAACAAAACTCATAAAAGAACTAAGTGAGCTTGAAAGTTTTAAAATAGCAACTGACAATAGTCTTAATCCAATAACAATGAAAGATAGATATTTAATATTAAGGTTTATCTCTTTTTATTTTTTAAAGAAAAACCAGTTGTGTGATATAGAATACGGTAGTGATATTGATGAATTTTTAGCTAATGCTATGAAATGTATAAATAAACAAAATTATGATTTTTATAAAGAGTTTATAAATCAATTTGATAAGGTTATGACATATATATCCAAAAATTATGGAGATTGTGTTTTTAGATTTGAAAGTAAAGACGGAAGTGATAGAAAAAGACCTATTAATATGGGTCTTTTTGAAGTGATAACTTATATGTTTTTTATAGCTATGGAGAAAAATATAAAAATAGATATTGAAAAATTAAAAAAGCTAAAAAAATATGAATTTGATAAACCAGAAAGATTTACTTATGGAATTGATAGTAAAGACAATATTAAATTCAGATTTAATACAATAGATAATTTTTTAAAGGGTTGCAATGATTGATTTAATTAAAATTTCAAATTTTAAAAGTATTTCAGATGAAGAGTTAAAAATAAAACCTATGACGATATTAACAGGAACTAACTCTTCTGGAAAATCAACACTTGTACAAAGTATTTTGCTTATGTCTTATTATGCAAAACAAAATTCTTCTCTTGAAGAAATTATTCTTAAAATTGATAATTTTGAGGATATAAGAAATTTCTATATGAAGGATGATTTAAGTATTATTAAAACTACATATAAAAATATAGAATTTGAGTTGAAATGTTCTATAAATAAGAGTTGGGAATTTAGTGTCAATTCTCCTGATTTAATATTTGAAGAAAATCTATTTTATATAAGTTCTAATCGTATAGGTCAAGAAGATATATCCAGATATGGTAAATCCAAATTTGGAATAAATGGAGAATATGCATTTGGTTATTTTGATAACAATAAAAATGATAAGATAGATATTGTAATAGCAGAAGCGTATGGTACTACTCTTAGAGATCAGCTTCTTTTTTGGATAAATAAAACACTTGATTTAAATTTAGAACTTATTACTCAAAAAATTAGTAATGAGAATTTAAGTGTCAAATATAAGATAGATGATTTTAGCAACCCAATATCAACTTACAATGTTGGATCTGGTGTTAGCTATGCTATTAGAATTTTAATAATAGGATTGTCATTAAAAAAAGGAGATATATTTGTAATTGAAAATCCAGAAATTCACCTTCATCCAAAAGCTATTGCAAATTTAATGAAGTTTTTCGTATTTTTAGCTAGTAATGGCGTACAAGTCATTATAGAAACTCATTCAGAACATATTATAGATAAATTAAGGCATGAGGTTCTTATAAATAAAATTAATAAAGAAAAAACTGTAATTTATTATAGAAAAGATGACAAATCTAAATTTGAAGAGATTAATATAAATGAAGATGGAAGATTTGTTGACAGCATAGGAGAAATTAAAAAATTTCCAACAGGGTTTTTTGATGCAAATTTGAAGGATTTGATGGAGTTAATGTGATTTATTTGGTTTTAGAAGATGATTTATTGTTAGAATACCTTAAATTTAAATATAATAAAAAGCATAACAAATATATTTTACTTAAAATATTGAAATTTTATAAAGATGGTATTGTACTTACAAAAAATCAAATTGAGCTTATAAGAAAAGAGATAAGTGAATTTGATTTAAAAGATGAACATATTTCATCTTTTGTTCGTCAAGGCTATGCTATAGATTCAACAATTGAAGATTTGGCTAAGCAAACTAGATTAAAAGTTATACTATCAAAAGATAAAAATGATTTTCCCTATATTAATATCAATGGCGATAAAATTGAAAACAATTTTACAGCAACTTTTAAAGCTGAAGAAAATAGAAATAAAGCAAAAGATCATTTAAACGCTCTTTTGAAAAATGCTAATGAGATTATGTTTTATGATAAATATATAAATGATAATTTTGATAAATTTAAAGAATTTATTAATGAAAACATAGAAAAGACAAGAAAGAAGTTGTATTGTTATAAATTAGAGCAAAAAAATATATCAATAATAAAAGGATTATGTAAAGATTGGACAATTAAGAGTGATGATCCGCGCTTTGAGGGCTATCGTCATGATAGATATATTATAGTTGATGGAAGTATAGAAATTATCTTAACTAGTGGTTTGTGTTATTTATATGATATAGATAAAGATTTTACATATATAATTAGAGATTTAAAAAAAGACCAATAAAAAATTTCGCTTACTTTATATCAATAGATCCAAAGCTTAAAAAAGTAATTATAACTAGTATATTTTAAATCTATTAGATGTGTAAATTTTAGTATTTTAAGAAGGGGCATGGCCCCTTAAATTTAAGCTCGTTTTCTTTTTATAGTTGTTATTATCCAGCTTATAAGCATTATAAGAAGTAAAACCAAAGCTACAACATAAGCTAAAAGCGTACATACCGCCATATCTGCAAATTTAATACTCGGAATCAAATACCAACCATCAGCGTAAAGGTTTGTAAAAAATGTCTGTATAGCATCAAGTTCTACACCACTTGGAACTACTGGACTATCATAACCACAATCTCCTGTTGGCAAAAACCAATCAGGTGCCCATTTGTGAAGTGGTAGACCAAAAGGATAGCTAGGATCTGTTGAGCAACCTTGCATTCCCATCATAGCAAATGGATCATCACTATGAACGGCTTTATGAATGCCATGAAGTTTTACGCTATATCCAATTCCAATAATTGCTCCATAAATTGCTAAAACATAAGCTATTATCTTTAAAATAACATTTTTAGGATTTATGCAAGCAATAATCCCGCCAAGTGCCATTACAAGCATTGAATATCTTATATAAACGCACTGTTCGCAAGGCTTCATATATAGATAGTTTTGAAAAAAACTATGAGCTAGTAGTACCATACCAGCCATAGCTACAGCCATTAATGCCCATAAAAATCTCTGATCTTGCCACCTTGATATGGTGGCAATAGGGCTAGATTTAAAATCACTCCATAAACTCATAAATTTACCTTATTTAAGCTCGTTAAGCTCTTTGATTGTTTGTGCAAAACTGTCAATTCCTTTGATTGATTTTGTAAGGATTAAATATTTGCCATTTACTACAAATGCTGGAACGCCTTGAACTTTAGCAACCATATATGCATCACCGCTATTGTCTAGACCCCATGCGTTTAGGTGAGCTTGAACTTTTTCATCTTTTGCAGCAGCATCAACATCAGCTCTTGTCATATTTAAGCCTTCAAGTGCTGTTTTATAAAACGCATCAACATTTGCCTCATTTGTAGCATCATCACCCCATCTCTCTTTTTTGTCATGATATGCTTTATAAAGGTTAAATTTAGCTTTTTTGAAATTTGAAGCATCATCTAGATAAGAGATGCCAGCTTCTTCATCTTTTACCATCATAACAGCTAAAATCTCACTTGCGTATTTGCCAAATTTGCCTTTTGTAGTTAGGTGAAATGGTACAAATTTCATCTCTGGAACTTTATCCATTGCAGGTTTTGTAACAGCTTTGTCAAATTTGTAGCAAAACGGGCAGTCATAGCTATATACTTTAATAACTGTTCCTTCAGCATTTGGTATAACTCTTTCTAATTTAACATAGTCTGTTCCTTCTGTAGCAGCAAATGCGCTAACGCCTGCAAGTAGTGCTAGTGCAGCAACGCCTTTTGTGAATTTGTTTAAAATCGAACTCATGTTCTCTCCTTTATATTAAATTGTAGCAAGATTATACAAAAAGACTCTAACAAACTTCTAACATAGAGCTAAATTTAAACTTAAAATAAAAGGCTTACTTTGCCGTAATTAAATTAAATTTTTAAAATTTTGAAATTTATTAATCTTGAAATTCTATTTTATCAAATTCAGGCGTTTTAAGCTTAGTTGGCTCTGTTTTGGTTGAGCGGATAAATTTTATATCGCTTAGGGCTAAAATTTTAAAGTTTTTATTTGGTGGAATTTTAAACATATCTCCAGCTTCTAGATTTTTTTCTTGACCATGAAGGTTTAAAATTCCTTTTCCTTTTAAGATTAAAAAAGCTTCTTCTTTTAGACTAGTTTTTAAATTTATTCCCAAATTCGCCTCAAGTTTGTAGGAATTTAGTGATGTTTGAAGACCGTTTAGCTTCCTAGCAATCGATTGTGCTTTATAAATTTCAATATCACACATTAAAGCACTCAGCACATTGTGATAAAATTTCACCAACCTCATCTCTTGGAAAATCTGCAAACAGGCTAACAAGTAAGAATTTAAGCTCTTTATTAAAAAACTCAACCGCATCACTAGCTGAAATTTGCCCACCTTTAATCTGCTCTTTGATCTTTAAAAAGACCATATGTCCGATCTTTGCATTTGGTGAGATTTTACTTAAGGTTTTATTTAGATTTTGGCAAACTTTTATATAGCTTTCAGCGTTTTTAATGCCTTCAAGAGCTGACTGCATAGCGCTATAATTGCACTCTACTGGTATGATGCTAAATTTTGCCATTAATGCCGTATCGCTACTTTTTAGGCTAAGCATTAGATCATAAGTTGCGATTATATAAAGGTTATCTGGTATAGCAAAGTATGATTTATTATCTTTAAATACCACACTATTTGCTTTTGGATCATCTAAAGTATCGATGATATAAGAGTTTTTGCTTCTTATTAAAACTGAGTCGTTGGTTCCATCATATCGGTTATCTAAAAGCTCTAAAATTTCTCCAAACATTGAGTTCATATCAGCGTAGTTTATGTTGTTAATTATGATGTAGTGGTTGTTTGATCTATCTGCTAAAGCCTCTTTACAAGCTAATTTTAGCTCGCCATCTATAAATTTACCATTTATAAAACCATCTATTAAATTCTCATAAGTATAAGAGCTATTTATATTAATAACTCTACAGCTATTTCCAGCTACCATGCTCTTTGCGATAGAGAGTTTGCCACTTCCCATAGGTCCAATTAAAAGGATATTTTTAGAGATATTTCCAACATCTGTTTTGTTTGAATATCTTAAAAATAGCTCGCAAGCTATGATTTTTCTGGGCTTACTAAGTCCGTCAAAAATCTCATTTTTATCTATAAATTCGCTACTTTTCTTCTCAAAATCACTAAGTGTAGAATTTAGAGTTTTAGCATTTGTTTTTGAGTATATAAGACAACTAAAATTTGGATTAGGTATGGCAAATATTGTAATAAGCTCTGCTAACAACTCATCACTTAAAGGGGTGCATTTATCATCATCACACTCTTTTATTAGAGAATCACTGCTAAAGCTTTTAAGGACTGAATCAAGAGAAGCGGCTTTTAGTGATGATTTAATTAGAGCTAAAAGTATAGCTGGATGATTACAAAGCATGATGCCATAGTATTTAGCTAATAAAATATCGCTAAAATTTAAAAATAGATCATGCAAGGCGTTATAAAATTTTATGATTTTGATTTTAAACTCGTGATTATCACTGCTTTTATCATATTTTCTAGTTATGTTTTCGATAAGTGAAAATAGCCAAACCATATCTCTTTTAGTATCATCAAGGCTTTGTTGTGGGTCGCTTTCTTTGGTGGCTAGTTTAAAAGTATTTTCAAGTTCTAAGATATCATCTTTTAAAAATGAATTTTCATAGTAGGTTTGAATGTTAGTTTTGAAATTTTTAGACAAAAAGAAATATTTTGTATTTTTAAAATGCATACTTATATCTAAAATATCGTTACAAAATTCTATATATGAGCCTTGAAGATAGCTTATATCATCGCTGTTAAAGGCTATTACAGCATTTTTAAGATTTGCTAAGACTGTCTCTAAAGCGTGGATATTTTTTTTAATATCAGCTTCACTATTGTTTAGCTTATAAAGTTGTAGTTGTTCTTTCATTGCTCTTTTCCTTTTAAAAGTGGTACAAACTGGCACTCTTCAAGAATCTCTTGAGATATTTCGCTGTCTGAAATTTTACGAAATCTAACTATATTTTGAACTCCATTTTTCTCAATTGGGGCTACTAAAATTCCACCTGTTTCAAGCTGAGAAAAAAGCCTTTCATCTATTTGCGTAGTAGCAGCTGAGAGTAAAATTCTCTCATAAGGGGCGTAATTTTTCCATCCTGAGTTGCCATCATCAAATTTTAGATGTATGTTTGAAATTTCTAAATTTGTAAAGTGCTCTTTTGCTTCTTTTGCTAAGCTTTCAATTCTTTCGATAGTAAAAACTCTTCTTACTATTTTGCTTAATATAGCTGCTTGATAGCCACTTCCACAACCTATTTCTAAGATCTTATCAACACCATCAAGTTCTAGTGCTATGGTCATCTTTGCTACAGTTAGTGGTGAGCTAATCCACTGCATACCAGCTATTGGTTGGGGATCTAGTGAGTAGGCATGCTTTTGTATCGGGCAAAACTCACTTCTATTTACCTTGCAAAAAGCATCATAAAGTGCTGGAGTGATATCAATAATATCAGCTATATCATCAGCTAGTCTTTGACAATGAATTTCCCACAAATCAACCAAACCAAACCTTTAAAAATTTATATATTTAATTGTATCAAATTTAGGGCTAAAAAGCTATATTTTATAAACTTAATTTAGTAAAATTTATAATAATTATATAAAAGAGAGCATAATTTTAAGCTAAATTTAGTAAATTTCAACTCTCTTTTTTTAAATATTTTTGATTAAAAATCATCAAAGCTAAGGCTTCCTTTGCTGTAGTTTGTAACCTTGCTTTCAAAGAAATTTGACTTTTGGTCGTTAAATTTAGCAAAGTCATCTACCCATTTTATCGGATGTTTGGCGTTGTAGATTCTATTTAGTCCGATGGCATTTAGACGTTGATCTATAAGATAGTGGATGTACTCTGTGATGATATCATCAGTAAAGCCCATGATTTGGTTTTGGGTGATGTATTTTCCCCACTCGATTTCAAGTTCTCCAGCTTTTTCAAACATCTCATAAATCTTAGCAACAACTTCAGGAGTGAAAAGATCAGGTCTTTCTTTTCTAACTGAATTTATCATATTTTGAAAAAGAAGAAGGTGTGTTATCTCATCTCTTTGGATAAATCTTACCATTTGAGCTGAACCTAGCATCTTTCCGGCTCTAGCTAAAGCATAGATGGCTGTAAATCCACTATAAAAGTAAACACCTTCAAGAATTTGATTTGCTACCATCGCTAGGAGAAGTTTGCTTTCAGTTACATTTCCAGCAAGCTCTTCATACAAGCTTGATATATAGTCGTTTTTCTTTTTTAGTATGGGGTCATGTTTTTCCATCTCATAAATCATATCTGTATTTTCACAAATAGCCTCAACCATCACAGCATAGCTTTTTGAGTGATTTGCCTCTTCGTAAGCTTGTCTAGCCAAAATTGCATTAATCTCAGGAGCTGTGATATAAGGGTTGATATTATCAGCTAGGTTGTTTGTTTGAAAACTATCCATTGATATAAGCTGACTCCAAACCAAATCATACATACGCTTTTCAGCTGGAGTTAGGTTGAAGTTATAATCTCTTACATCATCAGTTGTGTCAACTTCTTTTGGAAACCAAGTATTTGCTTCCATTATGTCCCAAAGCTTTAAAGCCCACTGATATTTGGCCTTTGTAAAGTTTAGAATTCCATGTGGATTTCCGCCAAAAACCCTTCTGTTGTTTAGAGTTTCGTTTGACTCTGGATTATAAATTCTTTTTCTATCTACTATTTGTGCCAATGAAATTTCCTTAGTTTAAATTTCTTAGTATTGTATCAAATTTAGCTTAGGATATATTAAGGGGTCAAAAATTTCTTAGTTTAATTTTTATGTTTGATTTTATATTTTTGGGGTTAAAATCTGCTACTGCTTTGTTTAATGAACCAAAATCATTTCCAGTTTCTAAAAAATTTTGAATATAATAAATTCCTTTATAGCCAACATTTTCAAGCATTTTAGACATCAAAGATATATCATACTCACTTAAAAAGTCAGCATGAACTGTCGTTCTTACTTCAAAAGGAAAATCTATAGAGATGAGATATTTTAGTGTTTGTATAAATTTGTCATATAAATTTGAGTTTGTTATGAGTTTGTATTCGCTTTTTAAAGCTTTAAAATCAAGAGCTATGTAATCAGTAAAATTTATAGCCTTTTTTAAAATTTCTAAATTTGAGCCATTTGTGTCAACTTTGGTATAAAATCCTAGTGCTTTAGCTTCTTTTAAAAGCGGTAAGAAATCTTCATCTAAAGTACACTCTCCACCGCTAAAAACCACGCCATCAAGCTTTTTAACTCTTGATTTTAAAAATTCCAAAGCTTCGTTTTTGGAAATTTCTCCTTTTGATAGTGCGATGTCTTTATTATAGCAGTAAATGCAACGCATATTACACCCACCAAACCAGAGTATACACGCTAATTTGTCTGGGTAATCAAGCGTTGTAAAAGGCGTTATGGAGTAAATCACGCAGTTTTTGCACCTTTTTTAGGATTTTCACAAAACTGAACTCTTTCTTTATGTTCGCCAATTTTACCGATATTAAAGCTCTCAACTGGTCTGTGATATCCCATAACTCTGGTATAAACAACGCATTTTGTTCTTTTGTCTTTGTTTAATTCTAAAATTTGTTCTTTACTCATTTTCTCTCCTTGTTTTGAAATTAATTTGCTTTTTTTAAAATTTCTGAGTCACAAAGTGGGCAAAACTCATGCTCACCTGCGATATATCCGTGAATTTTACACACGCTAAAAACAGGTGTAATCGTGATATAAGGAAGCTTATAGTTTGTGACAATATTTTTAACTAAATTTTTACACGCTTCTTTTGAGCTAATTCTTTCTTTCATATATAGATGAAAAACCGTTCCGCCTGTGTAGTTGCTTTGAAGTTCGTCTTGTAAGTCCAAAGCCTCAAATGGATCATCGCCAAAATTTGCAGGAAGTTGGGTTGAGTTTGTATAGTAGTTATTTTCTTTCGTTCCAGCTTGAATAATATCAGGAAATCTTTTAATATCCTCTTTTGCAAAGCGATATGTTGTGCCTTCTGCTGGCGTTGCTTCAAGGTTGTATAAATTTCCAGTAGTTTGCTGGAAAGATTTAATCTTTTCTCTTAAATACTCTATCATTTCAAGGGCGAACTCTCTTCCAAATTTAGTCGTGATATTTTCTTTATCATCTGTAAAGTTTCTTATCATCTCATTTGCACCATTTATGCCAATTGTTGAGAAGTGGTTTTTAAATCCTGGCAGATACCTTGCAGTGTAAGGATAAAGCCCACGATCATACATCTCTTGCACAAAAACTCGCTTTTTTTCAAGTGTGCTTTTTGCTAACTCACAAAGATAATCAAGCTTTTTATAAAGAGCGTTTTTATCATTTTTATGCAAGTATCCAAGTCTGGCTAAATTTATAGTCACAACGCCGATACTTCCAGTCATCTCAGCACTTCCAAAAAGCCCACCACCACGCTTTAAAAGCTCTCTTAAATCAAGCTGAAGCCTACAACACATACTCCTTACATGACCTGGTTTATAAGCTTTTGGGTTTTCTACTAAATTTCCATTTTCATCTTTTATATACTGGCTTCCGATGAAATTTTGAAAATAGCTTGAGCCAATTTTTGCTGTATTTTCAAACAAAGCATCCGCTACTTCGCTATCCCAGTTAAAATCATTTGTAATATTTACAGTTGGGATCGGAAAAGTAAATGGCTGACCTAGGCGGTCACCTTTTGTCATAACTTCGTAAAATGCTTTATTTATCGCGTCCATTTCAGGCTGAAAATCGCCATATGTCATATCAATTAAACGCTTTTTACCACGGCTTTTAGCTAACTCTAAAAGTTCCTCATCACCCTCTAAATCTCTAAAAAGATGTCTATCATCATGAGTTGGAATTTGATCTTTTAAATCCTGTGGGGGCGTTAAATCAATAGTTATATTTGTAAAAGGACTTTGACCCCATCTTGCAGGAACATTTAGGTTAAAGATGAAATTTGTAATTGCCTTTTTCATCTCAGAATAGCTTAATTTATCTCTAAAAACATAAGGTGCTAAATATGTATCAAAGCTAGAAAACGCCTGAGCTCCAGCCCACTCGCTTTGTAAAATTCCTAAAAAATTTGCCATTTGATAAAGTGCTTCACGAAAGTGCTTTGGCGGACGGCTTTCAACTCTACCACGAACGCCGTTAAATCCCTCATTTAACAAAGCCCTTAAACTCCACCCAGCACAGTATCCTGTCAAGCAGTCTAAGTCGTGAATGTGATAATCACCATTTCTATGTGCAAGACCCTCTTCTTTACTATAAACAGCGTCTAGCCAGTAGTTTGCGATGACTTTTCCAGCGGTGTTGTTTATAAGTCCTGCGTTTGAGTAGCTTGTGTTTGAGTTTGCTGAAATTCTCCAGTCTGTGCCGTTTATATACTCATTTATAGTTTGGGTCGAGTTTATATAAGTCGTGTCGTCATTTAGCCCTAAAATTTGCTCTCTTTGCATTTTATGAGTGTGGCGATAAAGCATAAAGCTTTTCATTACTTCAAAATACCCTTTTTTGAAAAGCACCTTTTCTATGATATTTTGTATATCTTCAACAGCTACTATCTCTTTAAATGCTATCTCATCGATTACGCCGTAAAATACATCTTTATCATATGGCTGTGATACGCTTTTAAACGCCTCTTTAATGGCATCTTCTATCTTGTAGGCGTGAAATTCTTCTTTTATTCCGTCGCGTTTTAAAATTTGCTTATCCATCAGTGCTCGCTTTTTAAGGTTTGTTTTTTAACTATTGTATTTTTATATTATAGTCAGCAAGTCTGAAAACAAACTAAATTTAGGATATTATTATGGTAATGTTACTTTATAACTTAAACTAAACTTTCTCCTTAATAGGGGCGGTTTTTGAAATAATATCGTGTAAATTTAACTTGTCTTTTCTAAAAAAACAAAGAACTATTCCAACTAAAAACGCAGCTGAAACGATAAAAACAGCGTATCTAAATATAGCCTGTAAGAATGTGGGTTTTTTGCCATCTCTTAAGTCTATTAGATAAATTTCACACGCTTTGTATCCTGGTGTTTGAGCTTTTTTTGCATAGAGTATAGAGGTGATAATGCCATAAAAAATCCATATCAATGTGATAAGATTTTTTTTCTCATCTGTGATATCTTTAGAGCTAAATGAGACCATCATTATGACGAAAAATGGCATTGCAATAAAAAAAATATCTAAAATAAAGGCCTTAACTCGCAAAAAAATAGGTGCGATGACAGCCTTTCTTTTAGCCATGGTTTGTATTGCTTCCTGGTTTTATAGCTCTGCTTCCATTTTCGCAAAGTGGACAGTCATCAGGGTCATAAATTTCAAATTCAAAATTTCCAAGAGAAAAAAGCGGTTTATCAAGTGGTAGTTTACAGCTATCTTTTCTTGAATTTTCTAAATTCTCAACCTTACAAAAGCCTCTATTTGCTAAGGCTGCAAAGGCTAAAACATTGCCACCTAGACTATTTATAAGTTTGGCAACTTCTAGGGCTGAACCACCAGTTGTAATTATATCTTCGCAGATTATAAAAGTTTCACCATCTTTTACGCTAAAACCACGCCTTAAATTCATCTTGCCATCAACTCTTTCAGCAAATATAAAGCGAGTATCAAGAGCTCTTGCTAACTCATATCCAGCTAAAATTCCACCAATTGCTGGAGAGCATACCGAGTCAACTTTTATACCACTTTTTGTGATTATGTTAGCTAGTTCTTTGGCTAAATTTTGAGCTAAATTCGGATACTCTAAAACTTTAGCGCTTTGGAGATAAAACTGTGAGTGCTTACCGCTACTTAGTAGGAAGTGGCCTTTTAGGTAAGCACCACACTCTTTATAAATTTCTTCAATATTTATCATACTTTTAAAAGCTCTACTTCTTTGTTTTTAAGAGTTTCTTCTACTTTTTCTATATAGGCATCAGTTATTTTTTGAACTTCATCGTGAGCTTTTTTGATCTCATCTTCAGAAAATTCTTTTTCTACTTTTTTGATAGCATCGTTTGCGTCTTTTCTTGCATTTCTAATGCTAACTTTTGCTTTTTCTCCCATGGCTTTTGATTTTTTTACATTTTCTTGCCTTTGTTCTGTTGTCATTGGAGGAAAGAAAAGTTTAATAGTTTCACCATCATTGTTTGGGTTTACGCCGATATTAGCTGCTTGTATTGCACTTTCTATGGTTTTAAGCATAGGTTTTTCCCAAGGATTTATTGTGATAGTTGTAGCATCTGTTGTTAAAACTGAAGCTACTTGATTAAGTGGAGTTTGGTTTCCATAGTAATCAACATAGATATTATCTAAAATATTTACATTAACTTTGCCTGTTCTTAGTGTTGTAAAGTCCCTTTTTAACGAGTCTATGGCTTTGTTTGAGCTATCTTTTTGACTCTCATAAATCTCTTCTAACATATCTCTCCTTTAAGTTATTTTGCTGCTGGAATTTGTGGAACTTGAGGTTTTGAATTATCGGTTTGGATAGCTTTTGTATCTACTTTATCAAGTACAGAACTACTTACGCTTTGAGAAAAACTATATCCTAAAGCGATTGTATTTACGATAAAAACAAAGCCCAAAACGGCTGTAACTTTAGCTAAAAATGCATTTGCTCCTTTTGCTCCAAATAGACTCTCGTTGCTTCCGCTATATGAGCCAAAGCCCATTGACTCGCTCTTTTGAAGTAGGATTACGATAGTTAAAAGTCCTGCAAGAACGAATTGTAAAACTAAAAAAAATGTTGTCAAATTTGATCCTTTTTTGTTGTATAAACCCAAGATTATACCTTAAAATTTATAAATTTAGCTTTAAAATTTCCTTTTCGACTGTATAAAGCTCATATCTAGCATTTTTAAAAATTTCTGAAATTTGTGCGTCAAAAAGCTTAAAACACTCCTCTAAAACTCTAGAGCTTTCCTGGGCTCTTTTTAAATTTGCAGTTATTAAGGAGTTTAAATTTTCCCTTTTTAGCTCTAAATTTAAAGTCGGTTTTAACGCATCATTTTGGGCGTCTCTGAATTTTATAAATTCTAAGCTAGACTTTAAATTTGCCTTGTGGCGAAGATTTTTAAGTTTTAAGGATATATCTTTATTATCAAAGCCGTAGCGAAGTATATCCTCTACGACTCTAATTCCCTCTTTGTATCTGTTGAGGTTGGCGTCAATGACGCGGTAAATTTTACTCTCTATTTGCGATTCCAAGGATATTTAGAAGTGACACAAAAAGATTTAAGATATTTAGGTACATTCCAACTGCTGCCATAACTGGTGACTCATAAGCTCCTCTTATTATGTTTTGAGTATCATAAAGAATATAAGCTGAAAAAAGTATAGCTGAAATGCTTGAGATCACAAGTGAACCCATTGTGCTTCTAAATACAAACGCATTTAAAAGACCAGCTATGATAACTCCTATTAGGATGAAAAACATCGGTTTTCCCCATGAGCTAAAGTCATTTTTTGTATTCATAGCATATAGTGTAAGTCCACCAAATGTAACAGCTGTTGCAACAAAAGCTTGAGTTACAACATGTCCCATTCCTGCTCCAATAAACATACTAATAACTGGTCCTAAAAAGATTCCTGTTGCAAATGTAAATGCAAAAAGCAGTGTTAAGGCTAAGTTTGCTTTGCCATTTTTATCAGCCCATGACATACCAAAAAGTAAGCCAAGTTCTACAATAAGTGGAATCAAAAATCCCATCGGTTTTAAGCCCATACCAATATAAGCCCCAGCAATAGCAGCTATAAGTGAAGCGGCTATTAGTTTGTAAGTGCTTTTTACAAATGTACTAATCTGTCCTTGATAAACTTCTTCTACTTCATAAGACTCTCTTGCGTAGTCTCTGTTGTATAAACTCATTATTCTCTCCTTTAAATTTTTTTATGATTTTACAAAATAGTAGTAAATGTTTATTAAATTTACTATTAGTTGTAAATTTTAAGTTTTAAGTAAGCTAAGTATTAGTTATATTTGGTTAGAATTTTGGATTTGAAATTTAAAAAAAGGCTAAAATTTGGATAATAAGGCTATTAAAGGCGGTATCGAATTTATGGAAAAATACTTTAAAGAGCATGAGCAGCACTTTAAAAATATCGCAACTCATCAGACCCCACATACGCTTTTTATAGGCTGTTCTGACTCAAGAGTTGTTCCAAATTTGATTACAAATACAAAACCTGGTGAGATGTTTGTGGTAAGAAATATAGCAAATATAATTCCAAAATACCGTGTAAGCGATGAGTTTTTAGCAACTACTTCTGCTATTGAGTATGCACTTTATGTGCTTGGTATAAAAGACATAATAATCTGTGGTCATAGTAATTGTGGGGGATGTGCAGCGTTGTATTATGAAGACTTTAAATTTGAAAAAACTCCAAATGTTAAAGTTTGGCTAGAAAGCATTAAACACTTAAAAGCCCAAGCAGATGCGATTGATGAGCTAAATACTCCTGCAAAAAAACTTTGGCTTATAGAAAGGCTTAATATTATAAATTCTGTTAGTAACCTTTTAACATATCCAGGCATAAAAGAGGGTGTTAAGCTAGGAAAAATAAGAATTTATGGCTGGCACTATATCATAGAAACAGGAAGTCTTTTTTCATACGATATGATTACTAAAGAATTTGAATTACTAAACGAGGAGAGCGATTATGAAAAAGTTTATAACGAAATTTTTGCTAATTAGCATGCTTAGCTTGCTATATGCAGGCGATAATGCAACAGTTGATCTAAATTTAAATGAAACTAACAAAACAGAATCCAATAAAACATCTATTTTGGATTTAAATGTTAGTTCTGTTTTAAAACAAGAGGCTCCAAAGCTAAGCGAAGAGAACAAAACTGCCGAAAAAGAGCGTATAGTTGAGCTTTTAACAAGTGTCAATGATGATGGGAATGTAAGTGAAGAGAGCAAGGCTATGGCCGAACTTGTTGCTGAAAAAGCTGTTAATTCAGTTCCAAAAGATCCAACAAAAAGAAGCGTTTTTGATATAGTAATGGATTTAAAAGATATAAATATAAAAATCGAACTTCTTAAAAATGTAAACAAAGACACAAATGCTTCAAGTTCAGAAATAGAGGCTTTAAATAGCTCAAAAACCTCACTTCTAAATGAGATTCCAGCTGCTATAACAGGGCAAGTTATTGATGAAAAAACGCTTATAAACTATTTGGCTTCAAAAAAAGATATAAAAGATAGGAATGATAAAAATAAGAATAAACCTAAAAGTTTTGATTATATAGAATCAAGTATTGATTTATCTAAAATGGAAACTGCTGAAATTTTTTATGGTGTTATTTTAAGGCTTGAAAAGCTATTTAGTGATGGTGCAAGTGAAAGAGAGATGAAAAATGCCATACAAGATCCATATCTTAAAATTCAACTTTTTGATTTAGCACCTTTAAAAGAGTCAGTTGAGAATTTCAAAGGAAGCGAAGAAGAGACTAAAGCTTTAAAAGATAAGTATGATGATTTGGTAGCTAGTAAAAAGATATATGAAGAGGTTTTGGACTTTTTAAATAAAAAAAGCAACCTTTTAAGTACAAGTGCTCTGTTTACTGGTCTTAATATGAAATTTTTTATTGACTATATAAATGATAAGTCACCATTTAATCCAAATAAGATAAATTTAGGAAAAATCATACCTATTATTTTTATAATGGTTATTCTTTTTTCAACCAGAAAATTTCTAGCAAATATTATATATTTTGTATTTTCATTTTTTATAAGAAATAAAGAACAAAGCGAAAGCATAAAAACACAAGTAATAGATCTTATCAAAAAACCAATGGGAATTTTACTAATTGCATACGGTGTTGATATTTGTACAAGTATATTTTACTACCCAAATCCAGTTCCGCTAATCTATGCTAGTATTTTTAATATAGTTTATATTGTTTTATATGCGTGGCTTGTTATTGAGATAATTGATGGTTTTGGAATAATGATAATAAGCAAACTTGCAAATAAAGGTAGTAGAAAAGAGGTTTTAAATCTTGTAGTAAGGCTTTTATATATAGTTGTTGTAGTTGTGGCTATTTTGTTAATTTTATCAAATTTAGGCGTAAATGTTTCAGCAATTGTAGCCTCTCTTGGAATAGGTGGTATCGCCGTAGCTTTAGCAACAAAAGATATGATAGCAAATCTCTTTGCTTCTGTTATGGTTTTATTTGATAACTCTTTCTCGCAAGGAGATTGGATAGTTGTTGGTGGGGTTGAAGGAACTGTTGTTGAAACAGGACTTAGAAAGACAACTATTAGAACCTTTGATAATGCCTTAATTTTTGTACCAAACTCAACAATTATTGGCGGAAATATCATTAACTGGTCAAGAAGAAAAATGGGAAGACAGATAAAAATGTATCTTGAGATAGATTACGCTTCATCAAGAGAGCAGATAGAAAGTGCTATAAATGAGATAAGAAAAATGCTAATGGAACATCCTGGAATTGCCAAATCAGCACAGTCAAATTACAATAACTCAATGTTTAAGTATAGACAAAACATAGTATCTATTGATGATTTGGCAGGATATAAAAGCACTCTTTTTGTATGCCTTGATTCATTTGCAGACTCTTCAATCAACATAATGGTGTATTGTTTTACAAAAAGTGTTATATGGGGTGAATTTTTAGAAGTTAAGCAAGATGTTATGTTAAGGATGATGGATATTTTGGCTAAAAACAAACTTGATTTTGCATATCCCAGTCAAAGCCTCTACATAAAAGAGACTCCAAAAGATGAAGATTTTGAAGTAATTGATGCTGTAAAAGCTAAAGAGATAAAAGAAGAGGCTAAAAATCTTGAAAAAAATAAAAATCAAGATGAAAATAATTGATAAAAAAGATGACTAAATTTAATAAAATTAGTGTAAAATAGAGTTAAAATTTTAAGGAGAGCAAAATGGCTTACGATGATTTTGATGATGAGTTCGAAGACTTTGAAGATGAAGACTTCGAAGAGTTTGAAGATGACGAGTATGATGAGTATAGTTATGACGATGATGACTATAGCTTTGATGATGAAGAGTAGAATTTTTGTGTAAATAAGAGTTAATAGCTCTTATTTACAATATACTTACTTTTATGTTATATAATTCTTACAAATTCACATTAAAGGATGAAAGATGTTAAAACTAAGAGAACTTCCATTTGATCCAAAGTCAAATGCTGTAGTAAGTGAAGAAACCTGTGAGTATCACCACGGTAAACACCATAAAACTTATGTTGATAACTTTAACAAACAAGTTGAAACAAGTGAGTTTAAAGATGCTTGTTTTTATGAAATTCTTAAAAACGCAAAAGGTGGCTTGTACAACAACGCAGCCCAAGTTTATAATCATGACTTCTACTGGGATTGTATAGCAAAGAAAAGCGATATTTGTTCTGAACTTAAAAAAGAACTAGAGTCTAGTTTTAAAAATTTTAAAGATGAGTTTATCTCTTCGGCAACTGGAAATTTTGGTTCAGGATGGACATGGTTAGCTTATGATCCAAATTCTAAAAAACTAGAGATAATCAATACTTCAAACGCTCACACACCTGTAACAGATGGCAAAATTCCACTTCTTGTAGTTGACGTTTGGGAGCACGCTTATTATATAGATGCAAGAAATGCAAGAGCTTCATATCTAGAGAAATTTTATGATAATATCAACTGGGAATTTGTATCAAAAGCTTATGAATGGGCACTAAAAGAAGGAGTTGATTCTATCAAATTTTATATAAAAGATGTTCATCCAGAACTTGCTGGTTCAAGTTGCGGTTGTTCGAAGTAAAATCAAGGAGCGTTTTTACGCTCCTTATAAATTTAACTATTTAAATTACTTCTATTTTAAATTTATTACAAAACAGTTTCTGATTTTAAATGAAGCTTATAATATTTTACAACTTAAAATTTATATTATAAATGATATTAAATTTTACCTATTTTAGGCTACTTGTATTTTAAAAAGATTATTTAGAATATATCTTTTTTAAACTGTTCAAATTCGCACTTGCATTTAAAAGTAACATATCAGCCACAACAAGCCTTGCCATAGCAGTTGCTACAACGCTTCCACGAACAGCGACGCAAGGATCGTGACGACCTTTTAGCTCGCACTTTACCTCATCGCCATTTATGTTGATTGTGTCTTGAGATATGAAAATTGACGGAGTTGGCTTAAAGTGTGTTTTTATGATGATATCATCTGAATTTGTTATACCACCAAGTATGCCACCAGCATTGTTTGATAAAAATCCATTTTTGTTTATAGCATCATTATTTAAGCTACCATAAATTTGACTAACCTTTGTTCCAGCACCAATTTCTACAGCTTTTACAGCGTTTATCCCCATCATAGCACCAGCTAATCTAGCATCAATCTTATCATACAAAACCTCTCCAAGTCCAACTGGACAGTTTGAAATTTTAGTTATTACCACGCCGCCAACGCTATCGTGAGATTTTTTAGCTTTTAAAATTTCAGCTTTCATCTCTTCTTCGTTTCCAAGTGCATAAATTTCACTTGTTTTAGCGTAGTTAAAATCCATATCGCTAGTTTGTGCTTTGCCAACACCTAAAATTCCACTCTCAACTTTTATTTCAAACTCATCTAGCATCATCTGAGCTAACGCCCCACCTGCTACTCGAATAGCACTTTCTCTAGCACTACTTCTACCACCGCCTCTGTAATCTCTAATGCCGTATTTGTGGTAGTATGTAAAGTCAGCATGACCTGGGCGAAATAGATCTTTTACACTGCTATAATCTTTGCTTTTTTGATCTTCATTTTCTATTAAAATTCCTATTGGCATTCCTGTGCTTACTCCTTCAAAAACACCACTTAAAATTTTGACTTTATCACTTTCTTTTCTAGCAGTTGCGAATTTGCCACCTGGTTTTCTCCTGTCTAGTTCATTTTGTAAAAACTCAAGGTCTATTTTCACACCACTTGGAAGCCCATCAATTACGCCACCGATTGCTATGCCATGGCTTTCGCCATAAGTTGTAAGTCTTAGTCTTACTCCAAAAGTGTTCATTTTGCCCCTTTTTCTATCAGATCAATAGCAATCTTTGCAGCCTTTTGCTCACCATCTTTTTTGCTTTTACCAACAGCCTCACCATAGAGCTTATCGTTTAAGAAAATACCCATTTTAAACTCTTTTTTATGATCTGGCCCTTTTGAGTCAATAAGGCGGTACTCAGGCGTTATGCCAAATTTAGCCTGAGTAATCTCTTGAAGAGTGGTTTTATAATCCTTAGCAAGTGCTTTTAGGCTGATATCTTTGTATTCGCTCTCTAAGAGATCTATGGCGATCTTTCTTACTTTTTCAAGCCCAGCTTCTAGGTAAATCGCACCCATTAATGCCTCAAAAGCATCTGAAAGGATTGAGTTTTTTTCTCTTCCATTATTATTTTCTTCAGCAGCTGAGATGATGATATTATCTCCTAAATCCAGCTTTTTAGCAAGTTTAGCAAAGCTTGTTTCATTTACTAAAGCCGCACGAAGCTTTGAGAGATCACCTTCTTGAGTAGAGCGAAATTTATCGCACAAATACTCAGCTACTATTAGATCCATAACAGCATCTCCTAAAAACTCAAGCCTTTCATTATTTGTGCCTTTTTTTGCACTTTTATGAGTTAAGGCTAGTTCTAATAGCTCTTCATCATTAAATTTATAGTTTAAATTTTTTAACATCCATTTATCCTTTCAGCTTGGGCTCTTGCTAGTTCATCACAGCGTTCATTTTCAGGGTGGCCATCATGACCTTTTACCCAAAAAGCGGTGATTTTATGATCTTTGCTATACTTTAAATACTCACTCCATAAATCTTGATTTTTTACATTTTTAAAATTTTTCATAACCCAGCCATTGAGCCACTCATTTATCCCTTTTACGACATAGTTGCTATCTGAGTAGAGATTGATTTTACAAGGCTCTTTTATCGCTTTAAGTCCTTCTATTACAGCTTTTAGTTCCATTTTGTTATTTGTAGTGTATGTTTCACCACCACTAGCTTCTTTTTGGTGATTTTGATAGCGTAAAATATACGCCCAGCCACCAGCTCCTGGATTTCCTAAGCACGAACCATCACTAAAAAGGCATATTGATTTCATCATCTCTCTTTACAAGTCTCGGAATTATTATAGTATCATCTAAACTATAGCATATAGGACAGCGGTAAAAGTAGGTTGGAAGGCTTGATTTACAGCTAGGGCATATGTATTTGAAATTTAAATCTGCACCAAAATATCCTGAATTTCTCATCATCGAAATAGCTTCTATCTCAAAAAATGAGCTTTTTACATACTCACTACTTAAATTTTTAGCATAAAATAGTGCTTTATACTCGCTATCTTTTAAATTTACGCTTTCGTTTAGATGCCAGATTATATCTATAACGCTACTAAGTGGTGGAAATTTTTTGATTTTAGAAAGTGGTTCGTTGTTTTTGATGAAAAGTTCTAGTATTAATCTAAGAGCTTGTGGTGAGTTTAAATTTGATATGGCTTTTATTTTTTTATCAAAATTTAATGTATTATCATTTGAGATGATAAGAGCTTTGGTAAAAGCTTCATTTTTTGAGGTTTCAATGCCTTGTTCCTTAAGTGCATCGAGAACTTCTAACTCCTTATCAAAAAGCCTTAAACGCTCATAAATCACGCTTAAATACTTAAGTGCTACTTCATTTCTAGGACTTAGTTCTATACTTTGAAGTAAAGTCTGTTCTGATTTTTTCAAAAAGCCAGCGTTAAAGTAAATTTTACCAAGTTCTGTTAGAATAAATTCTTTATCTTTTTTGCTGTTTTTTTCTCTTTGTAAAGCGATTAAATAGACATTTATTGCCTTATCAAAATCTCCACTTTTACTAAATACATTTGCTAAAATCACAAGTCCATCAATGCCTATGCCGCCGCTTTTTAAAATTTCTTGATACTTGCTACCAAGCCCTTTGTTTAGGTCAAATTTCTGTATAAATTTCTCTATCTTGCTGGCTTCTTCTTTTTTACTAAAAACGCCCCAAAGATAGCTAAATATGGCTATTATAAGTCCTGCAAAAATAAACACAATAATCCCAAAAATAGGATCCCTGTAGTCTAAAAAAAAGTTTTCCAAATTTCCTCTTTTGCTAAATTTAGCCTAATTATAGCAAATTTAAGTATAATTTTGATTATGATTAAGCAAGAAAGCATTGATAGATTACTTGAAGTTACTGATATTGTTGATGTTGTTAGCCAGTATGTGAATTTAAAGCGAAGTGGAAGAAATTTCGTTGGGCTTTGTCCTTTTCACGATGATAGAAACCCAAGCATGAGTGTAAGTCAAGATATGGGAATTTATCACTGTTTTTCATGTAAGGCTGGTGGAAATGCTATAAATTTCATAAAAGAGTATGAGCATTTAAGCTATCCTGAAGCTATAGAAAAACTAGCAAATATGCAAGGCTTTACTTTAGAATACACTAAAGATAATATCAATAAAAAGCATCTTGATATTAAAATTTTAGATGTAGTTAATGGATACTATAAATTCTGCCTTTATCAAAACCATAAAGCACTTGATTATCTTTACAAAAGGGGCTTTGATGATGCTTTGATAGATAAATTTGAGCTTGGCTACGCACCAGCTTCACACTATACGACAAACCTTTTAGAAAATGAAGGAATTGATAAAAAAGACGCTCTTGAAGTTGGCATTATAAAGCAAAATGAAAATGGCGTTTATGCAAGTTTTATAGAAAGGATCACTTTTCCTATAAAAAACCACACAGGAAAACTTGTTGGTTTTGGTGGTAGAACCATTACAAACCATCCCGCAAAGTATGTAAATTCTCCAGAAAGCGTAGTTTTTGATAAGTCTAGGATTTTTTATGCTTATGATAAAGCAAAAGATGAGATTCACAAAAAAGGCGAAATTTTAATAACTGAAGGCTATATGGATACCATAATGCTCCATAAGGCAAAATTTAGCAACGCCGTAGCAGTTCTTGGAACAGCCCTAACTCAAAAACATCTTCCACTTATTCGTAGAAGCGGAGCTAAAGTAGTTCTTATGTTTGATGGAGATGGTGCTGGTAAAAGTGCTGCTTATAAAAGCTCTGTTTTACTTATGAAAAATAAAATCGATGCGAGCGTGGTTATCATACCAGACGGTGCTGATCCTGCTGATTTAGTGCAAGCAGGAGAGGTTTTAAAACTAGATAAAATTTTAAATACTAAGATAGAAGCAGGGGAATTTGTGATAAAAAATATCGCTAATAACTTTGAGCTTGCCCGTCCTTTACAAAAGCAAAAAGCCCTTGAAGAGATACAGAAATTTACTAAAGAGTTGCCCATGATAGTTGCAAATTCATATCAAAATTTAGTGGCGAATTTATTAGGAGTTGATATTGGCTCATTTTCTTTGACTCAGGGCAAATTTACGCCAAATGCCAAACAAGATAAAAGAGCAAATTTAACACCTAAAAAAGACTACCTAGAACTTCAAATTTTAAAGACTCTAGCGGTTGATAAAGAGATTTTTAACAGCGTAAAAAATAGCATACGCAAAGATTATTTTATTACTCATTATGATATTTGGGAGGCTATATTTGAAAATAGCCCAGATGGCGAAATTTTAGTTAGAGAACTTGAGATAGATGATAGTGTTGATGAATTTAAAGAAGTACAGGAATTTTTTAAAGCTTTAAAGCTTCTTATCATTGCTAATTATAAAAAAAGACTAAATTTACTAAAAATAAGCAGTGATCCAGATAAATTTGCTAAGATGAATGCTATTCAAAACAGTATAAGAAAACTTGAAAAAGATAAAATTTAGGAGAGAGTGATTGAAAGATACGATAAAATTAGGGACAAAAGAGCTTTTAAAAGTAAATGATTCAAATCGTCCGTGGCATATGCCTGTTTGTGCTGGAATTTCAGCAGGTGGACCTGTGATAATTGCTGCTATTTTAGGAATGCCAATGATTACAGGAGCTATTGGCTCAATGGGTGGAATGGTCTTTTTGTATATGTCAAATACTCCACTTTACCACCGAGCAATAGTTCTTATGGCGTGCTCTTTTGGTATGATAGTATCTTTTATATCAGGAACTTTTACTCACATAATGCCTAGCATGATACCGCTAACTCTTGGGATTGTAACGGTTGTGGCAACGATGATAGTTAGGTACTATCAAGTAGGAGGTCCTGGGAATTTTTTCTTTTTGATGACTGCTACTTTGGCTGCTTATATGCCATTTCCGCCAACAAAGCTTATAGAGGCTAGTGGGTATTTTAGTTTAGGTTGTATGTGGGCATTTAGTGTGGCTTTTATCTATAGTGTAGTTTTGCTTAAATTTAATAAACCAGAACCCATAAAAGAGATAGTTTATGAAGGATTTGACAATGTTATACTTGATAGCTTGATAATTGGGCTTTTTGTGGGATTTTCAGCGTGGTTTGCAGGAGCTGTGGGCTTTGATAAACCTTATTGGGTTCCAATTTCAACTCTAGCAATCCTACAAGGCATGACTTTAAGGAGCAAATGGACTCGCCAAATTCACAGAATCAGCGGAACCTTAGTTGGTATAGTTTTAGTTTATTTTTTACTTTTAGTACCTTTTAAAGAGTATCAAGTTGGAATATTAATAGCTGTACTGGCGTGTTTGGTTGAGGTTTTCGTAGTTAGAAATTACGGTCTTGCTGCTATTTTTATAACCCCACTTACTGTTTTTATGGCTGAGATAAGTGGTGTTGTTGGAGCTGGAAATTCTACTCATCTTATTATAACAAGACTCTCAGATATCGCTTTAGGTAGCGTTATAGGTTTTGTTGGTGGAGTTTGTTTACATAGTGTAAGATTTAGAAATCTTATAAAAAGAGTAATTTTTGCCTTTAAAGACTCCAAAGAGCTTTAAAGCCATCACAACCACGCCACTAGAAAATATATCTGTAGCGTGGCAATGTATTTATAAATTTTTACTGTACGAACTGTAAAACATCGCACGCTCTTTTGCTACCTAAATCACAAGCCTTTACTAAAGCTTCACCTGATTTTGAAAAATCAGCTGGAACACCTTTTCCATCTAAATATTGAACGCTTAGTTCGTAGCAACTCTCACTTGCGTTTGCTTCGCACCCAGCCTTAAATAGCTCATATGCTCCTACATAGTCTCTTTCTACGCCTATTGCTCTACCTATCATGTCAGCATATAAAAAGCACTTTGACCAGCTTCCAGCTTCACAGCCGCTTTTTAGGTAGTTTTCTACAAATCCACATGCATCTTTATCGCTTTTTGTGATGCATTTTTCAAAATTATTCTCAACAACTAATAAGTCATTAGCAAACAAAAGCCCACTTAAAAGCCCACTTAAAATTAAAATTTTTTTCATATTTATCCTTATTTTACAAATTTTTTATAAAAAGAGTAGCCTAATTCGTCCATTTTTTCAAATGGTATAAATTCCAAAGCCACGCCATTTATACAGTATCTTAAGCCCCCTAATTCTTTTGGGCCATCGTCAAAAACATGTCCTAAATGGCTATTGGAACTAGGTGAGCGAACTTCTTGTCTTACCATACCATGGCTTAAATCAGTTTGTGTAGTAATTTCGCCTATTGGTTTAGAAAAGCTTGGCCACCCACATCCTGCATCAAATTTATCAGATGAGCTAAAAAGTGGCTTTTTACTTATCTTATCTACATAAATTCCTTTTTTGAAGTGTTTATCAAATTCGCTCGAAAATGGTGGTTCTGTGCCGTTTTCTTTCATAACTTTGTAAGCTAAGGGGCTAAGTTCATCTTCTAAATTTAGCTTTTTTAATGGAACTTTGGCTAAACTTAGATCTACATGGCAGTATCCGTTTGGATTTTTATCAAGATAGTCTTGATGATACTCCTCAGCGTTTATGAAATTTTTAAGCTCCATAACTTCTACAACTATCGGTTTAGTGTAGTTTTTTTGCTCATTTTTTATAAAATTTTTAGCAAATTCTAGACTTGCTTCATCTATTGTATAAATTCCTACTCTATACTGAGTTCCTACATCATTTCCTTGTTTGTTTAGTGAAGTTGGATCTATTATTCTAAAATAATGTCTTAAAATTTCATCTAAGCTTATAACGCTTTCATCATAGATTAAGTGAAGCGTTTCAGCATGACCTGTTTTTGAAAGCTCTTTATAGCTTGTATCATCAGTGCTACCATTTGCGTAGCCAACTTCTGTATTTTTTACACCAATAAGTTGTTTAAAATACCCTTCAACGCCCCAAAAACAACCACCTGCTAGGTAAATATCTTTCATATTACTCCCAAATAAATTTAGTAAAAATATAGAACAAATTAATATAATTTTTCTCATTATTTTTTCCTTTTAACGGCAAAATCTTAACTAAAAATTTTAAATAAAAATTTAGTCAAAATTCTTACTTTCAACTTCCATAAGTTTTTTATTTCGACGCTTGTTTTCATAAACTGAAGCGATAAATGAGATCAAAATAAAGCCAAATCCTATCGTTCCAGTTATAACTTCACTAACTTCATAAAAAACCTTTAAAAACATAATGAGTGCTAGAGCAAATATCGCATAATGTGCACCGTGTTCTAAAAAAACAAACTCAGCTAAAGTTTGCTTTTTAACTAGATAAATCGTAATGCTTCTTACAAACATCGCTCCAATTCCAAGCCCTATCATTATGATAAAAATATTACTACTTAATGCAAAAGCTCCTATAACTCCATCAAAACTAAAGCTAGCATCTAAAACTTCAAGGTATAAAAAGCCCATTAAGCCGTTTCTTACGCCATCTATGCTAAACATCTCATTAACTGATAATATAAGAATATGAATAGCAATAGCTAAGAAAAAAGCAACTGCATAAACTGAATTATCAGTTAGCGTAACTATGTAAATTCCTACAAAAACTGCGATTATTATGCCGATATTTGGCACTTTTTTAAGATATTTTGTTAAGAAGTTATCTTCTAGAAATTTAAGCCAGTGGATTTGGCGGTTTTTATCAAAGAAAAAGTCAAAAAAGACCATGATAAGAAATGCCCCACCAAAGATATAAATTTGCTCTTTGCTGCTTTCAAGAGCTGTGTGATAAGCTTCTGGGTTAGAAATGGCTAAATTTAGCGTTTGTAGCATACTAAGACCAGCTGCCATTGATACAACAAGAAGTGGAAATAAAAACCGCATACCAAAAACTGCAATCGGAATTCCATAAACTATAAAACGGCGTTGCCAAATTTCATCCATCGTGTTTAAAACTTTAGCATTAACAACAGCGTTATCAAAACTAAGACTTATCTCAAGGATGGATAAAAGCACGCATATGTAAACCGCCGTAAAGCCCCCTAGATAGTAAGCAATAACAAGCCCAACAGTTGTAATAAAAAATGACGAGTAGAAGTATTTCACAAGATTCCTTTCAAAAATCCAATTTTACCATTATTTATAAAATTTTTATAAATTTACTTTTTTAGGGGCTATTTTTGGTGGTTTAAACTTTTGGGTTTAAATTTATGCTATTTATTAGCCAAATTTTGCTGTTTAGATTTAAAATCTTAGCTATATCTTTAGCTTATTTTTATAAGATGCGTGTTAGAAAATATTACGTAAGGATAGTAACGCTAGAATTGTTAAATGCACTAAAGGAAATTTTGATTTTATTTGGTTTAAAATAGTAAAAGATTAAATCAAAATAACCTCTAATTTTTTAGAAAAAATCTCTTTTTTATAAGCTTTTTCTATACTTTTTAAATTTATAATCTTGTCTGTTTAGCGTTACTAAAATTTATGTTTTTAGTTTACTTAAAGCTCTAAAATCATCTTTTGGTAAATTTCTCCATAAAACTCATCATTTTTATCAAATTTAAAGCCAAATTTTGTATAAATTTCAGGCGTTTGTGTTATAAGACTTACCTTTTTAAACCCTAAATCTCTAGCTTTATTTATGGTCTCATTTACCATTGCTTTAAAATATCCCCTACCTCTAAACTCAGGTAAAACCGCCACACTATCAATATAAAACTCATCATCATCACACTCTTTTTTGATTAGATTTTTAGCTTTTAACTCTTTTAACCTTTGGTTAAAAACCATATCTAAAAAGTCACTATCTCTGCCTTCATAAGCACAAATAGCACCGCAAATTTCACTGTTTTCATTTTCATAAATCATTATGTTTTCATGGCTTAAGCGGTTATTTTTTGTTTTAAAAAATTTTTCAAAAATCTCAAGTTTTTTCTCTTTAGATGTTTCATTAAAAATTATATCTGTAAAATCACTCATAGCTAGTTCTAAAATTTCAAAACATTTTATAAAATCACTCGGTCTTGCTTTTTTAATCATATTTTTCCTTTATAAATTTTTAGTGCATATTCTAGCCAAATCTAACTAAAAAAGAACTTTTTCTAAAGCCTTTATATGGTAGGTTTTACGGTGAAATTCTGTATATCCAAAGTTTTTTAGTGCTTCAATATGAGCTTTTGTGGCATATCCTTTATGTGTCAAAAAGCCAAAATCTGGATACTTTTTGTGAGCTATAGTTAAATTTCTATCTCTTGTAACTTTTGCTAAAATACTAGCAGCACTAACTTCTGGTATTTTCGCATCAGCTTTTATCATAGTGTTAAGCTCTTTTACTCCAAATTTTGAGTTGCCATCAAAGATAAATTTATACTCTTTGCCAAAAAATTCAGTTATAGCTTTTAGGCCTAAATTTAGGCATTTCGAAAGCCCAAGATGATCAACATCAAGGCTAGAAAAAGTTACAATTTTATATGTTGATTTTTCGCAAATTTCGCCAAATAAAGCCTCTCTTTTTTTAGGAGTTAGTTTTTTACTATCTTTTAACCCTAAAATTTCACTTTTAAAAACAACGCCTGCTATACATAAATCTCCAGCTAAACAGCCTCTGCCAGCTTCATCAATTCCACAAATCATAGATCAAATCCCAAAGCAAATTCCCAAAAAGGCATAACTTCACACTCACAAAATTCGCTCTCAAATTTAGCAGAATTTCCCATCGTAATAACAAAAAGCTTTGAAATTTCTAGCTCTTTTAGCTCTTTTGTAAGTGTTTTAAATCTCAAATTTATAAGATCTGGTGGCGTAAATGGTATAACTAAAAATGCTAAATTTATATTTGGTATTACAATATCTAATTTATCTGTATAAAATTTCTCATCTTTTAGATATAAAAGTTCACAAAGTAGGGCGTTTATAAGCTTTTTATTAAAGTCTTTTTTAAGTGCTAAAGCATCACTTAAACTAAAATCATAAAAATAAACTCTTTTATTAAGAGTGCCAAATTTGTGAAGAAAAAATAGTAAATTTTCATTTTCAAACCTAGTAATTGCTTGATAAAGCGTGTCTTTTGAAATTTTAAAATTTGACTTTAAATTTGTATAAATTTGGTTAATGCTAAAGCTATTTTGATTAAATTTAGCACACTCCATAAGGGCTAAAATCTCACTTTTATTAAGCATAGATAAAAGCGAGTTTTGGATAAATTTCACTCTATCATTTGAGTTTAAAAAGCTGTTTTTAGCTCCATTTCCAATGCTTAAAAATCTACTCATCAAAATGCCCAAATCATCACTTCTTTTCTCAAAAGATATAAACTCTTCAAAGTCAAGCATATATAAATTTAAATTCTTAAAACCATCTAAATTTAAGGAATTTAGAGTTGTTGATAAAACTATTTTTTCTAAATTTAAGGAGTTAAGAGCAGGAATTTCATAAGTAAGATTATCAATACCCAAAGCTTTTATATTTTTTGTTGAATTTATAAAATTTATAAGCTCATTTTCACTGAATTTAACCCTTAAATCAGCCAAATCAAGATATAAAATTTCATCTTTTTTGTACTCATCTAAGCTGTTTAGTAAAAGATAAGTTTTGCCACTATTAAAGCCGCCTTTTATTAGAGTTTTTGGCGATAAGATCTCTTTTTTTCGTGGGTGAAATTTAACGCTATAATCAGCATCATAAAAATACTCTATATTCATACCAGCAATTCTACATAAAAAAGGTAAACTTATATAAAAGCCTTAAAATTTGCTTTACAAAACGGTATAGCCACTCTTAGATAGTTTCCTTATTTAAAGGAAAGAATTTTAATAAATTTAATAAATTTTGCTTAAATTCTTGACACTAGAAAAAATTCCCACTATAATCATCATCTTTATTTAAAAAGGTCACGCCACGTGACAAGTTCTTTAGAAGGAAATACAATGGAAAGAATCAGGTTAAAGTTAAAAGCTTACGACCACAGAGTTCTAGACAGAACAGTTGCAGCAATTGTAGAAGCTGTTAAGCGTACAGGAGCAGATGTTAGAGGCCCGGTGCCACTTCCTACAAAAATCAAAAAATATACAGTTTTAAAATCACCTCATGTTAACAAAGACTCAAGAGAGCAGTTTGAGATGAGAATCCACACTCGTATGCTAGATATTGTAGCAGCGACTCCAGAGACGGTTGACTCATTAACTAAACTAGACTTAGCACCTGAGGTTAATGTTGAAGTTAGAGCTTTGGGCAAGTAAGGAGTGAATAAATGGAATATTTAGTAGAAAAAGTAGGCATGAGCAGGACAATAGACAGAGATAGTAGCCCAGTAAGTCTGCTAAAAGTAGTAGATGCTAAGGTTTGTGAATTAGATCAAAATGGTAGAGCAATCGTTGCTTATGCAAACGGAAAAGCTTGCCCTAAGACAGTTTTAGGACAACAAAAGAAATATGGTCTTAGCAAAGAGTATAATAAATTTGCAACTTTAATGGTTAGCAACACAGAAGCAGGTGATCAAGATAAAGCGCCATTAAGTCAAGCAAAAGTTCTAAAAGTTAGCTTTAATACAAAAGGTAAAGGCTATCAAGGTGTTATGAAAAGACACGGATTTGCTGGTGGACCAAAGAGTCACGGTTCAAGATTTCATAGACGCCATGGTTCAATTGGTAACTGTGAATGGCCAGGAAGAGTTCAACCTGGTATGAAAATGGCTGGACAAACAGGAAATAACAAGGTTACTGTTAAAAACGAAGTTATTAGCTTTGATACAGACAATGGTATTATAGTAGTTAAAGGCTCAGTTCCAGGATTTAACGGAGCACTTGGTAGAGTAAGGATAGTAAAATGAGTAAAGCAGTAGTAATAAATGATAAATTTGAAAAAACAAGTGAGATTGAACTTCCTGCTAAATTTGACGAAGTAAACTCACACAACCTATACCTTTATGTTAAATCTTACCTAGCAGGTATTCGTTCAAACACAGCTCACGCTAAAACTAGGGCTGAAGTTAGCGGTGGTGGTAAGAAGCCATGGAGACAAAAAGGTCGTGGTGGCGCAAGAGCTGGATCAACTAGAACCAATGTTTGGGTTGGCGGTGGCGTGGCGTTTGGACCATCAAATAACCGTAACTATACTCAAAAGATAAACAAAAAACAAAAAAAGCTTGCACTTCAAAGAGCTTTAGCTGATAAAGCAAATGAAGGTAAATTTTTTGTAGTTGATAGCTTATCTGTACAGAGTGCTAAAACAAAAGATGCAGCAAAAGTTATAAGTGCTTTGGGTGTAAGGGATGCACTAATTGTAGTAAATGAGCTAGATTCAAACACTTTACTTGCTTATAGAAATTTAAGAAATACATATGTTATCGAAGCAAGTGAGATAAATGCTTATATGGTAGCAGTTTATAGCTCTATAGTAGTTGAGAAATCAGCACTTGATAGTATCGTGAAAGAGGACTAATATGGCAGATATAACAGATATAAAAGCAATCCTTTATACAGAGAAAACTTTAGGTTTAGGCGAAGGAAATGTAGCTGTTATCCAAACAGCTCCAAGTATGACTAAAAATAGCCTAAAGGCGATCTTAAGAGAGTATTTTGGTATAACACCACTTAAGATAAACTCTTTAAGAATGGATGGAAAAGTTAAAAGATTTAGAGGTAGAGTAGGTGCTAGAAATGATTTCAAGAAATTCTACATCAAGCTACCTGATGGCGTTAGTTTAGAAAATATAGGAGCGTAAGATGGCAGTAAAACATTATAAACCATATACACCTAGTAGACGCTTTATGAGTGGTCTAAGCAGTGAAGATATCACAGCAAAAGCAAGCGTAAGAAGCCTTTTAGTTAAAATTCCAGCAACTGCAGGAAGAAATAACAATGGTAGAATTACAAGTCGCCATAAAGAAGCAGGTGCTAAAAAACTATATAGAATCATCGACTTTAAACGCCGCAAATTTGGCATTGAGGGTAGAGTAGAGGCTATTGAATACGATCCAAATAGAAATTGCCGTATAGCTCTTATTGCTTACAAAGATGGTGAGAAAAGATATATTATTAAACCAAACGGTTTAAATGTAGGCGATGTTATTGCTTCAGCTGAGGGTGGTCTTGATATAAAACCAGGCAATGCTATGAAGTTAATAAATATCCCAGTTGGTACAATTTTACACAACATTGAGCTTAAACCAGGAAAAGGTGCTCAAATGGCAAGAAGTGCTGGTGGATATGCGCAGTTAATGGGTAGAGAAGATAAGTATGTTATTTTAAGACTACCAAGCGGTGAGATGAGAAAAGTATTAGGTGAGTGTATGGCTACAATAGGCGAAGTAGGAAATGAAGACTTTGCTAATACAGTTATAGGTAAAGCTGGTAGAAATCGTCACTTAGGTATAAGACCACAAACTAGAGGTTCTGCTATGAACCCAGTAGATCACCCACACGGTGGTGGTGAAGGCAAGAAAAACTCAGGTCGTCATCCAGTTACACCATGGGGTAAACCAACTAAGGGTGCTAAAACTAGACGCAAAAAAGCTAGTGATAAGCTTATAATCTCAAGAAGGAAAGGTAAATAATCATGGCTAGATCGCTTAAAAAAGGACCTTTTGTAGATGATCATGTAATGAAAAAAGTTATCGCTGCTAAAAAAGCAAACGATGGCAAACCTATCAAAACTTGGTCAAGAAGAAGCACAATAGTTCCTGATATGATAGGACTAACATTTAATGTCCATAATGGTAAGAGCTTTATTCCTGTGTATGTTACAGAGCATCATATAGGTTATAAGCTAGGTGAGTTCGCTCCAACTAGAACTTTTAAAGGCCACCGTGGCTCAGTTCAAAAGAAAATCGGTAAGTAGGTAAAATATGAGTAAATCAACTATTAAATTTATAAGACTTTCACCTACAAAAGCAAGACTTATTGCAAGAGAAATTCAAGGAATGAATGCTGAGTTTGCTCTAGCTACGCTTCAGTTTACTCCAAATAGAGCAGCTAAACATATAGCTTCGGCTATTAGTTCAGCAGTTGCAAATGGCGGCTTTGAGCCTGAAGAGGTTGAAGTGGTAAGTTGTAGAGTGGATGCAGGTCCAGTTCTTAAAAGATTTAGACCAAGAGCTAGAGGAACTGCTAGCAGGATAAGAAAGCCAACTTCACACATAACAGTTGAAGTAGCTAGACCAAGCAAGAAGGATGCGTAATGGGACAAAAAGTTAATCCAATAGGCCTAAGACTAGGTATAAATAGAAACTGGGAGTCTAGATGGTTTCCTTCTAAGGAGAACTTGCCAGAGAATATTGTTGAAGACTATAAGATTAGAAAATTCCTAAAAGCTAAACTTTACTACGCTGGAATTAGTCAAATCATTATAGAAAGAACAGCTAAAAGAATTCGTGTTACTATAGTTGCAGCTAGACCAGGTGTTATTATAGGTAAAAAAGGTGCTGAGATAGAAAACCTTAAAAATGAAGTTGTAAAACTAATAGGCAAAGATGTTAATATTAACATCGGCGAAGAGAGAAAATCAGGCGCTTCAGCTCAACTTGCAGCAGAAAATGTTGCTATGCAATTAGAACGCCGTGTTGCTTTTAGAAGAGCTATGAAAAAAGTTATCCAAAATGCTCAAAAAGCAGGAGCAAAAGGTATTAAAATTTCAGTTTCAGGAAGACTTGGTGGAGCTGAGATGGCAAGAACTGAGTGGTATTTGGAAGGAAGAGTTCCGCTTCATACATTTAGAGCTAAGATAGATTATGGTTTTGCTGAGGCTCATACAACTTATGGAAATATAGGTGTAAAAGTATGGATATTTAAAGGTGAAGTTCTTCAAAAAGGAATACAACCAGAAAAAACAGAAGATGCTCCTAAGAAAAATAGAAGAAGAAGGAGAAGCTAACCATGTTGATGCCAAAAAGAACAAAATATAGAAAGCAGATGAAGGGCAGAAACCGCGGTTACGCAACTCGCGGTACACAGCTAACATATGGCACTATTGGTCTTAAAGCAGTAGAAGCTGGTCGTATTAACTCTCGTCAAATTGAAGCAGCTCGTGTTGCTATGACAAGACATGTTAAAAGACAAGCTAAAGTTTGGATCTGCGTTTTCCCAGATAAACCACTTACTAAAAAACCATTAGAAACTAGAATGGGTAAAGGTAAAGGTGGCGTTGAAGAGTGGGTAATGAATATTAAGCCAGGTAGGATCATATTTGAGATGGCAGGAGCTGATGAGAGTTTGGCAAGAGAGGCTTTAACTTTATCAATCCATAAGTTACCATTTAAAACTAAAATCGTAACAAGAGAGAGCGAAAATGAACTATACTGAGTTAAAAGATAAAGATATAAAAGAGCTAAACGAGCTAGTTAAAGAGAAGAAAAAGTCGCTTTTTGTTTTAAGACATAAGCTTAGAACTATGCAGTTAACAAATACTAGTGAAATAAGTGCTACTAAAAAAGAGATAGCTCAGATTTTAACTGCGATAAATGCGAAAAAGGGAGCGTAATATGGCGTTAAAAAGAGAGATTCAAGGTGTAGTACTAAAAAAAGCTGGAGAGAAAACAGCTACAGTTTTAGTAGAGAGAAGAGTTATACACCCAAGATATAGAAAGATAGTAAAACGCTTTAAAAAATACCTTGTTCATGATGAGAGAAATGAGGCAAATGTAGGCGATACTATTGAAGCAATTGAGTGTAGACCAATAAGCAAGAGAAAATCTTTTCGCTTAAAAGCAGTGCTAAAAAGAGGAGTTGAGTAATGATACAAGGATTTACAAGACTAAATGTAGCTGATAATAGTGGTGCAAAAGAAGTTATGTGTATAAAAGTTCTTGGCGGAAGCAAAAGAAGATATGCTACAGTTGGTGATATCATCGTATGTTCAGTTAAAAAAGCTCTTCCAAATGGCAAAATTAAAAAAGGTCAAGTTGTAAAAGCAGTAGTTGTAAGAACTAAAAAAGAGCTTCAAAGAAAAAATGGCTCACTTATTAGATTTGATGATAACGCAGCTGTTATACTTGATGCTAAAAAAGAACCAGTTGGAACCCGTATTTTTGGACCAGTTGGAAGAGAAGTAAGATATGGCGGATTTATGAAAATAGTTTCGCTAGCACCGGAGGTTTTATAATGGCAAATATCAAATTTAAAATCAAAAAAGGTGATACAGTAAAAGTTATAGCTGGTGATGATAAGGGCAAAACAGGCGTTGTAAAAGCAGTTTTCCCTAAAAACCATCAAGTTATAGTTGAAGGTATTAAAGTAGCAAAAAAAGCTGTAAAACCGAGTGAACAGCACCAAAATGGTGGTTTTATAGCAAAAGAGATGCCGATAGATATCTCAAATGTAGCTAAGGTGGAGGAGTAGTTTTATGAACAGACTTAGAAGCAAATATGCAAGTGATATAAAAGATGCTCTAAGCAAAGAGTTTGATTATAAAAACTCTATGCTTATTCCTGCGATTGAAAAGGTCGTAATAAGTGTTGGTGTTGGTGATAGTGCGAAAGATCAAAAAGTTCTTCAAAATATGGCTGATACTATTTCATTAATAGCAGGTCAAAAAGCTGTTATAATAAATGCAAAAAAATCAGTTGCTGGATTTAAAGTTAGAGAAGGCTTTCCAGTTGGTATTAAAGTAACTTTAAGAAAAGAGAATATGTTTACATTTCTAGATAAACTTATCTCTGTGGCTCTTCCAAGAGTTAAAGATTTTCGTGGTCTGCCAAAGGATGGTTTTGATGGTAGAGGAAACTATAATTTTGGTCTAGATGAGCAACTTATGTTCCCAGAGGTTGAGTATGATAAGATTTTAAGAACTCACGGTATGAACATAACTATAGTTACAACAACAAATAGCGATAAAGAGGCTTATAAGCTACTAGAGCTTATTGGTATGCCTTTTGCGAAAGGAAAGTAAAATATGGCTAAAAAATCAATGATAGCTAAAGCAAATAGAAAGCCAAAATTTAGCTCAAGACTGGTTAGAAGATGTAAAATTTGTGGTAGACCGCACTCAGTTTATAGAGATTTTGGAATTTGTAGAGTTTGCCTTAGAAAAATGGCTAATGAAGGTCTTATCCCAGGCCTTAAAAAATCAAGTTGGTAGGAGATTATTATGGTAAATGATATAGTATCAGATAGTCTAACTAGGATAAGAAACGCTGCTTTAAGAAGACTTGATACAACAAAGCTTCTACATTCAAAAGTTGTAGAAGCAATTGTTGAAATATTTGTAAACGAAGGTTATCTAGAGAGCTTTAATGTAGTTGAAGAAGATAACAAGAAATTTATAAACGTTGTTTTAAAATATGACGAGAGAGGCAAAAGCGTAATAACTGAAGTAAAAAAAGTTTCAAAACCTGGTAGACGTGTATATCAAGGAAAAGATGAAATCAGACTTTTCAAAAATGGCTATGGTACTGTTGTTGTTTCTACAAGTAAAGGTGTTATGAGAGGTAGAGATGCTTCAAGAGATGGCATCGGCGGTGAGGTTCTTTGTACCATATGGTAATAAGTAACTTTTTATGGCATTTGGCGTAAGCCGTAGACAAATAAAAAGGATAAAAATGTCAAGAATAGGAAAACAACCTATATCTATACCAAATGGTGTAGAGGTAAAAGTAGATGGTTCTCTTCTAAACTTCAAAAAAGGAAAAATTGAAGAAATTTTAGATACTAAAAACCATGTAAATGTAGAAGTTAAAGATGGAAATATCGTATTTAGCCCAAAAGGCGAAGATAGACAAAGTAGAGCTTATTGGGGAACTTATCGCTCACTTGCTCACAACATCGTAGTTGGTTTAACTGATGGTTTTGAGAAAAAACTTGAAGTAAACGGTGTTGGTTACAAAGCAGCTGTTAAAGGTAAAACTTTAGAGCTAAACTTAGGTTTTTCTCACCCTATTAACTACGACCTACCAGATGGAGTTGAAGCAACCGTAGAAAAAAACCTTATTACTATAAAAGGTCACAACAAACAAGTTGTTGGTCAAGTTGCATCAGAAGTTAGAGAATTTAGACCACCTGAGCCATATAAAGGTAAAGGCGTTAAATATCTTGAAGAGCGTATTATCAGAAAAGCTGGTAAGACATCTAAGAAGTAGGGGTAGTTTATGAGAGCAAATATATTAAAAAGAAAACTAGCTGTAAGAGCTAAGAGAAAAGCAGGATTAAGGGCTAAAATTTCAGGCATTGCTACTAGACCTAGAGTTTCGATTTTTAAATCAAATAGAACCATCTATGCTCAAGCTATTAATGATGTTGAAGCAACAACACTATGTGTGAGTGATGGAAAAGTTCTAGGGCTTAAAGCAAACAAAGAAGGTGCTACTAAACTTGGAGCTGATTTGGCTGATAAGCTAAAAGCTAAAAACATCACTGAGGTTGTCTTTGATAGAAATGGCTATCTTTACCATGGCGTTATCGCAGAATTTGCGAGCAGTCTAAGAGAAAATGGCATTAAGCTATAAGCAGGGGTTAAGTGATGGAAAAGTATAATAGAGAAGAATTTGAAGAAGTAATAGTAAATATCGGTAGAGTTACTAAGGTTGTAAAGGGTGGTAGAAGATTTAGATTTACAGCTCTTGTTGTAATTGGTAATAAAAAAGGCTTAGTTGGCTATGGTTTTGGAAAAAGTAAGGAAGTTCCAGATGCTATTAAGAAAGCAGTTGATGATGCATTTAAAAACATAGTTGAAGTTAAGCTAAATGGTACAACAATACCTCACGATATTGAAGTTAAATTTAATGCAAGTAGAGTTTTATTAAAACCAGCAAGTGAAGGTACAGGTGTTATCGCTGGTGGTTCAACTAGACCAGTTTTAGAGTTGGCAGGTATTCAAGATATCTTAACTAAGTCTCTTGGATCAAACAACTCATCAAATGTTGTTAGAGCTACAGTTAAAGCTCTTAGTATGTTAAAAGGATAATAAATGGGACTAGAGAATTTACAAAAAGCTCCAGGCTCAACTCATAGCAAAAAAAGAGTTGGTAGAGGTCAAGGAAGCGGTTGGGGCAAAACCTCAAGTAGAGGTGGTAAAGGTCAAACTGCAAGAACAGGCTACTCAGAAAAAAGAGGTTTTGAAGGTGGTCAACAACCTCTTCAAAGAAGACTTCCAAAGGTTGGTTTTAGAACAAAATTTCAAAAGCCTTATGTTATAAATGTAGAAAAAATAAGTAGCATTAAAGAGTTGAGTGAGATTACATTTGAAAGCATTAGAAGTGTTCATAAATTTCCAGCTACTACAAAAAAAATTAAGTTAATTGGAGCAAGTGCAAGGAATTTAGCTTCTAAGATTAAAGATGAAAATGTAAGTACGAGCGGAAAATAATATGAACGCATCTCTAAGAAACAAAATCTTAATAACTTTTGGATTTTTGTTTATCTATAGAATTCTAGCATATGTCCCAGTTCCTGGGGTAAATGTTGATGTTATTGCTGAATTTTTTAAAAACAACAGCAATAACGCATTTGGAATGTTTAACATGTTCAGTGGTAATGCTGCTGAACGCTTAAGTATTATATCATTAGGTATTATGCCTTATATTACTGCTTCGATTATAATGGAGCTTTTATCAGCTACATTTCCTAAGCTAGCAGCTCTAAAAAAAGAGCGTGACGGTATGCAAAAATATATGCAAATTATAAGATATTCAACTGTCATCATAACTGTAATTCAAGCAATCGGTGTTAGTGCAGGACTTTTTGCTATGAACTCTAGCGGTGGTCAAAGTGCAATTATGATAGATAAAAGCCTTTTTGTAATAATAGCTTGTGCATCAATGCTTACTGGAACTATGCTTTTAATGTGGATAGGTGAGCAAATAACTTCAAAAGGTATTGGAAACGGAATAAGTCTTATAATCTTTGCAGGTATTGTAAGTGGTATTCCAACAGCTATTGGTGGTGCTATAAATTTAGTAAATACTGGAGAGATGAATTTCTTAAAACTTATAGCTATAATTTTGATTATCTTAGTAACAGTTGGAGCTGTTATTTATGTAGAACTTGGCGAAAGAAGAGTGCCAGTTTCTTACTCAAGAAAAGTAGTTATGCAAAACCAAAACAAACGCATTATGAACTATATACCTATTAAAGTAAATATCAGTGGAGTTATACCGCCAATATTTGCTAGTGCGATTTTAATGTTTCCAGCAACTATTTTTCAAGCAAGCACAAATCCAGTAATGATGAAGATAAATGACTTTTTAAATCCAAATGGATTTATGTTTAACCTGTTAATGTTTATTTTTGTTGTTTTCTTTGCATTTTTCTATGCTTCAATTGCATTTAAAACAGATGATATTAGTGAAAATTTAAAGAAACAAGGTGGATTTATACCAGGAGTAAGACCAGGAAAGCCAACTGCAACATTCTTAAATGATGTAGTTAGTCGTCTAACTTTTTGGGGTGCTATTTATCTAGGAATAATTGCTACTCTTCCATGGCTCTTAGTTAAGCTTATGGGTGTACCATTTGGATTTGGCGGAACTTCAGTTTTAATTGTTGTATCAGTTGCACTTGATACGATGAGAAAGATAGAAGCTCAAATTTATATGAATAGATACCAAACTCTAAGCGCAATGGACCTATAAAATGGCAATAACTCTAAAAAACGCTAAAGATTTAGAAGGATTAAGGGCTGCAAACAAATTAGTTGCAGCCACTCTTGATTATACAGGTGAGTTCTTAAAAGCTGGAATGACCCTTTTAGAAGTTGATAAAAAAATAGACGATTTTATAACAAAAAATGGAGCCTATCCAGCATTTAAAGGACTTTATGGTTTTCCAAATGCAGCTTGTTTGTCGCTAAATGAAGTTTGTATCCATGGAATTCCTGATGATACTATCTTGCAAGAAGGCGATATTTTAGGCGTTGATGTTGGGACTAAGTTAAATGGATATTATGGTGATAGTGCTAGGACTTTTGGGATTGGCAAAATTTCAAAAAGCGATGAGGATCTTATAAATTGTAGTAAAGACGCTCTTTATTTTGCTATTAAAAATATAAAAGTAGGAATGCATTTTAAAGAGTTAAGCTTTTTAATTGAAAATTTTATCCTAGAAAAAGGCTATGTGCCATTACAGGGATATTGTGGTCATGGGATTGGAAAAAGACCTCACGAAGAACCAGAAATTCCAAACTACCTAACAGGCAAAAATCCAAAACAAGGTCCAAAGATAAAAAATGGAATGGTTTTTTGCATTGAGCCGATGATTTGTCAAAAAAGTGGTGAAGCTGTTGTGGCAAGTGATGGCTGGGCAGTTACTAGTAAAGATGGACTTAGAACTAGCCACTATGAACACTGCATCGCTGTAATAAACGGCAAAGCTGAAATTCTAAGTATAGCTTAAATTTAAAAGGATTTTCTTTTAAATTTAGGCTATATTAATTCTCTTATTTTGTAATAAATTTCATAGAAATATCTATAAAAATTTAACTATCCTATTATTTTTTAGATTTTAATCCATTATTAACTTTTAACATTAAAAATTTATTAAAGCTAAATTTAACTTTAAATTCATTATAATCTCATATTTAAACTTAAATAAGGATTATAAAATGAAAAAAGCTTTAACGATATCTTTAGTTTTAAGCTCGTTTTTTATACGCCGAAGTTTTCGAACTTGGCGTTATAGAAGTTGGTGCTAAAAAAGAACAAAAAGCAGACACAAATGTTGTTGTAGTTGATCAAAAAAACATGCAAAAAAAAATAGCATTAAAAGAGTTAGCGAAGTTGCAAAGCAAACTCCTGGCGTTTATTTACAAGGTGCTAGGGTTCAAGAAATGAGACAAATTTAATCATTCGTGGCTTTAAATCAACTGAAATTCCTATCTATATGGATGGAGTTCCAATCTATATTCCTTGTGATGAAAATATGGATTTAAACCGCTTTTTAACTGGGGATTTAAGTTAGGTTAATATCAGCAAAGGAGCAAGTTCTGTTCTTTATAGACCAAATGCTTTAGGTGGAGCTGTAAATTTAGTAAGCACAAAGCCAACAAAAGAGTTTGAAGGAAGCCTATATTACAGCTTTACAACTGGAAAAGATAGTAATACTTACTCAAATTTAGGTGGATTTAGACTATGAAGCAAACAAGAGCTTTTTTATATTCAACTTAGCGGTCAAATTTACGATGTAGAGGGTCGCCAAGCAAGTAAAGACTCAAAATATGAGAAAATCCCTGGCTCAAATAGCGATGATTATAAAATCAGTTTAAAAGTAGCTTTAACGCCAAATGAAACAGATGAGTATGCATTTATCTACTCAAAACAAGAAGGCGAAAAAAAATAAAGAATTTACGAAGGAAGAGATATCAATAATATTGGAAGAGATCGCTACTGGAAGTGGAAAGACTGGGATAAAGAGAGTTTTTACTTCTTATCAAATACAAAATTTGATAATTTTTACATAAAAACAAAAGCATTTTATGATAAATTTGAAAATACTTTGGAAAATTACACTGATAAAACTTACTCTAAAAACACATGGACAAGCATTTATGATGATTATAGCTACGGCTTTGGAGTTGAGATAGGTGGCGAAATTTTTACAAATAACACGCTAAAATTTGCCTCAAATTATAAAAAAGATCTCCATAAAGAGCATAATATCGGCGATCCATGGCAAGAAATGATAGATGAGACTTTATCTTTTGCCCTAGAAGATACTCACGAATTTAGCGAAAATACAAGCTTAATTGTTGGGTTATCTTACGATATAAGAGATGCAAAAAAGGCCCAAAACTATTCTGACCCAAAACCTGTGATTGACAAAAGAACAAGAAAACAAAAAACAAATAAAAAAGGCAGACTTTTATGGGATGAAAATCCTTATGTTTGGGAGTTTGATAAAGATAAAATTAAAGCGTTTAACTACCAAGCTTTATTAAAACATAGCTTTGATGGAAATGATGAATTAACCCTAAGTTTTGCTAAAAAATCACGCTTTCCAACTATAAAAGATCGCTACTCAAGGCGTTTTGATAGCACAGAACCAAATCCTTACTTAAAAGAATAGATCGCTTATCACTATGAAATAGGCTATAATAGAACATTTTTTGATGAGTTAAATTTAGGCGGGGCGATTTTTTACTCAGATGTTAGAGATAAAATTCAAAGCGAGTATATAAATAAGAAAAATAGCCAAGGCAAACTTTTAAGACAGTTTAAAAATGTAGGAGATGCTAAGTTTTACGGCTTTGAGTTAAGTGCGGTTTGGTTTTTGGCAAATGAGTTAGAACTAGGAGCAAATTATACTTATATGGATTATGATCTCTCAAGCGATGAAGATGGTAAAGAGGTCTATCTTAGCGATGTTCCAAGGCATAAATTCTTTGCATATTTAGACTGGGAATTTGCACCAAAATGGAGTTTATATGCAAGTGGGGAGATCCAAAGTAAGAGTTTAAGTAGCTATAATAATGATGAAAAATACTATGCAAGGGGTTTTGGCGTGACAAATTTAAAAGTGGGATATGAGCCATTTGAAGGGCTTAAAATCAATGCTGGAGTAAATAATATATTTGATAAATATTATGAATATACAGAGGGCTACAGCGAAGATGGTAGAACATTTTTTGTAAATTTAAGGTATGATTTTTAGATAAATTTTAAAAAAAGGGATTTTGTGAGAGTTTTACTGTTTTTATTTTTAGCGATTTTTAGTCTAAATGCAAATTATAATTGCGAAAACTGCGAGAATTTAGACCCAAACAAAGTCCAAAAAGTCTATGCATCAAATCCTGTTATTTTATATCAACTCTACGCCGTTGATAAAAGCAAGGCTGCTGGGCTAGTTTTTGAGTTTTGGGATATTGAAAAGGAGTTTTTGGATGAAAATTTTACAAATTTACCTGTTGTTGGTGGCTTTTTTGGGCAAGGTAGAACGCCAAATATCGAACAAGTTTTAGCCTTAAGGCCAGATTTGATTTTAGCCTCAACAAATACAACCGAACTTTATCAAAACATCTTTAAAAAAACAAAAATTCCAGTTTTATATTTAGACGCATTAACTATCGAAGATAGCTTAAACTCATTTGAAATTTTAGGCGAGTTTTTAGATGCTTCTAATAGAGCTAAAAACTTAAAAATTTCGCCCTAAATTCGCTTGAATTTGCTAAAAACTTAAAACAAAATGTTAAAAATCCTAAAAGAATTTACTACGCTTTTGGAGATGATGGCTTACAAACTGAGTGTGATAAAAGTGGCTTTGGAGAGGTTTTAAATTTAGTTGGGGCAAATTTAGTCCATAAATGTGAAAACTTAAAGCAAAATAGTAGAGTTAGCCTAAATTTCGAACAAATTTTATCTTACGACCCAGACGCAATCATCGTCTATCACAAAGCATTTTATGATAAAATTTTTAGCGATAAAAAGTGGCAGCTTTTAAAAGCAGTTCAAAATAAAGAGGTTTATTTAATCCCTAGAAAGCCATTTTCCTGGGTTGGAAAACCAGCTTCATTTATGCGGTTTTTAGGAATTTACTGGCTTGGAAAGACGCTATATCCAGAACTAGTAAGCATAAATTTATACGATAAAACAAAAGAGTTTTATAAACTTTTTTTATATTTGGATTTAAGCGATGATGAGATAAAAGATATTTTAAATGAGAAAATTTAGCATAATAACTCTGTTTTTGATTTTAGTAGTTTTATCTTTTGCGTCGCTATTTATTGGAAAATACTCTTTAAATTTAAGCGATTATTTGGGAATTTTTAATGAAGAAAATATCCTAGCAAATGTCATCATAACTGAAATCAGACTTCCTAGAGTTTTAGCTGCTATTATGGTTGGAGCGGCTTTATCAGTAAGTGGGGCGACCTATCAAGCGATGTTTGTAAATCCTTTGGTAAGTCCTGGTGTTTTGGGCGTTTTAAGTGGGGCTGGATTTGGTGCTGGACTTGGGATGATTTTAAATTTAAGCATTTATAGCACTCAAATTTTAACTTTTATTTTTGGAGTTTTAGCTGTTATTATCGCGGTTTTGATCTCGCTAATTAGCCAAACTTCAAGGGTTTTGATGCTTATTTTAGGTGGCATTATAAGTGGGGCGATTTTTACAAGTTTAAGTTCAGTTATAAAGTATTTTGCCGACCCAAACGAAGTTTTGCCAAATATAATTTATTTTTTAATGGGAAGCTTAAGTTTTGCAAATAAAGAGCTAGTTTTTGCAACTTCTTGGGTGATTTTACTTTGTATTTTGGTAAATATTTTTTTATCAAAGCAGATAAATGCCCTAAGTTTGGGCGATGAAGAGGCAAAAAGCCTTGGCATTAACACTAGAAATTTAAAACTTATTTTGATTACAACTTCGACTCTGTCAAGTTCGCTTTGTGTGGTTTTAGCTGGTGTGATTGGCTGGGTTGGGCTTGTTGTACCTCATATTTGCAGGTTTTTTATGGAAGCGATAACCGATATGTCATAATTTCATCAGCGATTTTTGGGGCTTTGTTTTTGCTAGTTTGTGATACTTTTGCAAAAGAGATTTTCAGTTATGAAGTTCCTTTGGGGCTTATCACATCGCTTTTTGGGATTCCAATTTTTATCATTGCACTTTTTAAAGTTAGAGGTAGAGTGTGATTGAAGTTAAGAATTTAAAATTTTTCTACTCTAAAAAAGTGATTTTAAATGGCATAAATTTTAATCTAAAAAGTGGGGAAAATTTAGCTATTTTAGGCGAAAATGGCTCTGGCAAAAGCACACTTTTAAAATGTATGTTAAACCTACTTCCTTATAGTGGCGAAATTTTACTAAATGGTAAAAATATAAAAAGCATTAAAAGAAAAGATTTATCCAAGCAAATCGCCTATATACCGCAGTCTCAAAACTTGCCATTTGAGTATGAAGTTATAGATATTGTTTTGATGTCAAGAATTTCTCATAAGAGTTTTTTGAAAATTACTCTAAAAAAGATTATGAAATTTGCCAGAACGCTCTTGAAAAACTAGGAATTTCACATTTAAAAGAGAGAATTTTTACAAATTTAAGCGGTGGTGAAAAACAGCTTGTCTATTTAGCAAGAGTGCTTTCTTCAAAAGCTAAAATTATTTTTATGGACGAACCAGTTAGCGGGCTTGACTTTGGAAATCAAATAAAGCTTTTAAATTTAATTAAAACTCTATCAAAAGTGGCTACATGATAGTTATGAGATCGCATCATCCAAGACATGTTAAATTTATAAACTCAAATGTTTTGATGATAAAAGACCAGATTATTTTTAAATTTGGCAATGCTGAAATTTTAAATGAGGAAAATATTTCCACACTTTATGGGATTGACTACTCTAAATTTAATTATATTTTATGAGTTGCAACAATAGATATTTAACCTTTAATTAATTTTAAAGTAAATTTATGATAAACTTAGGCTTTTTACTATTTTGTAAAATAAAAATTTCAAAAGAAAGGAGAAAATGTGGCAAAAGATGATGTCATAGAAATAGATGGTAATGTTATAGAAGCCTTACCAAATGCTACTTTTAAAGTAGAACTTGACAATAAGCATGTTATTTTATGCCATATCGCAGGCAAGATGAGAATGCACTATATAAAAATCATGCCAGGCGATAGAGTAAAAGTCGAACTTACGCCTTATAGCCTTGATAAAGGTAGGATTACTTACAGATATAAGTAAATTTAAAGCTTAAATTTGATACAATCATAGCTTTGCAAAAAACTGTGTGAAGAAGTGTTTTTAAAATCACCACTATTTTAAAAACAGTTGGTTTAAAAAATCTCTTTAAACCTAAGAGCACAAGCATTTACAGTGGAATTATTTTTAGGAGAATTCAGATGAAAGTTCGTCCTTCTGTAAAGAAGATGTGTGACAATTGCAAGATTGTCAAAAGAAGAGGAGTAGTATTTGTTATCTGCTCAAATCCAAAACATAAACAAAGGCAGGGTTAAAATATGGCTCGTATAGCAGGTGTTGATTTACCGAAGAAAAAAAGAGTTGAATATGGCTTAACTTACATATATGGCATAGGGCTTTTCTCATCAAGAAAAATCCTTGATGCAGTTGGAATTTCTTATGATAAGAGAGTTCATGAGTTAAGTGAAGATGAGGCTGCTGCGATAAGAAAAGAGATCCAAGAGCACTATATGGTTGAAGGTGATCTTAGAAAAAGTGTAGCTATGGATATAAAAGCACTTATGGATTTAGGAAGCTATAGAGGTTTAAGACATAGAAAAGGTCTTCCAGTTCGTGGTCAAAAAACAAAGACAAACGCAAGAACCAGAAAAGGTAAGCGTAAAACTGTCGGCGCAGCAACTAAGTAAGGTTAAGATATGGCAAAAAGAAAAGTAGTTAGAAAAAAAGTAGCTAAAAAAAGTATAGCTAAAGGTATAGTTTATATCAGTGCTTCATTTAATAACACAATGGTTACTGTAACTGATGAGATGGGAAATGGAATTTCTTGGAGTAGTGCAGGTGCGCTTGGCTTTAAAGGTAGTAAAAAATCAACTCCTTACGCAGCACAACAAGCAGTTGAAGATGCACTAAATAAAGCAAAAGAGCATGGTATAAAAGAAGTTGGTATTAAGGTTCAAGGACCAGGTAGTGGTAGAGAGACAGCGGTTAAAAGTGTTGGTGGCGTAGAAGGAATTAAAGTAACATTTTTTAAAGACATTACCCCACTTCCACACAATGGTTGTCGTCCTCCAAAAAGAAGAAGAGTGTAAGGGGTTAAAATGGCAAGATATACAGGACCAGTAGAGAAAATTGAGAGACGTTTAGGCGTTGATTTGGCTCTAAAAGGTGAAAGAAGATTAGCAGGTAAGAGCTCTCTTGCTAAAAGACCTTTTGCACCAGGTCAGCACGGGCAAAGAAGAGGGAAAATTAGTGAGTATGGACTTCAACTAAGAGAGAAACAAAAAGCTAAATTTATGTATGGTCTAAATGAAAAGCAATTTAGAAATCTCTTTAAAGAAGCAACAAGAAAAGAAGGAAATACTGGAGAGATTTTCATTAAAATGTTAGAACAAAGACTTGATAATGTTGTTTATAGAATGGGCTTTGCTACAACTAGAAGATTTGCAAGACAGCTTGTTAGCCATGGTCATATTTTAGTGGATGGCAGAAGGGTTGATATACCTTCATATAGAGTTGAAGCTGGTCAAAAAGTAGAGATTAGAGAAAAAAGTAAAGAAAATCCACAAATTCAAAGAGCTATTGATTTAACAGCTCAAACAGGAATTGCTGGCTGGGTAGATGTAGAAAAAGATAAAAAATTTGGAATTTTTACTAGAATTCCTGAAAGAGAAGAGATTCAAATTCCAGTTGAAGAGAGATTCATCGTAGAGCTTTACTCAAAATAGTAGGAGGTAAAGATGAGAAAGATTACAACATCAGCATATATGCCAACCGAGATAAGAGTTGAAAATGTTAGTGAAAATGTGGCAAAAGTTATAGCATACCCGTTTGAGACGGGTTATGCTGTGACAGTTGCACATCCACTTAGAAGGCTTTTATATACAAGTTCTGTTGGTTTTGCACCTACTGCTGTTAAGATAGAAGGAGTTGAACATGAGTTTGACTCTATTCGAGGAATGCTTGAAGATGTTGCTATATTTATCATAAATTTAAAAAACTTAAGATTTAAGATTAAAGGTGACTCAAAAAGAGAAATTTTAGAGTATAGCTTCAAAGGACCTGCTGAGATTAGAGGCAAAGATTTAGCAAATGATGTAGTTGATATTGTAAATCCAGATCACTATATCGCCACACTAAATGAAGATGCCGATCTTAAATTTAAAGTCATTGTTGAAAAAGGTATTGGATATGTTCCAAGTGAAGAGTTGGCTGATTATATAGATTCTGACTATATGGCACTTGATGCATTTTTTACGCCCGTAAAAAGAGCTATTTATGATATAGAAAATATCTTAGTTGAGGATAATCCTGACTATGAAAAGATTATATTTACCATCACAACAAATGGTCAAGTTGATCCTATTACAGCGTTTAAAAATGCTTTAGAAGCTATGTATCAACAACTTTCAGTTTTTGGTGGTATTGTGGATATTGAAATTCCATCTGCGCCGATTTCAACAAGTCAAAGTAGTGAACACGCTAAGCTTTTTGAAAATATTGAAAACCTAAATTTAAGTGCTAGAAGCTTTAACTGCCTAGATAGAGCAGGTATTAAATTTATAGGTGAACTTGTCTTGATGGAAGAAGGTGAGCTTAAAGATATCAAAAATTTAGGTAAAAAATCCCTAGAGGAGATAAAAGCAGTTATGGAAGATATTGGCTATCCTATCGGCGATATGTCTCTATCTGATCAAAAAGATGGACTGCTAAGAAAGATAAATGAATTAAAAAAACAAGGATAAGATAATGAGACACGGACACGGTTATAGAAAGCTAGGCAGAACTTCAACCCACAGAGCTGCTACGCTTAAAAATTTAGCTATTGCTCTTATCGAGAATGGTAAGATTGAGACTACACTTCCAAAAGCAAAAGAGCTTAGAAGCTATGTAGAAAAACTTATCACAAGAGCAAGACTTGAGGACTCAAATGCTCATAGAGCAGTTTTTGCTAAACTTCAAGATAAAACTTCAACAAATAAGCTAGTTACAGAAGTTGCACCAACTTATAAAGATAGAGATGGTGGCTATACTAGAATTATTAAAACAAGAGTTAGAAGAGGCGATGCTGCTGAGATGGCTTATATAGAGCTAGTATAATTTTTAAAACCGCCTAAATTTAGGTGGTTTACCTACATTTTATTTTCCCTTATTTACCCATTTTTAAAGATTCTTAATAAATTTTACGCTAAAATACCCAGAAATAAATTTAGGATATGAGATGATACCATTTAGTGATGAAGATCTGCTAGGTCCAGTAAAAGATAGCCTTGATAAAATTCGTCCAATGCTTCAAAATGATGGTGGCGATATGAAGTTATTAGGCATTAAAAACGCAGTTGTGTATGTTCAGCTTGTTGGAGCTTGTCATGGTTGCCCATCAAGCACAAGCACTCTAAAACACGGCGTGGAAAGACAGCTAAGAATCGATATCCATCCAGAACTTAGTGTTGTAAACATTCCATTAGGGCAAGATTTTGACATCCAAAGAGTATAAAATTTTAGGCATAAAAGCCTTTAAGAGTTTAAAATTTGATGCGGCTAAAAACTATTTTTCTTTAGCTTTAAATGATAAAAATAAAGATGAAATAATGTTTTTAGTATCGCTTTGTGAAGTTGCTAAACATAGCTTTGATGATGCAAATATGCTTTTTGATTTTTACACATTTTTAGTTAAAGATGCTAAAGATATGAGTGAGCTTTGGGAGCTTTTAGAAAGCATCGAGATAAAACATTTAGATGATAGTTTAACTTCTGAAAATGTAATAACTTATGATGAACTAAGAAATATCATAAAAAAAGGTATAAATTTCAAAGACGCTATAGAGGGGGTTATGGCATCAACAAAACTCGTAATTAAAAATAGTGATAATTTTCTTGATTTTATTCTAAATTTATTAGATAATGGCATGGAAGAGAGTGCAATAAACTATTTTGAGACATTTTTAGAAATTCATGGCTCATTTGATGATAAAACTCAAGCAGTAGCAAGAAAGATACAAGATTATGAAAATAGAATTAAAAGATAATTTTATAACAGACGATACTAGAGAAGTTATTAAAGGGTGCTATTTTTTAAGCTCAAAATTTAATGCTAAATTTGAACAAACAGCCAAAGAAAACGGTGTAAAAGTTATAAATTTAGATAAGGCAAAAGAGCTTTTAGGTATTGATAGTAATATAAAAATCGTTGGCATTACAGGCACAAATGGCAAAACCACAACCGCAGCCGCTATTTACTCAACGCTTTTAGATCTTAGATATAGCGTGTTTTTATGTGGCACAAGGGGGGCATTTGTAAATGAAAAACAAGTTGATAAAAAGGGCTTAACAACAAGCAGTCCTATTAGAATTCTTAGCTATCTAAAAACAGCCTCGTATGAGAAATGTGACTATTTCATAATGGAAGTCAGCTCTCATGCAATAGCTCAAAACCGCATAGAAGGGCTAAATTTTGCCCTTAAAATTTTTACAAATATCACTCAAGATCATCTTGATTACCACAAAACCATGGCTGAGTATTTAGCTGTAAAGAGTAGCTTTTTTATGGATGAAACCCCTAAACTTATCAACAAAGATCAGCTTAATGGCTTAGTTTTTAACCCAAAAAACGCTTATACTTACGGCATTAAAGAGATAGCTACTTTTAAGGTTGTAGCTTATAGTATAGATAAAGGCATTGATGCAACTATCAAAACTCTAAATCAAGATGGCGAACTTGAAAGCGATATGGTTGGCGAGTTTAATCTTTATAACCTACTAGCTGCTTTTAGTGCCGTAGCAATTCTAACTAAAAAGCCAAATTTAGAGATTACAAAAGCACTTTCAAATTTTGCTGGAGTTGCTGGCAGAATGGAACTAGTCTCAGATAATCCTAGAGTTATTGTGGATTTTGCCCACACTCCTGATGGCGTTGAAAAGGTTTTAAATGCATTAAAACATGATAAATTAATCGTAGTATTTGGTGCAGGCGGAGATAGAGACAAGACTAAACGCCCTTTAATGGCGGCTATAGCAGAGCATTTTGCTTATAAAATTATAGTCACAAGCGATAATCCTAGAACCGAAGATGCAAATTCTATTATTGATGATATTTTTAAAGGCTTTAAAGATTCAAGTAAAGTTTTAAGAGAAGTAGATAGAAAAAAAGCCATTAAAGCAGCACTAAATTTAGCACAAAATGGTGAAGTTGTTGTTATTTTAGGCAAAGGCGATGAAGATTATCAAGAGATAAATGGAGTAAAACACCATTTTTCAGACAAAGAAGTAGTAAGGGAAATTTTATGCAAATAAATATGTTAAAAAGCAAGATTCACAGGGCCACAGTTACAGATGCAAATTTAAACTATGTAGGCTCTATTTCGATAGATAAAGTACTTATAAAAGCAGCAAATTTAAGAGAATTTGAAAAAGTTGAAATTCTAAATATTAATAATGGTGAGAGATTTTCAACTTATGTAATAGAGGGCAAAATGGGTGAAATTTGCCTAAACGGAGCAGCTGCAAGAAAGGTGCAAAAAGGCGATATAGTTATCATTGTAGCATATGCTAATATGAGCCAAGAAGAGGCTGATAAATTTAAACCGACAATTGTACAAGTTGATACTAAAAACCAAATTTTAAAGGACTAAAATGTTTGATGGAGTTGATTTTAGCAAGATGACAGATATGCTCGAAGAGCTTCAAAACAAGGCAAAAGAGCTAGAAAATGAAAACGATAATAAAGAATTTTCTGTAAAAAGTGGTGCTGGAATGGTTGAAATAAAGATAAATGGTAAAGGCGAAGTTATGGATTTAAACATCGATGATAGCTTGCTTGAAGATAAAGAGAGCTTGCAAATTTTACTTATTTCAGCGATGAATGATGCTGTAAAACTCATAGAAAATGAAAAGAAAAACCTAGCTTTAAAGATGATGGGCGGGTTTGGAAATTTAGGTAACTTTGGAGAGCAGAAGTGAAAGAGAAATTTGAAAGCTTTTTAAAAGCAAACCAAATTCAAGCTAAAAGTTATCACCCTTACTACGAAGAAGCACTTAATTACATGCTTTTAAGCGGCGGAAAACACTTTCGTGCTCAGCTACTTTTAGGCGTGGTTGAAACTTTAAATCCAAGTAGGATTGATAGTGCTTTAAGAGTTGCTTTGGGTGTTGAGATGATACACACTTACTCGCTAATTCATGATGATTTACCTGTTATGGATGATTCGGATTTAAGAAGAGGGGTTTTAACAACTCATAAAAAATTTGATGAAGTTACGGCTTTACTTGTTGGAGATGCGTTAAACTCAAGAGCATTTTATGAAATTTCAAGAGCAAATTTAGAGCCAAAAGTAGCTATAAAATGTGTAGAAATTTTAAGTTTTGCTGCAACCCAGATGGTTTTAGGGCAAGCACTTGATTGCTATTTTGAAAAAAAGACTCTAAGTTATGAAGAGCTTAAAATTTTACACTCTCATAAAACTGGTGCTTTAATCTCTGCTAGTTTTGAACTAGGAGCTGTTATATCTGGAGTTAAAGATAGCTTGAAATTTAAAGAAGTAGGGCTAAAACTAGGACTTTTATTTCAAATAGTTGATGATATAATCGATGTAACTATGACAAAAGATGAAGCAGGAAAACCTACTCATCATGATGAAGATAAAAACTCATTTGTAAATTTACTAGGTCTTAAAGGTGCTCAAGATGAGCGAGATAAACTTATATCTGAGATAAAAATAGATGATAAAAAAGTTCAAAATTTACTAGATAACTTAATAGAAAAATACCTAAAAGGATAAAAATGTTAGAAAAAATCTCAAATACCATTAAATTTTTAAGTGCTGATATGGTTCAAGCTGCAAATTCAGGTCATCCTGGAGCACCGATGGGTCTAAGTGATGTGATGAGTGTGTTAATGAAATTTATAAACCACAACCCTAAAAATCCAAACTGGCTAAACCGCGATAGACTGGTTTTCTCAGGCGGGCATGCAAGCGCTTTAGTTTATAGTTATTTATATTTAACTGGCTATGATTTAGACCTTGATGATCTTAAAAATTTCCGCCAACTTCACTCAAAAACTCCAGGTCACCCAGAAATTACAACCCCAGGCGTTGAGATAGCTACTGGTCCTTTAGGTCAAGGCATTGCAAACGCAGTTGGCTTTGCTATGGCCTCAAAAACCGCAGCTAGTATGCTAAATACAGATGAGTTAAAAGTTATTGATCATAAAGTTTACTGTTTTTGTGGCGATGGGGATTTACAAGAAGGTATAAGCTATGAAGCGTGTTCTTTGGCTGGCAGGCACCTTTTGGATAATTTAGTTATCATTTATGACTCAAATGAGATAACTATTGAAGGATCAACTAACATCGCGTGGAGCGAAGATGTTAAGGCTAGATTTGAGGCGATGGGATTTGATGTAGCAAGAATTGATGGGCATGATTATGAGCAGATAGCTTTTGCTTTAGATGAAGCTAAAAACAAAGATAAACCTTATCTTATCATTGCAAATACTAAGATTGGCAAAGGAGCTTTAGAGCTTGAAGGAAGTGAAAAAACTCACGGTGCACCACTTGGCGAAGATATTGTTAAAAGAGCAAAAATCAAAGCTGGTTTTGATCCAGAGGTTAAATTTTTTGTAAGCGAAGATGTTTTGTTTGAAACAAGAATGGCGGTTGAAAAAGGTGATTTAGCTGAAGCTCTTTGGAAGGACTCTCTTAAAAATCTAAGTAGTGAGAAAAAAGAGCTTTTAAAAGCTCTTGAAAATCCAGATTTTTCTAAGATAGAATTTCCAGATTTAAAAGGTGAAAATTTAGCCACAAGAGATAGTAATGGTAAAATAATAAATGCTATTGCAAATGCTGTGCCTGGATTTTTAGGTGGAAGTGCTGATTTAGCGCCATCAAATAAGAGTGATTTAAAAGGTCTAGGGGATTTTCCATGTGGTAGAAATATCCATTATGGTATAAGAGAGCACGCTATGGCAGCGATAAATAACGCATATGCAAGATATGGGCTTTTTATACCGTTTTCGGCTACATTTTTTGTCTTTAGTGATTATTTAAAAACAGGTGCTCGCCTTGCTGCTCTTATGAGTTTAAGACACTATTTTATCTTTACTCACGATAGCATCGGCGTTGGTGAAGATGGTCCAACACATCAACCAATAGAGCATCTATCATCTCTTAGGGCTATGCCAAATTTTTATACTTTCCGCCCAGCTGATGGAAATGAAAATGTAGCTTCTTGGAAAATCGCTTTAAATAAAAACGCTCCTAGTGCTTTTGTGCTTTCAAGGCAGAAGTTAAAAGCACTTCCAAAGGCTAAATTTGGCGGCGTAGAAAATGGTGCTTATTTAATAGAAGAAAAGCAAAACGCTAGCATTACGCTAGTTGCTAGCGGAAGTGAAGTTCAGGTATGTTTAGAAGCAGCTAAAATTTTAAGTAAAGATAACATAACAGCAAATGTCGTTTCAGCTCCTTGTTTTGAGCTTTTATGTGGGCAAGATGATAGTTATATTAATAGACTTTTTGTTGGTAAAGTCTTAGCCGTTGAAGCAGCTAGTGCTTTGGAATGGTATAAATTTGCTGATGAAATTTACTCTATGAAGACATTTGGAGAAAGTGGCGCAGCTAGTGATCTTTTCAAGCACTTTGGCTTTACTGGTGAAAATATCGCTAAATTTGCCAAAGATCTACTTTAAAAAGCTATAAATTTATCATATCATTAAATTTGTTTTAATACTTTTGATGATATGATTAAAAATAGTTAAATTTTTAGTAGAAAGGAAATAGATGAGAAATTTTATTTTAGTAGCTTTTTTAGCTATATTTATCACAGGGTGTGCACAGTTTGCCAAAACAGAACCAACAGGCATGGCACAAAGAGTTATCTTTAGTGATGGAATAGAGCTAGTTACAACAGATATGTTTGATAGTGCACTTATGAAAGATAAGGACAACAACGCTTACTACTTAACTAGAAAGCCATCAGCAAATGGCATTTATATGGAAGATAAAAATGGTGTGAATATTCATTTTAAAGGAAAAGATGGTATAGTTGAGTTTAGTAAAAACAAAACTCAAAACATAACAGTAAAAGAAGAAATTTATCTTAATTAACTTAACGCAGGTGATTTACCTGCATTTTAAGGATAGATGTCCGAGTGGTTGAAGGAGCACGCCTGGAACGCGTGTGTGGGGCAACTCGCCGTGGGTTCGAATCCCACTCTATCCGCCATTAAAGCTTGTTTTCTCTTAACGCTTTATATTTATCTAAAATTTTAACCATATTATAAAGATCAGGTTCTGTGAAATTTGCAGTGATTTGCTTGGTTTTATTATCATAACTTATATAAAGCCTTAGCACGTAACCTGCCTTATAAGCCCACTCTCTTTTTAGCTCGTAAGATAAATTTTCAAGTTTTATGCTAGTGTCTTTTGTAAATAATCTTTTTACTGTAAAATACTCTTTATTTATGATAATTTTTTGGATATTTATGGTATAAAAAGAAACATACAAAGTTAAAATTCCAAAAATTAATAGCATAAAATCAAAGTGATTTTTCACAACCATAGCAACACTTATCAAAGTGCTCGTTCCAAAAAATAAAACTGTGCTAGAGTATCTAAGCATCTTTGGTTGATTATATATAAAATTTCCACCTTTTATCTCTCTAAAAGAGAGTTTTGATTTAAATAAAAAATCAAACATATAGTAGATTATTACAAAAACTACCATTATGAAAATATAAATATTAACTACTATTTCCATATAAAACCTTACTATTTATGCTGAAATTCTACCTAAATTTTACTAAAATTTAGATTTTTGTTTCCAAAATGATAAAGACTTTAGATACAATATTTGAAATTTTTATAAAGGATTTTAAATGGCAAATTTTATCATCAAAACTACCCCAACTGGCACTAAATTTGACTTAGACATAAATGGTCATATAGTCCTTACTTCAGAAGTTTATACTAGTTTGCAAGCTTGTAAAAATGGCATTGATAGCGTAAAGAAAAACGCTTCATTAAATAAAATTGATGATTTAGATGTAAAAGGCGATGAAGTCACAAATCCTAAATTTGAGGTTTATAAAGATAAAGCTGGTAAATTTAGATTTAGACTAAAAGCAAGCAATGGACAAGTCATTGCAACTAGTGAGGATTTTAAAGCCAAAGAGGACTGCTTAAAGGTTATTGATTTAATAGTTAAAAATGCTCAAAAAGCTGAAATTTTAGAGCAAGATTAGGCTAATTAAGAGTAGATTCATCTTGTTATGAAATATTAATAATAAATTCATAGCAGGTTAAAGTCATCAGAATATAATTTTGCCGTCCAACAAGATAAAAACCTCCTTTTTGTAGAAACCAGGTGTTTAACACCTGGGTCTTTTATAAAACTACAAAATTTCACAAATTATTCAAAAATTAACTTTATTTTAAATTTTATAGTAAAATACCTTAAAAATTTAAGGAAATTTATGCTTACACATATTGATGAAAAAAATAGACCAAAAATGGTTGATGTCACTCCAAAAAGTGAAACTTTAAGAGTAGCAACAGCAAGTGGCATTATCAAGATGAATAAAGATGCTTTTAGTGCTATCAAAACAAACACCGCAAAAAAGGGTCCAGTACTTCAAACAGCCGTAGTTGCGGCTATTATGGGAACTAAAAAAACAAGCGAGCTTATACCAATGTGCCATCCGCTTCTAATAAGCAGTGTTGATACCGATATCGTAGAACTTAGTGAAATTTCAGCTTTTAAGCTTTTTGTGACTGTTAAAATAAAAGGTCAAACTGGCGTTGAAATGGAGGCTTTAACAGGCGTTAGCGTGGGGCTTTTAACGATATATGATATGGTAAAAGCTATTGATAAATCAATGATAATAACTGATATTGTTTTAGAAAGCAAAGAAGGGGGTAAAAGTGGCAACTATTTGCGAGCTTAACAATACCCCCGAGATTGATTATCCTTTGTTTTGGAGTTATAGAGTTATAGGAAGTGGTGATATTAGAGATAAAATTGAAAAAGTAGTAGCTAGTAAAGAGCATAAGATAAATTTCTCTAAATTTAGTAGTGGCGGGAAGTATATAAGCTTTGAAGTTAGCGTATTTGTTAAAAACGAAAATGAAAGAGTTGAGATTTTTAACGCTCTTAAAAGTATTGCAAAATTTGTGTTATAAAAAGGAAACTTAATGGAAAATTTAAAAAACAGACTTAATTTGGAGATAAATAGCAAATTTAAAGGAAAAAATTTAGAAGAGAAAAAGGCATTATGTGGCAAAATTTTTGAAAAAGCTTATGATGAGTTAAAAACTCAAGATTTGCTTAATAAAGATAGCCTTGAAACATTGCTATATATGCTAAAATCAGCCCTTATAAAAGAAGAAGAAGAAAGACTTTTAGCTCTTATTTACGAAGGCGAAAAGATAAGAAAAGAGATATCTTGTAGCGGTAGAGCTATAAAAGAGGCTATTTTTGAGAGTTTTGAAGACATTGAAAGCATTATAAAAGGTAAAAACACAATCGAAGCTCAAACTGTTTTATCTATCATAAATGAAACTTTAGTTGAGTCAGCCCAACTAACAGATGTGATAAAAGAGGTAAGCGAGAGCGTGTTTTTAAGTATTTTAGAAAATGGTGATGATGTTGAAGAGACCGCTTTTGAATTTAGCAAAAATATCGTTTATAAGACTTTAGGAGAGAGTGAGTTTAAAAAATACAATGCTATTTCTATTGCAAAAACCGTCCTTAGTACAGCTGTAAGCGTGGCAAATGAGAGTAAAATTTATACTTCAGATCTGCTTTGTGGAACAGTTGATGGCATTAATGCAGGCACTTTAAAAGCTATGGAAAAATTTAAAGATAGTATCAAATTCGCTCCTGATGAGATAAGCTTGGAGTTAAATGAGACTGTTAAAGAACTAGCTGGTATTGATAGTGAGTATATAGAGATTTTAAGAAGCTTAGCAGCTACTACGCAAGATCCAGCAAAAAGCGAACTAGAGACTATTTTAAAAAGAGATTATGATAACTATCTTGCTAAGATGGTTAGAATTTCAAGCGATGCAACAGCTAAACTTAGAGAGAGCTTAGAAAAGGTAGAATTTGGCGATAGTTATAAAGAATTTAGTAAAATTGCTTCTGAAAAACTTGATGAACTAAAGAAAAAAGGCTCTAAATTTTTAAATGATTTTGACTTTGATGAGAAGATCGAAAGCCTTAAAAAAGAGATGGCAGAACTTGATAAAAATATAAGGTCTAAATTTAGTAAAAACGAAAGCACAAAAGAGCTTGCTGATAGGGCATTTGAAGCATCAAAAGATAAGGTAAAAAAGAGTAAAGAAACTAGCCAGAGTGTACCAGATAGCAAAGATGAGGTTAAATGATAAAGGCATTTTTTAAAGATAAAAAATGGGCACTTTGGGCGTATGGCGGCGTAGTTTTTATACTCCTTTCGCTTGTTTTTCAAACTCAGCTAAATGTAGCGATAAATGACTGGTATAAAGATTTTTACGACATGATGCAAAATATCCAAAATCACACTTTAGATCAGTTTTGGGCTGAGATTTGGCGGTTTTTATATATAGCGATGCCATATGTTATAGTCTATACCATAACTACATTTTTTGCGAGTCACTGGGCATTTAGGTGGCGTGAAGCGATTACATTTTCATACCTTTCTAAGTGGAAGGAGTGTGAAGATGATATCGAAGGAAGTAGCCAAAGAATGCAAGAAGATGTATATAACTTCGCTAAGATTATCCAAAGCTTAGGAGTTAGAGTTGTAAGGGCTTTTATGACTTTGATAGCTTTTATACCGATACTTTGGGCATTAAGTGATAAGATGCCAATTGAGTGGCTAAGAGAGATTCCTGGAAATTTAGTCTGGATAGCTCTTATTGTTAGTATAGGTGGAATTATAGTGTCATGGTTTGTAGGTATTAAGCTTCCAGGTCTTGAGTATAATAATCAAAAAGCAGAAGCAGCCTTTAGAAAAGAGTTAGTATATGCTGAAGATGATAAGGTAAATTTCGCTGCAACTCCAACTATTTTTTCGCTCTTTACTGGTCTTAAAACCAACTATTATAGATTATTTTTACACTACGGGTATTTTAATATTTGGCTTATTTCGCTATCACAATTTATGGTCATTGTGCCATATATGATAATGGGTTCAGGGCTATTTACTGGGCTTGTAACTCTTGGAATTTTGGTTCAAGTAAGCAATGCTTTTTCTCAGGTTAGAGAGAGTTTTAGCGTATTTATAGAGAACTGGACGACGATTACGGAGCTAAGAAGTATTCACAAAAGATTAAAGGAATTTGAAGAAAACATCGGATATTAAAGGAGATAAGATGAAAAAATTCATTTATGCAGTTGTGATAGCATTAGTTATCACAGGTTGTGCATCAACAACAAATTCAGGTGCAGTTGGAGTTAACCGCTCTCAAATGATGTTAGTAAGTGCTGCTGAAATGGATAAAGGAGCAGCCATGGCTTATACTAAAATTCTTAGAGAATCAAGTGCTAAAAAAGCTCTAAATGTAGACCCAGTTCAAACTAAAAGAGTCCAAAAAATCGCAAAGAATTTAATAAATCATGTAGATGTCTTTAGATCTGATGCTAGAAATTGGAACTGGCAGATAAATGTTATCAAAAGCGATGAAGCAAATGCATGGTGTATGCCTGGTGGCAGGATGGCTGTGTATACAGGAATCATAAATAAATTAAAACTAACAGATGCTGAGCTTGCTGCTATTGTAGGTCATGAGATGAGTCATGCTTTAAGAGAGCACAGCAGAGAAAAAGCAAGCCGCGATCAGCTTAAAAATGTAGGAATTTTTGCTGTTGGTATAGCAACAGGAAGCAATGAAATAGCAAATTTAGCCAACATGGCTGCAACATATGCTATTTTACTACCTTTTTCAAGAGAACAAGAAACAGAAGCTGATAATATTGGAACTGAACTTATGGCAAGAGCTGGGTATAATCCAAATTCTGCTATAAATGTATGGAAAAAGATGTCAGCACTAAATTCAAAACAACCATTAGAATTTATGTCAACTCACCCATCTCACTCAAGCAGGATAGCAAATTTAACTAAAATAGCACAAAAGCTTAACCCGATATATCTAGCAGCTAAAAAGAACTAAATTTGATATATCTTGTTTTAGCAGTTGTTGCAAATGTTTTAGTTTCAGTTTTGCTAAAGGTTACTAAGACTTTAAAAGCAGAGGTTATGGTGCTTTTTAACTACGCCTCTGCTAGTTTGCTCACTTTGTTTGTTTTTCACCCAAATTTAGCAAATTTAACACAGATAAAATTTCCATATCTATTCTTAATTCTTGGAATTTTGCTTCCAAGTGGCTTTATTATCATGGCAAGAGCTGTAAAATTTACAGGGATTGCTAGAGCTGACTCGGCAGCTAGGCTTTCTTTGTTTTTACCCATAGTTGCATCTTTTTTATTTTTAGGACAAAAGCTAAATTTAGGACTTTTTATAGCTATATCACTAGCGTTTTTAGCGATATTTTGTTTAGTTTATAAAAAAAGTAGCACTTATAGAGGCGGTTCGTTATATCTATTTTTAGTGTGGATTATTTATGGCAGTTGTGATATTATATTTAAGCTTATTTCAAAGCAAGGTGGCGAGTTTTCTGCTACTTTGTTTATAGCTTTTATTTTAGCTTTTGTATTGCTATTTTCTTACCTTAAATTTAAAGATGTAAAATTTGAGATAAAAGCTGTTTTACTGGGTCTACTTTTAGGAGTGCTAAATTTCTTAAATATTGTTTTTTATATCAAAGCTCATCAGACATTAAAAGATAATCCATCTTTGGTATTTACAGCTATGAATATTGGAGTGATTTGTGTTAGCCTTTTAGTTGGAAGTTTGGTTTTTAAAGAGCAGTTAAACAGGCTAAATTTTGCTGGCATACTGCTTGGAATTATCTCTATAATGCTACTTATGGTTTTTGGCTAAATTTAAATCAAAATTTTATATAAATTTTAAAATTTTTGATATAATCAGATTATTTTATTTTTAAGGATATATAATTGGACACGGATAGTTCGGGTTTGATGCTTTTTTTAGCCTTTGTTTTTGTGTTTTTAAACGCTTTTTTTGTTCTTTCTGAATTTGCGATAGTTAAAATTCGCAAAAGTAAACTCGAAGAGTTGGTAAATGATGGTGTTAAAAACGCCAAATTAGCTCTTAATATTACAAATTCTCTTGACTCATACTTAAGTGCTACTCAGCTTGGCATTACTATTAGTTCTCTTGCTCTTGGTTGGATAGGAGAACCAGCTGTAGCAGGTCTTATAGAAGCTCCTGTTGTTATGATTTTAGGTGAGAGTTCTGTTGCACTTCATAGCATATCTTTTATCATTTCTTTTACCCTTGTTACGCTTTTACATGTTGTTTTAGGGGAGCTTGTTCCAAAAAGTATAGCCATAGCTAAACCTGAAAAATCAGTTCTTTTAATAGCACAACCACTTCATGCATTTTGGGTTATGTTTTCGCCTTTTATTAAAATTTTTGATGTTTTAGCTCAAGGAATTTTAAAGCTTATTGGTATCAAACCAGCTGGTGGTGGCGAAGTTGCTCACTCTGAAGAAGAGATTAGATTTATCGTTGGTGAAAGCCTCAAAGGCGGTGTTCTTGATAGTGTAGAAACTGAGATTATAAAAAATGCTATTGATTTTAGTGATACAGTTGCAAAAGAGGTTATGACACCTAGAAAAAATATGGTTTGTTTAAATAAGCAAAAAAGCTATGAAGAGAACTATAAGCGAGTTTTAGAGTCTAAATTTACTCGTTTTCCATATGTTGATGGTAGTAAAGATAGCGTTTTAGGCATGGTTCATATAAGAGATATTATCCAACAAGATGGCGAGAAAGACTTTGATAAGATAGTAAGAAAAATTTTGATTTTTCCTGAAAATGCCTCTATTGCTTCGATTTTACCGATGATGAATAAAGAGAGAATTTCAGCTGGGCTTGTTATAGATGAGTTTGGTGGGACTTCAGGACTTATTACTATGGAAGATATTATTGAAGAAATTTTTGGCGATATAAACGATGAGCACGATGATGCTGAACTTGAGTATAAAGCTATACAAAATGGCGTTTATGAGTTTGTGGGAAAAGCTTATTTAGAAGATGTTTCTGATATTACGGGTGTTAAATTTGAAGATGATGTTGAAGAACTAACTATTGGTGGTTATGTTTTTACTCTTATAGGAAGACTGCCTGAAGTTGGCGATAAAGCTGTGGATGAAAACTGTGAGTATGAAATTTTAGAGATGGATGGAAATAGCATAAGTCTTGTAAAAATTACAATAAAATCAGAAAAGAGTAATGATGAAGAAGATAGTAGCGGTAGTTTGGATAGCTAGTATATTTATTTTTATTGGATGCAACAAAGATAGTAGCACTAGCAAAGAAGTGGTTAGTTATGAAAAGATATCTAAGGAAGATTTGCCCAAAAATGATGATATAGCTCAAAACAGTTTATCTCAAAAAATAGCTGGAGAATCTGTAGTAAACTATTTTGATAATCACTGCTCAAGCTGTCATGGAAACTATGGTGAAAGAAGTGCTTTAAGTAGAAGTAGAGTTATAGCAGATTTAAGCGAAGATGAGATAAATTTCGCTCTTAAGGGCTTTAAAGATGGAACTTATGGTGGAGAGTTTGCAGCTACTATGAAGGCAAATATTAAAAATCTCAAATATGAAGAGCTTAACTCATTAGCTAAATATATAGCTAATGAGTTATAGAAAGGTTGATTTTTGAAAAATTGTTTTATAATTTTAATGTTTATAGCTCTTTTTTTAACGGGGTGTGATAACAACAGCGAATCATCAAAGATAGATGAGGCTAAAAACGAATTCCAAGATAGTTTAAAAAGGAGCGTAGATGCGGCTAATAAACTAGCGGAAGAAAGCTTAAAAGAGGTAAATAAAAGTATTGAAGATTTTAAAGAAAATATAAAAGAAGAGACTTCAAAATCTATAGATATAACAATAAATACCTTTAATAACGCTACAGCTAGTGCTAAAAAGAGCCTAAAAGAGCTAAAAAGTGATGCGAATAAAACAATAAATTCTATGATGAACAAGCTAGAAGAGTCTGATATAAACGCCACTACTAAAAGCTTACAAAAAGATATAAACGATACCTACAACTCCATAAAAGATGATATTTTAAAAGATTTAAATAGTAGTAAAGATGGAGCAAAACGCCAAAGTGCTCCACTTTTTATATAATAACTCCATTTAAATCTGACCTAGGACTTATCCTTAGGTTTTTATAGTCTATAAATTCTTTCTTTTCATACTTATCTACCCCAGCTCTTGCTATCATAGCAGCATTATCAGAGCAAAATTTAAGTGGTGCAAAAAGTAGGTTTGTGTTATATTTGGTGGATATTTTTTCTAGTTCGCCGCGGAGCGTTTGGTTTGCACTTGCACCGCCAACTACCCCAAAATTTTCAAATTTATATATGTCAAATACTGTTTTTAGCTTGTCAATGATATGTTCCGTTGCTGCTTTTTGAAATGAAAATGCAACTTTTGAAATTTCATCTTCACTTAAATTTTTACCCAAATTTTCTATAGCTAAACGAACTTGATTTTTAAGCCCTGAAAAACTATACTCAAGGCGTTTTTTATTGCCCTTTAACGGCACTGTAAATTTATACATATCATCTACACAGCCTTTAGCAAAGCTTTCTATAACAGCCCCTCCTGGATAGCCAAGATTCATCATTTTAGCCACTTTATCAAAGCTCTCTCCATAACTATCATCAGTTGTGCTAGCTAAAAGAGTGATTTTACCGTGGCTATCTATATTTAAAACCATAGTATGACCGCCACTTACTAGCAAAATTCCAAGTGGAAGTTTGATTTTTTGATCTAAAAATAGCGAGTAAATATGACCGATGAGGTGATTTATAGCAATTAGCGGGATATTTAAAGATATACTTAGAGCCTTTGCCATGCTAACTCCAGCTATCAAGCTTACGCTAAGTCCAGGCTCATTTGTTACAGCAATAGCTTTTATATCCTCAAAATATGGCTTTAAATCAAGAGCTAAATTTGGCAAAGCTGCTGTGTGAAGTCTAGCAGCAAGCTCAGGAACAACACCACCAAATTCAGAGTGTCTACTCTCTTGTGAGATTTTTTTGTATAAAACCAACTCATAAGTTTTAGCGTCCATTAACGCAACCGAGCTATCATCACAGCTACTTTCAATGCCTAAAATCAAATTTTTTTCCATTTTTAACCTTAAAATTTTTCTTTAATTTTAGCGTAATTGCCATAAATTTTTATAAATTATTATATTTGTAAAAATTTTATAAAAACTTAATTAATAAAATGAAAAATTAATTAAATTCAGCTAAAATAAAACTAAATTTTTATAAAATATTTGTTAAATTTGATTTTACAAAAAAGGCAAAACAATGAAAAAAATAGTTCTATTTTTAGTTTTTTGCTGTAGCGTGGCGTTTGGGAATTTAGACCCAAACGCCTATCCAGCAAACAAAACCGGCTGTCTTAGTTGTCATCAAGGAATTGAACCGATAAAAGATCACGATTCTGACATGGCACAGCAAATTTATGCGATGGGAAGTGCTTTTGGCGATCCAAATGGCTGTATAATCTGCCATGGTGGAAATCCAAATGAAGCAAAAGATAAAAATATCGCTCATGGAAAATCTCCTGATGGTGCGATGCTTGAGTATTTTACTCCAGCTCCTGGGTCATTTGCGCTAAATGATAAAACCTGTGGGCTTTGCCATTTTGAGCAAATTTCAAGTATGAAAAAAGCGATGATGAACACTGATGCTGGAAAGATCAAAGTTATAACTTATGGCTGGGGGCTTGATAATGATGATTTCTTGCACCGCTATGCAAATCATGAAACGATCGATGAGGACGGCTTTGAGCCAATTTATGGCACTGATGAGTATAAAAAATATACAATGGCTTTGGTTGAACTTCATAAAGATCAATTTCCTGCAAAGCTTGATAAAATTCCTCAAGCCAACTTAAACACCATAAAAGAAAATCCAAACGAGGCAGCTTATAGCTACCTTAGAAATTGTAACGCTTGCCACTTAGAGTCAAAAGGAAAGCAAGTAAGAGGGCATTTTAGAGGGCTTGGGTGCTTTGCATGTCACGCTGTTTATGGAGCGGAAGGCTACTATGAAGGGGGCGATCCAACTATTGATAAAACCAAAAAAGGTCATATGCTAGTCCATACGATGCAATCAGGCGAAAACTCAAAAGTAAAAGTAAATGGTAAGGAATACTCAGGCATACAAATTTCAACTTGTAATGCATGTCACAGCTCAGGGCGTCGTGTAAGCTTGCAGTATCAAGGGCTTTTTGCGGTTGATAGAGGAAGTGCGTATGTGCCATTTAACGATGATGGAACACTTCAACAACCAAATGGGACTTATCTTTATAAGCACATTAAAGCAGATGTGCATTATGACGCTGGGATGCTCTGTCAAGACTGCCACACAAGTCCTGATATGCACGGCAATGGAAACATCGGCACAGTCGCACTTGGAGAAATAGAGATAGAGTGTAGTGATTGCCATGGAACACCTACAAAATATCCGTGGGAGTTAGCTTTGGGTTATGGGGACGAACTTCTTGATCCAAATAAAGTTACTAATGAGATCAAAGATATGCTGTTTAATCAAAGGGGGCTTGGAAAAGAGCCACTTTCTCAAACTTCAGCACATACCAAAATTTATGAGCCAAAAGATGGATATTTGCTAAGTGCAAGGGGAAATCCTTTGGGTAATGTGGTAAAAGATGGGGGTAAAGTCGTGCTTCACTCAGCTTCTGGAAAGACCTTGGAAGTGCCACTTTTAAAAGATATAGAAGATAAAAATTTATGGAAAAACCAAAAGGGAAGACTTGCTATGGTTGGGGCTTCAAAACACCTTGAAACGATGGAATGCTACGCATGTCACTCAACTTGGGCGTCGTCATATTACGGATATGATTACAGCGTGGATTACTCAAAAGACAATAAATTCGTTGATTGGATAGAATCAGCTGAGAAAATAGCAAAAGATGGCACTCCAAGTGATTATTATGGCGATCCTGTTATGCAGCCAGGTGGCTCAACTGGGAATTACTCACATGCTAGGTGGGAAGATCCAGTTTTAGGTATAAATGGCGAAGGTAGAGTTACACCACTAGTTGGCGTTATACAAACGGTTGGGACTGTGATCGCACCAGATGGCGAGATCGCACTACTTAATAATGTCGCAACAAATAAAGATGGGATTGTAACGATTGATATGCAGCCACTTAATCCTCACACTTCTACAAGGCAGGCTAGAGAGTGTGAAGAGTGTCATCAAAACCCACAAACTATGGGCTTTGGTATGAGATATGGATTTTACGATGCAAATCCTAGTGAGCCATTTTATATGGACGCTAAGGGCGAAGATGGTAAGCCTTTAAGCAAACATTCAACTCCGCAAATAAATGCTATTAAAAATCTACATAATGGCGACTTTATGCAAATTTTAGATGAAAATGGCACCCAAAAAATGGCTGTTGATGCACACTTTGAAAAGTCATCTCCACTTACAAAAAGTATGAGAGATGAGCTTTTTAGGGATGATTATCTAAAACGAGCAAAAGATAATCTAAATAAGATTGATAAGAAAAAGAAATAGAATTTAGCCCCTTTTTGTGGGCTAAAATTTATTACAATACATTTTAAGACTTTTATAAATCCATACTAAAAAATGATACTTATTGAAATTCTTAAATTCCTACCTTTATAAGAGTTTAATATTTTGTATATCTAGTTTTATTAAATAAAATCAGACTTCTCTATATTTATTGCGATTTGTATGAGCGTGTTATAATTGGCAAAACTATTTTAAAATTTAATAACTATTATTTTTTGATAACTGATTTTAAAATTAAATTATTTATTTAAAGCTTTTATATATTTTAATTTTCTATTTAATTATTTTAAAAAACCTAGACTTGACTCTCAATTCTTATTTTTCAATAGACATTAAATTTAAAAAATTATAAATCTTAGAGATTGATAGTATTGTTATTTTGAAATATTGTGTAGTATAAATGGCCGGGAGAAAGGGATTCGAACCCCTGGAGGCTTTCACCTCAACGGTTTTCAAGACCGCCGCTTTCGACCACTCAGCCATCTCCCGATAATTATTGGAGCTATCATCGTAGTTATGCACAGCTCCATAAAGAGCTATCTTGTATTTTTTTCTACGTATTGAGCACCTTCATTAATGTCTTTTTTGACACCTTTTGCAGTGTTTGAACAGCCTACGAAAAATATAGATAGAGCCACAATAGCTAAAACATAACGCATACCTAACTCCTTGTTTTAGTTTTGGAGGCGACACTCGGATTCGAACCGAGGGTAAAAGCTTTGCAGGCTTCTGCCTTACCACTTGGCGATGTCGCCTTACAAATGCTCATCTAGTGGTGCCCGGAGCCGGACTTGAACCGGCACGGATGAAAAGATCCGAGGGATTTTAAGTCCCTTGCGTCTACCGGTTCCGCCACCCGGGCACAATTATAAACTCAAATATGGAGCGGGAAACGAGATTCGAACTCGCGACCCCAACCTTGGCAAGGTTGTGCTCTACCCCTGAGCTATTCCCGCAAAATATATGCTTTTTAATTGCGAAATGAAATGATATCAAATTTAACCTTAAAATTTTATTTATTTTGTAAAAATTTGCTTATTTAATTCAAAATAAAGAAATAATAAGATAAAATTACGACTCTTTTGGGGTTATAGCTCAGCTGGGAGAGCGCTTGAATGGCATTCAAGAGGTCGGCGGTTCGATCCCGCTTAACTCCACCAATTTTTTAAATTTAAAGCGATGCAATCCTTATAAGATTCTTAAAAATTTATTTATATATTTTATTTAATTACCATTTTAATGCTTTTAACATATAATTCTATAAACTTTATGGTTAAGGAGAGATGCATGAAAACAATTCATATAGTCATCGCTAGTATGTTAGCTTGTAGTGTTGCTTTTGGTCTTGATTTGGCACTAGATAATCAAAAAAAGCAAACAGGCACCAGCCTACCTGTAGCAGAGTGGAAACTTCCACCAGCATTTGATGAGTCGGGCGTTTTAGATGAGAGCAAACTTCCAGATTCACCTTATGGCGATATGGTAAAGTATGGTTATAAATTAATCTCTCAAACACATAACTATATCGGTCCAAATGCAAAAGATGAGTCAAAACGCTACGCTGGAAATCACCTATCCTGTAATAGCTGTCATGCCCAAGGCGGAACCAAACAGTACTCAGCTGGATTTATTGGTATTACTGCAAGATTTCCACAATACAACGCAAGAGGCGATAAAATCGTAAGCTTAGAAGATAGAATTAATGGCTGTATGCAAAGAAGCATGAATGGTAAAACTTTGCCACTTAACTCGCCAGAAATGCGTGCAATTGTAACATATATGCACTATTTAAGCGTAGGCGTTCCAGTTGGTGCTAACATCAAAGGTCAAAGCCTTAAAAAAGTAGAACTTCTTGATAGACCAGCTGATCTTGCTAAAGGAAAGGTGGTTTATGAGACTCACTGCACAGTTTGTCATGGCGAAAACGGCGAGGGTATGAAAAATCCAGAGTTTGCTTCGGCAGATTACTACATCTATCCACCATTATGGGGTGATGATAGCTACAACACAGGAGCTGGAATGTATAGGATGATAAAAGCAGCACAATTTATAAAACAAAATATGCCACAATTTAATGAAATTCTAACAGATGAAGAGGCGTTTGATGTGGCAGCTTATATCAACTCCAAACCTCGCCCAATAAAAGATGGCAGAGAAAATGATTTTCCAAATAGAAAGGTAAAAGCTATAGATATGGATGTTGGACCGCACGATGATAAATTTAGCGATGAGCAGCATAAATATGGACCTTTTAAAGAGATGAAATACTAAAACTAAAAGCTAGGTAAATTTACCTAGCTTTCTATCTTTAATAGTTAAAATTTTGTTTTTGATTTGAAACTAAACTATGCTATTATTAGGGTTTAGGAGTTTTAAAATGATTAATTTTAACCAAGAATTAAAAGATAGATATCCAGGAATTTTTGAGAAATATCCAAAATTTATATCAAATTCTTTTGTATGGTTGCTTAGAAAACTTTTTCATGAAGATGAGATCAATAACTTTTTAAAAGAAAATTCTCACCTTAAAAATGTAGAGTTTATAGATGCTGTTTTAAATTATCTAGGTTTTAGTTATAATATCGATAATATTTCAGTTGAAAACATCCCTACATCAGGCAGGGTTATATTTATAGCAAATCACCCACTAGGCGGACTTGATGCACTATCTTTAATGAGCTTTATAGGAAAAATTCGCCCAGATGTTAAGATTTTAGCAAATGAAATTTTATTAGCACTTGATCCAATAAGCGATATGCTAATACCAATAGACAACATCGGCGGCAAAAACTCAAAAGATGCTATAAAACAGATCGATGATACGCTTAAAAATGAAGGGGCTATTATAGTATTTCCAGCTGGAGAGGTCTCAAGAGTTGGTCCTTTTGGCATAAAAGATACTAAATGGAAAGGTGGATTTTTAAAATTTGCTAAAAAAAGAGAAGTCCCAATAGTTCCTATTTTTGTAAATGCTAAAAACTCAACGCTTTTTTATGCGGTTTCAGCCATACATAAACCTTTAGCTGGACTTTTGCTAGGAAATGAGCTATTTAATAAAAAAGGAAAAAGCCTAACTATAAAAGTTGGCGAAATGATACCGTTTAAAAACATAATCATGCCTGAAATTCGTAGAAATAGCGATACTTTAAAGCTTTTACAAAAGCATCTTTATAGCGTTGGTAAAGATAAAAAGCGAGTTTTTAAAACTCAAAAATGCCTTTTAAAGCCACAAAATAAAGATATTGTTAGTAAAGAGATAGAAGAGGGCGAGCTTTTAGGCGAAACCAAAGATGGCAAAAAGATATATCTTTGTAAAACTCCCACTAAAACCCCGCTTCTTTTAGAGATAGGAAGACTTAGAGAATTTACATTTAGAAAGGTTGGAGAAGGAACCGGAGGGGCTTATGATGTAGATGAGTTTGATTTTTATTATAAGCATCTTGTGCTTTTTGATGCAACGCAAAAAGAGATAGTTGGTGCTTATAGATTAGGTATTACAAACGAAATTAAGCCAAATTTAGATAGCAAAAAACTCTACACTCAAACTCTTTTTGAGTTTAAAGATGATGCTACGTATCTTTTTCAAGACTCAGTAGAGCTTGGTAGAAGCTTTGTTCAGCCTAAATTTTGGGGTACAAGAGCACTTGATTATTTGTGGTATGGAATAGGTGCTTATATAAGAAATTTTCCACAAACTAGGTATCTTTTTGGTCCTGTTAGCATAAGTGCAAACTACCACAAAACAGCGCGCGATATGATGATTTATTTTTATAAAAAACACTTTGGTTTAAGTGGCGATATTGTTTTATCTAAAAACAGATATATCATCCCAAAGCAAGAGTATAGCGAACTAGAAGAGCTTTTTAGTGGAAAAAACTACGAAGAAGACTTTAAAATTTTAAAAGAAAGTCTTGCGATTTATGGTCTTGGTGTGCCTACTTTATATAAGCAATACAGCGAACTTTGCGATGAAGGTGGGGCTAAATTTTTGGATTTTGGAGTAGATGTTGAGTTTGAAAACTGCACAGATGGGTTTATTGTTGTAGATATTGATAAGGTAAAGGATATTAAGAAAAAACGCTATATTGACGATAGTTTAAAAGCAGAATAAATTTGCTAAATTTGGTGTATAATCACTATTTTTAAAAGGATTAATAGATGGAATTTAGTGTAAAAAATGTTAAGTTTAGCAAATTTGACATAAACTCAAAACCTTTAATGGAAGAGTATTTGCTAAGGCTTGGTGAGGATTTACAGGTTGATATAAGTGATTATACCTTTGCTTCAAATTTTATATGGCTTCAAAATGTGAGTGGTTTTTATGCTATAGTTGAAAATAGCTTTTGTCTTTTTGCGATGAGTGGTGGAGAACTAAGCATGCTACTACCTCCACTTGGTAGAATTTCAGACCTTAAAAACGCAATATTAAAGTGCTTTGAGCTTATGAATGATAATAACTCAAGTCCATATCTGTCAAGGATAGATTATGTTGCTGAGAGTATTTTAGAGAAATTTGCTACTTCTTTGGATGAGAGTGCAAATATCTTTGATGTGTTTGAAGATTTTGTATTTGAAAAGGCTTTAAATGATTATATTTATAAAAGTGATGATTTAATAGAGTTAAAAGGCAATGCCTACCACACTAAAAGAACTGAAGTTAACAAATTTAAAAAAACTTATCCAAATTTTAGAGTTGAAAGATTAGACCCTTTAAAACACAAAGATGAGATCATAAATTTATCAAATATCTGGGCAAAAGAGCGTATAAAATATATGCCAAAAGAAAGAACTGATGAGTTTATGGAGGGAATTTATCAAGAAAATGTAGCTATAAAAAGAATGCTTACTTACTATAAAGAGCTAGAACTTATCGGAATTGTTTTATATATAGAAGGTGAGATGAAAGGTTTTACTGTTGGTGAGATGATAAATAAAGGTGTAGCTAGTGTTTTGATAGAAAAGACTGATTTTGAGACTTTGGGGTGTGCTCAGTTTATATTTAGAGAATTTTCTAAGGTTTTAAAGGATAAATTTGAGTGTGAGTTTATCAATGTTGGCGATGATATGGGCTTTAGCAATCTAAAAAAGGTAAAAATGAGTTATCGTCCACATAAACTTGACATAAAATATACCATTTACCAAAAATGAGAAAAGCTACAAACGCAGATGTAAACGCTCTTTTAAAGATAGAAGAAGAGAGCTTTAGTGAGTTTAAACTAAGTAGAGCTAGTTTTTACTATCATATAAAGCGAAATTTCTTAGTTGTTTATGAAAAAAATGGTGAAATTTTAGGCTATGCTTTGGTTTTTACTTATCTTAAAACACCTCGTATCTACTCTATAGCTGTATCAAAAAGTAGTAGAAATTTAGGAGTTGGAAGTGAAATTTTAAACTATCTTACTACTAAATTTAACTCTTTAAGACTTGAAGTTAGAAGTGATAATAAAACAGCTATAAATTTATATAAAAAATTTGGTTTTAAGGTTATAAAAATACTTCCAAACTACTATGAAAATTGTGATGGCTTAAAGATGAAATTTCAAAATATGAAATGCAAAAATTTAAACAATTCTTAAGGCAAAATTTAGTACATTAATAAAATTTATAAAAGGATATAAAATGATAAGACCAACTCCGATTGATGAGATGATAAATTTAGATAAAGATAGATATTTTATCTCATCGACAGACACAAAAGGCATTATAACATCTGCAAATCCATATTTTAAAGGCATTTCAGGTTATTCTGCCGAAGAGCTTCTAGGTCAGCCACATAGTATAATACGCCATCCAGATATGCCAAGAGTTATTTTTAAGATTATGTGGGAGAGAATTCAAGCAGGTGAAAATATGGCAGCAGTTGTAAAAAACCTTGCAAAAGATGGTAGATACTACTGGGTTGTAACAGATTTTGATATTTTAAGAGATGATAAAGGCGATATAAAGGGCTATGTAGCATATAGAAAAGCTGCTCCACATGATACTATACAAGCAGTAATTCCTATATATAAAAAGCTCCTTGAGGTTGAAGCTACTGGCGGGATGGAGGCAAGTCAGATAGAGTTAACAAATATACTTAAAAGTATGAAAATGAGATATACTGATTTTATCGAGGGTGAGATTAAAAGAAGTGGATTTTTAAGATCTGTAGCTAGAAAACTTTTTGGAAAGTGGTAAATTTTACCTTGCTCTGATTGCGGGGCGTAGTTTATTTGCTAATAACCAAAATATAAATTTAAAACTTAAGCCTATAAATTTTCTCTAGGCTTAAAAATTTTAGCTTTTCTTAAATAAATTTAAAAGTTTTGAGCTAAGCTTTTTAAATAGGCTTTTATTTTTACTTTTACTTGCAAGATAAGACGCTACTTCGCTCCTGCCAAACATCACAGCAAAGGAATACGGTGTCATTCCAAGACCATTATTTTCATCTATATTAGCTCCATTTTCAACTAAAAGTTTTGCGATTTCTAAATTTCCTTTAAAGGCAACTCCTGCAAGTGGCGTTTGACCGCGGTCATTTTTCTTATCAACCAAAGCACCTTTTTCTAAAAGCATTTTAGTTGTCTCAAAATTTGCATTATAGCTTGCTAGCATTAGCAAAGTATCGCCTTTATCGTTGCTTAAATTTACATCAAGCCCCGCATCTATCATCTTTCCTAATGTTTTATACTCATTTGTTCTTGCAAAATTTAGTGCCATTTGGCAAAGTTCGTTAAACCTTGCCTTTTCTTCATCGCTTATTTGGTTTGAAAAGCTATTTTCACTCATCAAAAAGCCTTATTTTGAACAGCCACATTTTGATTTAAGTGCATTTTCCACACCTTTTGCATAATCAGGCGAAATTTTTTCAAAATGACCTAACGCTCTTTTTTTAACCTCATCACAAACGCCATCCATACTATCAGCGATATTGTTAAAAAGCTGATTTTTTTGGCACTCGCTCATTAGGTTAAATAACGCCCTTGGCTGTGAGTAGTAGTCCTCATCATCATACCCAAATCTTCCTGCAACACCATCAATTTCTAAATCTGGTTCTAAAAAGCTTCTATCTTCTTTTGGACCATTATAGCTATTTGGCTCGTAGTATTTTCCGCTTTCAACTTTATACATTCCGTTATTCATTGACCCACCAACTGTGTAGGTATTTACTTCATTTATTGGGCGATTTACTGGAAGTTGTGCGTAGTGTGTGCCAACTCTATATCTTTGAGCGTCTGGATAGCTAAAAGTTCTTGCTTGAAGCATTTTATCAGGGCTAATGCCGATTCCTGGCACAACATTTGATGGGCTAAATGCAGCTTGTTCGATTTCGTTAAAGTAATTTTGCGGGTTTTCATTTAACTCAAAATATCCAACATCAATTAATGGATAGTCTTTATGTGACCAAACTTTTGTTAGATCAAATGGGTTAAATCCACATGTTTTTGCCTCTTTTTCTGGCATGATTTGGATTTTAAAATTCCACCTTGGATAGTCTCCTTTTTCGATTGACTCATAAAGATCTCTTTGGTTGCTTTCTCTATCTTCGCCGATGATTTTTTTTGCTTCTTCGTTTGTTAAATTCTTAATTCCTTGAGCGGTTTTGAAGTGAAATTTAACCCAAAATCTCTCATTTTTATCATTTATCAAGCTATAAGTATGACTTCCAAATCCATGCATATTTCTAAAACTTGCTGGAATTCCTCTATCACTCATCAAAATCGTAACTTGGTGAAGGCTTTCAGGAACTAATGTCCAAAAGTCCCATTGAGCGTTATTTGATCTTAAATGAGTTCTTGGGTCTCTTTTTTGAGTGTGGATAAAATCTGGAAATTTATACGCATCGCGGACGAAAAACACAGGAGTGTTATTGCCTACCAAATCCCAGTTTCCCTCTTTTGTGTAAAATTTCATAGCAAAACCACGAACATCTCTTTCAGCATCTGCCGCACCTGCTTCGCCTGCAACGGTTGAAAATCTTATAAGCATTCTTGTGCTTTCACCTTTTTGTAAAACACTAGCTTTTGTATATTTTGAGATATCTTCTGTAATTACTAGCTTTCCATAAGCCCCACTTCCTTTTGCATGGACTGCTCTTTCTGGAATTCTCTCTCTATTTTGGTGTGCTAATTTTTCAATCAGTTTATAATCTTGCAATAAAACAGGACCATTTTTTCCTGCTGTTAGGCTGTTTTGATTATCAGCGACTACATTTCCTGAAGTTGTTGTTAATGTTTTTGACATAATCTTTCCTTTTAAATTTTAGTAAACGATAAATTTTATCGTTTGCATATTCTACTTCTATTTGATAAACATTAGTTAAATCAAATTAGTTCCAGAAATAATAAAGTTAACTTTAAAAATTTAAATAATAAATGCTTAATATCAGCATAAGTTAACTTACGATAGAATAGATAAAAATTTATTATAAAGGTAGAAAATGACAACTTATAAACCAACCCCAATTGATGAGATGATACAATTAGATAAAGAGAGATATCTCATCTCTTCAACCAATACAAAAGGAATAATAACTTCTGTAAATCCTTACTTTAAAAGCATTTCAGGGTATAAAGCTAATGAACTAGTTGGAAGTCCGCACAACATAGTTCGCCATCCAGATATGCCAAGGGTTATATTTAAAATGATGTGGGATAGAATAAAAAGTGGTAAAAATATGGCAGCAGTTGTAAAAAACCTTGCAAAAGATGGTAGATACTACTGGGTTGTAACTGATTTTCAAGTTCAAACAGATGAAAATGGAAATATATCAGGCTTTACTGCTTTTAGAAGAGCTGCTGATAATGACACTATAAAAACAATTACTTCCATATATGAAAAACTTCTAGACGCTGAACAAGTTGGCGGAATGGATGCAAGTGAGCATGAATTAAATATGATACTTAAACAAAAGGGTATGAGTTATAGTGACTTTTTAGAAGGCGTTATGAAAAAAAGTGGCTTAAGTGGTGCTTTTAAGGGCGTGTTTAAGAAATTTTTTGGTTAAGAAATTTTAAGGGCGATATTTCTAAATTCGCCCCTTATCTTTTTAAACGCTTCAACTAAAAGCGGATCAAAGTGCTTTGCGCTTTGGCTTATTATGATATCTTCAGCCTTTTCAAAACTATAACTTTTTTTATAATATCTTTCGCAAACAAGAGCATCATACACATCAGCTATAGCCATGAGTCTTCCTTCAAGTGGAATTTCTTCTCCTTTTAGCCCTTGCGGATAGCCACTTCCATCCCATTTTTCGTGGTGAGTATAGACGATATTTCTAGCTGAAATAAGAAATTTATTCTTAGTTTCAGACATTGATATGCTTTTTTCTATTATCTCTTTACCTCTTTGGACATGAGTTTTCATTATCTTCATCTCTTCTTCAGTGAGTTTTCCCTCTTTTTTTAAGATATCATCAGGTATTGCAACCTTTCCTATATCATGAAGTGGAACAGCTCTATATAAAATTTCAATAAATTCAGGAGTGATTATATCCTTATATAAGCCTTTTTTGTAAAGGTATTTACAAAGAGCTTCTATATAGCTTCTAGTTCTTATGATGTGCCCACCAGTTTCGCCATCTTTACTATCAACTACAGCTATCATACTAGCTATGGTTGAACGGTTAGCACTTTCCATATCTAAGATATGGTTTTTTCTCTCTATTACCCCTTTGTAAGCACCAAAAAGAGATAAAGCAACCATCGGTATGATAGAAGTCACTAAAAAATAACCAGCAGAGATGTAAATTCCTTTTTTTACAAAGATATATGCTATAGATGTAACCAAAAGAGATGCTAAACTAAAAAATACGATAGCATAAATATAGCCTTTTTTGTTGTATAAAAATATTAGTAGCATACTAAAAACCAAAGATAGAGCAAAAAAGATATTTTTAAAAAATATAGGATTTATAATTAGTGAGTCTTTTATAAAATTTTCCAAAAAAGAAGCGTGATAAAAAACACCTGGATACATAACTCCATCTGTGTTGATATAGTGATCATAAAGCCCTGTAGCAGTAGCACCAAGTATTACCAGTTTACCTGTTAAAATACTCTTATCAAAATTTGCATCTAAGATATCTACAGCAGATACTATTTTAAAATTTTTTGAATCATAAGGAGTGTTTAGTGTGGTTCCTTTTTTATTAAAATATCTTTTTTGACCTAAAAACTCAAGTTCTATTGTACCAAATTTAGCATTTTTTAGAGTCATATTTGGATCTATTTGCATCAACATAGCCATGGTTAAAGACGGCACGATAGCATCTTTATATCTTACAAAAGAGACGTTTTGCCTTAAATTTCTATCTATAGAGATTTTAGAGTTTATAAATCCATTTCCGCTAGCATTGTTATTTATAGTATCGTAGCTACAAAGCATCCCGCTAAATTTAGCTAAGTTTTTTATATTTTGATCGCTTTTTATGGTAGTAAATTTCTCACACTCTTTGTTGCTATTATCCATAAATGTTCCTAAAACGCTTTTGTTTGCACTTAGGGCTGAAGAGAGAATTTTATCATTATCTTGTAAAATATCTGGAACGCTATTTATATCTATACTAAGACCTAGGCTATGTTCATAAAATTTAGATATTTCTTTAAGCGATGTTCTATCCTTTTCTGCTAGTATCATATCAATGCCCAAAACAGCAGGTTTTGCCATAAGGATATTTTGAGTGATTTTAGCTGTTATTATTCTATTCCACGGCCACTGCCCCAAAGCACTTAAGCTTTTTTCATCTATAGCTACTATAATTACAGATTTTGAAGAAGTTTTAGTATCTTTACTAAACATATCAAAAATTTTATAGTCTATAAAAGTAACAAAGCTACTTTTAGCCACAAATGCCATTACAAGTAGCATCATAAGGCTATAAACTATAAATTTTAGATATCTCATCTTATTTGGATTTCAACCCGCCTATTTTTTGGTTCAAATACATTATCAGCTGTTTTTACTAGCAAATTTGACTCGCCAAAAGAGTATATATCTACTCTTGAGATATTTTCATCTTTAAAAATCCCAGCTACTTTTTTTGCTCTTTTTAAAGATACTTTTTTATTTATATCATTAGAACCAATCGTATCAGTATGACCTATTATAGATACTTCACAAGGATATCTATCTTTTATGGTTTGTTTTATTTTAGGTATGATTTTTAAGGATTTTTCATCAAGAGAGTCTGAATTTGTGAAGTATAGTTTATAGCTTATTGGCTTATCTACACTTACTTTTATGATAGAGCCAAATTTATCCTCTACTTCGCTATTATTAAGAACTCTTTTTTCATTTTGGTTTATGTTGTTTATTGATAAATACTCATTTGGAGTGCTTAAAAGCTCACTTTTATAAGCGGTTTTAAGCGTTATAGATGAGGTTTTATTGCTATCAAGCAAGACTATTTGAGTGCTATTTTTATCTAAGAAATTTATACCAGCTATCAGAGCTAGCATCGCTAAAACTGCTTCCATATCTGACCTTTATTTTAGATTTATGATAAATTTTGTTCCTCTTATTCCTATCGTTCCAGTTGGAATTTTAAACTCAAAATTCTCAGGACTTACTTCACCCATCTTACCACTCTCAAATAAAGTCTCGCCCCTATCAAGCTTTAGAGTGAATTTATACTTCTCTTCTATTGGTTCGTAGGTAAATTCCTCAATATTTAAAAAACTTCCCTCACTTAAAGTAAGCGTACTTCCATCATTGAAAATCACACCAACTTTAGAGTTTTTATCAGTTATTAATATATCTTTATTATTAAGTTTATCTCCGACGCTTAAATTTAGATTTTTACCATCTCTTTGAACTACTGGACTTCCCTTAGTCATCTTAACTATAGCGATATCTCCAGCAAAAACAGCTTCTAACATAAAAAGCAAAATCAAAATTTTTTTCATATCTAGCCTTTGATAAAAATTTTATATATTATATCAGAATTTAGCTTTTAAGTCTCAATCCCTTAAGCTTTTGTTTATAAATTTCACTCACTCTAAAACTATCAAGGCTTTTTGATACCGCTTTTTTAAAGGTTTTTTCTTTTAAATTTCTATCTTTTAAAAACTCAAAAGTCTTACTAGGATATCTTGCCATACACTCACTTATAAGCCACGCATGTCCCATAGTATCATAGTAAGCTAGGTTGTTATCTTTTATACTAAAGATAAAATCAAGCCACCTCTCATCTACAAAATGATAGAGCAAATTTACATATCCAGCCCTTTTTATAAACTCATCTTTGCTAATAAGCCAAATTTTAATCTCGCCAAAAAGCATATTTCTATCAAATTCTTTAAATTTAACAGCATCTATTAACGCCCAGTTATCAACTCTTTTTATAAATTTATTATAAATTTCAAGTTTAGTTTTAAACTCTAAATTTATGGACGATAAAACAAAAGCTTCTAGCAAATTTAGCTCATAAATCTCTCTTTTTTTAGCCTTTAAAAACTCTAAATTTTCTACTTTTTTAGCAAATTTCCTAAGCACAGGCGTTCTTATGCCTAAAATTTTCATATCTGTTTTTATAAGTTTATTTTGAAATTTAGCATATTTTTCATCTCTAAAATCTTCTAAATTTAGTAGAATTTCATCTATCATAGCTTAAAACTTCCTCTTTTTAAAAGCGAGTAGTTGATATTTTCTTTGGTTATTTGAAGCAGGGTAAGAGAGTTTTTAAGTATGTGAGAGTGAGTAAAGTTGTGCGAAATATCGCTTTTTATTATGGTTTTATTCTCATCAAATTCTAACCTTGTAGTTACTAAGCCTATGTCGCTTTTAAGGTGAGCATCACTTGGAGCAGTTAGGAATTTACCAAGTTCTACACCAAGCCAGTAGGCTTTTGCGTTTGCTTTACTGCTTATGCTTAAATTTACTGCTTCGACTGCGTTTGCTACTTTTAGCATAGCATTTGAAAGCAAGGGGTTGTGTTTTACGCTTTTATAAAGCATAGCATAAGGGTGTGGTATAGTTACAAAGTAAATTTCATAACGCCTTTTTAAGCTCATAAACTCATCGCCCACAAACTCCCACATAGAACGCTTTATTCTAGTCATTCTGCTTGTTTTATAAGGCTCTACTTCTTTTATATAAAACTCTTCAGCTCTAAAAGGTTTATCAAAGTATATAAGCATCTCTTTGCCTTCATTTGTGCCAAGCTCTATACCACAAAGCGAAGGAATGCCATCTTTATCAGCTAGTTTTTTAGCGATGATTGAACCTTTTATATGGTTGTGATCAGTGATTGCAAAGCCTATATTTTTACTCTTAGCAATGTTAACAATATCGTGTGGAGCAGGTCTTCCATCGCTATAAATAGAGTGCATATGTAGGTCAAATTCTACCTCTTTCATAACTTAAAGTATAGTAAGCTTTTGTTAATGAAAACATATTATAGCTATATTTTTACACTATTTTAACTTCACACTCTAGCTTTACGCCATGCTCTTCTAGGACTCTTTTTTTGGCTAGATTTATAAGTTTGGTAGCATCTTCAAATTTTCCATTATCAAAATTTATCAAAAAATTTGCGTGAATTTCGCTAAATTTACAACCACCTATTTTATAGCCTTTTAACTGGACGCTTTCTATCAAACGCCCCGCTGAGTCATTAGCTGGGTTTTTAAAACAACTTCCAAAGCTATAGCCTTTTGGCTGATTGTTTCTAGCTTTTGAAATTTCATCACTTAAGGATGAATCAAAGCCAGATTTCACACTAAATTCCGCTTCAAATATTACGCCTGGAATTTCGCTTTTTCTATATGAAAAATCAAGCTCATCACGTATAAATTTACCTTTGCTTGTTGTTGCACTCACTAAGGAGTTAGAAATTTCAAAGCCTTTAAGTCCAGCGTTCATGGTTAATAACCCACCAAGTGTGCCAGGAATTCCCCTTAAAAATTCAAATCCAGCTAAATTTTGCTTTTTAGCAAAGTTATAAATCTGTGAGCTTTTTGTTTTAGCTCCAACTCTTAAAATTTCATCATCTAAAAGTTCTATAAATTTAAAATCATCGCTTAAAATTCCCAAATTTGGTGGCTTTGGTGAGATTAAGATATTATTACAAGCCCCAATTATCACGCCATTAAATTCGCTAGCATTTTCATAAGAAATTTCAGCTACTTCAAAAACCCCGCCGATTTTAATGGAGCTAAATTTACTAAAATCAATTAGCAATTTCTAAGCCCTTCATACTCGATAGGAACTAAAGAGTTAAATGCATCTACTTTGCTAGGATAAAAGCCATTTTTATATCCGATCTCAAAAAGCTTATTTACCGCTTTTAGCTGAATTTCACTCATAGAGATTGACTCATCATTTGCGTATAAATTTAGATACTTTTCAAGCTTTTCATCATCAACGCGGACCAAATTTCTTTCAATTAGCATCTTACTTAAAAGCTTTTTATGTTTTGTAGCGATTTCAACTGCTTTTGTTAAAACCCCCTCACACTCTATCGCATCAGTTATAGGAAGACTCCTTCTAAGTGCCATTCCACCAAGTGGCAAAGGCAGATTTTCACTCCCTCTTAACTCACACCAAATATCCCAAATTTCACGCTCTACTTCAAGCTCGTCACTAAATTCCAAAATACTTTCATGTATCAAAACTCCAGCATCGACTTCGCCGTTTATAACTGCATCTTCAATACCCAAAAAATTCATATAAACAGGCTTTGCATCAGGATAAGCCACTCTAAAAAGCAGGGCGTTTGTGGTGTGTTTTCCACTAAGTGCGACTTTGAAATTTCTTTTTAAATTTACCCCTTTTTTCTTTATAAGTTTTGGACCATAGCCTTCGCCAAAACTTACCGCACATCTTAAAAGTGCGTAATCATAAGATATTAAAGGATACGCACTAAAACTTATCGCACACGCGTCATACTCGCCTTTAAGTGCTGCTTCGTTTAGGGTTTGTATATCATCAGCTCTATTTTTAAAGCTTAAAATTTTACTATCTACCCAGCCAAATTTTATCGCTTGATACATAAAAATATCATCTGCATCAGGTGAGTGTGCTACAAAAATCTCTTTTTTCATCTTATCTCCTAAATTTTTGCTTAGTATAGTACATTTTTACTTACTGCTAAGTAAAATTTGACTATAATTAACACTAAAATTTCACAAAAGGATAAAAATGGCAAAAGCTAAAACTGATGAAAAGATCGATGATAAGCAAAAAGCTCTAGATTTAGCACTAAAACAGATCGATAAAAGCTTTGGCAAAGGCACTCTTCAACGCCTTGGAGATAAGAAAATTGAACCGATTGAAGCTATATCAACTGGCTCAGTTGGTCTTGATATTGCTCTTGGTATTGGCGGTGTTCCAAAGGGGCGAATCATTGAAATTTATGGTCCTGAAAGCTCTGGAAAAACAACTCTTACTCTTCATATCATAGCTGAAGCTCAAAAAAAGGGTGGAATTTGTGCATTTGTAGATGCTGAACATGCTCTTGATGTTAAATACGCTGCAAATTTAGGTGTAGATACCGAAAATTTATATGTCTCTCAGCCTGACTTTGGCGAACAAGCTCTTGATATAGTTGAGACTTTAGCAAGAAGTGGGGCGGTTGATTTGATTGTTGTAGATAGCGTTGCTGCATTAACTCCAAAAACAGAAATTGAAGGGGATATGGGAGATACTCATGTAGGACTTCAAGCAAGACTAATGAGTCAAGCACTTAGAAAACTAGCTGGAATAGTCCATAAAATGGGCACAACAGTGATATTTATAAACCAAATCAGAATGAAAATAGGCACAATGGGCTATGGTTCACCTGAGACAACAACAGGCGGAAATGCCCTTAAATTCTACGCTTCTGTTAGGATAGATGTAAGAAGAATAGCTACTTTAAAACAAAATGATGAAAGTATAGGCAATAGAGTAAAAGTAAAAGTAGCTAAAAACAAGGTCGCTCCGCCATTTAGACAGGCTGAATTTGACATAATGTTTGGCTCAGGCATAAGTAGAACTGGCGAATTGATAGATTATGGTGTAAAGCTTGATATCGTAGATAAAAGTGGTGCGTGGTTTAGTTATGGTGCTACAAAGATAGGTCAAGGTAGAGAAAATGCTAAAATTTATCTCAAAGAAAACCCAGATATAGCAGCCGAGATAGAGTCAAAAATTTATGAGCATTTAGGTGAAATTTTAGAACCAAGTAAAGATGATGATGATATAGTAGTTGATGGAGAGAGTGATGAGTAGTATTATAGATGTTTTTGCAAATGAAGTTTTAGATAGCCGTGGTAATCCAACTGTAAGAGTTACGGTTTTTTTAGATGATGGAGTAAGTGCAAGTGCGATAGTTCCAAGTGGTGCAAGCACAGGAAGCAAAGAAGCCTTAGAGCTTAGAGATGGCGGGACAAGATTTGGTGGAAAAGGCGTTTTAAAAGCAGTAGAAAATGTAAACACTACCATAGCTGATGAGCTTGTGGGGCTTGATGCTTTTAATCAAACACTGATAGATGAAACATTAAAAGCGATAGATGGTACAGACAACTACTCAAATTTAGGAGCAAATGCAACTCTTGGCGTTTCTATGGCTGTTGCAAGAGCAGCTGCTAAAAGCTTAAATATCCCACTATATCGCTATCTTGGTGGTGTAAATGCTAGTGTTTTGCCAGTTCCTATGTTTAATATCATAAATGGCGGTGCTCATGCAAATAATAGCGTTGATTTTCAAGAATTTATGATAATGCCTTTTGGATTTGAGTGTTTTGGTGATGCTTTAAGAGCAGCTGCTGAAATTTACCAAAATCTTAAAAAACTTCTAGATAAAATGGGTCATAGCACAGCAGTTGGTGATGAGGGTGGCTTTGCACCAAATTTAGCTGATAATGAAGAGCCAATCAAGCTTATACTTGAAGCGATAAAAAATGCTGGGTACGAGGCTGGTAAAGAGATAAAACTAGCTCTTGATGTAGCCTCTAGTGAGCTTTATGATAATGGAAGCTATAAAGTTGGTGGTAAAAATTTAAGTAGCGATGAGATGATAGAAATTTATGCTAATTTATGTAAAAAATACCCGATTTACTCTATAGAAGATGCTCTTGATGAGAATGACTGGGCTGGTTGGAAAAAACTAACCGATAGACTTGGAAGTAAGGTTCAACTAGTTGGAGATGATCTATTTGTAACAAATGAGAAAATTTTAAGAGATGGTATAGAAAAAGGCGTCGCAAACGCTATTTTAATAAAACCAAATCAAATAGGCACTCTAACTGAGACTTTAAAAACTATCCGTCTAGCACAAAGAAATGGTTATCAATGCGTTATAAGTCATAGAAGTGGAGAGAGTGAAGATGCATTTATCGCTGATCTTGCAGTAGCAACAAATGCTGGACAGATAAAAACTGGTGCAACAGCAAGAAGTGAGCGAAATGCTAAATACAATCGTTTGCTTGAGATAGAACTAATTAGTGATGAGTTTGTAGGAAGCGGTATTTGAGTAAAGAAAATCTAAAGCTTATCGTGATATTTTTGGCTTTAGCAGTTATCGTAATTGTTCTTGGGGTTTACGCTGGAAATGTACTTTTTGGCGATAGATCCCTAAGTGTGCTTAAAAGTTTACAAGAAGAGAGATATTTTTTACACAAAGATATCAATAGACTAAAAGATGAAAATGCAAGACTTCAAAAACTATACTTGGAGCGTGAAATTTTAGATAATGAGGTGCAAAAATGAAAGTAGTCCTGATTGTAGCAGGTAGTGATAGTAGCGGTGGAGCAGGGCTTCAAGCTGATATAAAAACGGGTGAGTATTTTGGCGTTTTTACTACTACAGCCGTTACTGCTTTAACAGCACAAAATACACTTGGTGTTACAGGCGTTGTGGACACTAAGCCTGAGTTTTTAAAGGCACAAATTTCAGCTATTTTATCAGACTTTGAGATTTCAGCTATTAAAGTGGGAATGCTTTCAAATTCTAGCATTATAGAAGTTATGCGTGAGTTTTTAAGTAGCGTAAAAGTACCTGTAGTGCTTGATCCAGTCTTTATATCAAAAGCAGGCTCATTACTAATGAGTAAAGAAAACATACAAAATTTAAAAAACCTTTTTAAATTTGCTACAATTATAACTCCAAATATCTATGAAGCAAAGTGCCTTTTTGGTGATGATTTAGATATAAAAGCTGATGCAAATGTAGTCATAAAAAACATAAAAATTGGTGAAAAAAGCGTAGACAGGCTCTACTATAAAGATGGCAAAATTTTAGAATTTAAAAGCGATTTTTTAGATAGTGAAAATTTACATGGAACAGGCTGTTCGTTTTCAACTGCGATAGCCTCAAATTTAGCACTTGGTAAAAACTTAGAAGATGCTATAAAAATTTCTAAAAAATATATCCACGAAGCGATACTACAAGCTCCAAATTTAGGACATGGAAAAGGCCCACTCAGACACAATCTTAGAAAAATTTAAATTTAATACTCTCCATTTTTAGGAAATTTTAAGCTATTAAATTTAGGATTAATAGTACTAAATTTCATTAAAATTTCATGATAAAGTTATATTTTCATAATTTTTTTACTATGCGTTATGAAATTAACCATATAATAAATCTGTATCAATTTAACTTAGTTTTTAAACTAGAAAGGAGATATGGTGTTTTTTAAAACTATTAAAGCCGTTTTTAAAAATAGTGATGAAAAGATAGAGATCTATTCTAAATTTCTAACGAAAGTTACTATTTTTACGCTTATAATTGGCGTTATTTTAGGGCTTATTATTTGGTTTATCTCGTCAAGTTCAGTAGGCGAAGATATCGCAGCACTGATTTGGTGCATTACTTTTACTATAAGTGTTGCAGTTATGAGCATTAAAGAGATGCTACTATCAAATAAGGAGACTTCATGCTTGATCAAGGAGTAACTTATAATACCACAATGGCATTGGTTGTTGGTATTATTATGATTTTTAGCGTTATGTTTGGCAAAGAACTTGCGTTTAATAAGCAAAAAAACTTCTTAGGCTGGGGTTTTGCCTTTGTGATGCTTGGGTTATTTTTAGCGATTTCTGGTTTTTCTATGATGCTAACTTGGCCTTTAAAAGAGGTTCCTGGAGCGTTTTGTTGCACTGTTGATAACATAACTTTTGGAGAACCTAGTGCATTTTATGGAACTCTTACTTTTATTATTGGTTTGGCTATTCTCATATCAGATAGATGCAAAGAAGATAAAAACTCACACATCATTAGCACTCTTAGACCGATTTTATACATAGGTGCAATTGGTGGATTTGGGCTTATTTTGTTTGGCATTGCTGGACTTCATTTTGGTATGTGGAGACCGCCTACGATAGAGCCTATCGCTAGACTTTTAGCTGGAAATTTATTAGAGCCTCTTTTTGTAGCGTTTTTGTATGCAGGAACTGGAGTTGGTGCTATCCTTGCTCCATTTGCTTTAAGAAACAGCTGCGTAGCTAAATTTGCTGGGGTGTTTATTTGGTGCCTTGGAATTTTATGGATAATGCTTGCATTTACTGTATTTTATAGTCATGTAGGATTTTTCCCGCAACCTGATGGAAGCTATATGTAAATTTTAGATAGCTTTAAAGCTATCTTTTAGGGCTAGATTTTATTAAATTTAGCCCAAATTTAATAAATTTTATTTTCTTGTTTCAATGTGTAGGTGATTTAGCACTTCAAAGCACTTTTTTTCCATCTCTTTATCGTATGAATCAGTCGCTTTTGTATCTACAACGATTCTAGCGTTTGGATTTGCAGCCTTTGCTATGATGGCATTTGATGTAACACAAATAGAACTCACTAGCCCACAAAGTTCGATCTCATTGTATGTGTAAGGTTTGCTTTCTATAAATTTTAAAAGCTTAGAACTTGCAAATGTTGGTTTTTCTATACAGGGATGATTTTTAGCATATTTTGCTATAGAGCCATAAATTTCATGCCCTTTTGTGCCTTTTATAACATGTGGAGTTGGCAGCCATTTACCCTCTTCAGTGTCTTTGTAATTTTCATCATGAGTATCAAGAGTAAATACTATATCATCACTGTTTGCTTCGTAGGTTTTGATTTTTTCTTCTATAATGCTTTCTAGTTTGTCAGCCCCACTAAAACCTAAAGCTCCATCTACAAAGTCATTTTGATAGTCTACAACGATTAAAAGTTTTTTCAAAATTTATCCTTTTTTGGTGAGATTATACTGAAATTTTATGAATTTATAAGTAAGTTAAAGGCTTTTGTGCTTACATTTACCGTATCGCCAACTTTTAAATTTCTAGCATCAGATACGATAACTTGCGTTATTTGATGCCCAAAAGATATCGTAGCTATGCAGATATTATCAACCTCTTTTAGCTCAACTACTGTAGCTGAAAATGAAAATTTCTGGCTACCACTTGTTTTTAAAAGTAGCTCCTTAGGGCTTCCGCTTTTTATGATTTTGCCATTTTCTATCTCTATCATATGAGTTGCAAGCTTATAAATTTCACTTGGGCTATGACTTACTATGATAGAAGTTGTGCCAAATTCTTTATGAATTTTTAAAATTTCATCTTGAAGTTTGATACGCAAATTTGGATCAAGTGCTGAAAGAGGCTCATCAAGTAGCAAAATCTCAGGCTCTCTCATCATCGCTCTACCTAAAGCAACACGCTGTTTTTGCCCACCGCTTAAATTTGTAGGATATCTCTTTTTTAACTCACCTAAATCCAAAAGCTCTAAAAGCTTATCACAAAGGGCATAATTTTTGTTTGCAAATAGTAGGTTTTTCTCAACGGTTAAATTTTCAAACAGAGCATAATCTTGAAAAACAAAGCCTATTTTTCGTTTTTGTGGCGGTAAGAAATTTCTCTCATCTTGCCAAATTTTGCCACCAACTTTTATAGTTCCTTTGCTTTTTTCTAAACCAGCTAAGCATCTAAGTATAGTTGTTTTACCGCTTCCGCTAACTCCTGCTAGGGCTAAAAATTCACCCTTTTTAAGGCTAAAATTTGCCTCTAAATTTATAAGACCATTTACACCAAAAAGTGGCTTTTTGATATCAACTTCTAGCATTTTTTGCCTTTTGGTTAAAGAAATATACTACAAAAAGTACTAAAAAGCTCATCGCAAGCATTATAAGACTATAAACATGAGCTGATTTAAAGTCAAGCAGTTCAGCAAATTCATAAATAGCAATACTTGCAACCTTTGTCTCTCCATCAATGCTTCCACCTATCATTAACACAATGCCAAATTCTCCAACTGTGTGTGCAAAAGTTATGACTAATGCTGTTAAAATAGATGGCTTTATGTTAGGCAAAACTATTAAAAAAAGAGTAGCAAATTTGCTCTTGCCACTTAGATAAGATGCTTCTAGTAGGTTTTTATTAAGGCTTTCAAATCCTGATAAAAGTGGCTGAAACATAAAAGGTAGCGAGTAGATACAACTAGCAAACACAAGTCCTGAAAATGTAAAAACAAAACTAATGCCAAATGTTTGTTCTAAAAACGCTCCAAGTGGCGAGTTTTTAGAAAAAGCAAAAAGTATATAAAAACCCATAACCGTTGGCGGTAAAACCAAAGGCAAAGCAGCAAGTGTTTCTACAAATGGCTTTAGGTGGCTTTTGCTTTGGCTTAGACACCAAGCAAGCGGCATCACAGCAAAAAACAAAACTATCGTCGTAATAAAAGCTAGCTTAAACGACACATAAAATGGAGTGAAATTTATACTTGAAAAAAGTTCTATCATACTATAAACATATCCGTTGATTTGATTAGAAAAATAGCGTTTTCATTAGCTTTTAAGCCTAACTTATCAGATGAGGTTCTGGTGATAATAGCACAAATTTCACGCTCTTCAAATTTAGCAGAAATTTTGGTTAAAACTTCGCCATTTTCTATGCTTGAAATTTGTGCTGGAATTTGATTTGATATGCTTAAATTTTCTATTTTTTTAGATATAGCGACATTTGTAGGGTTTATGCCAACTAGTATAACATCTCCTATATTTTTCTCGCAGTTAAGGCAGACTAAAGCGAGTTTTACCCCGCTTTTTGTCTCCAAATCCACCCTAAAAATATCATCGCTATTTTTTAAAGCAATGATTTTTGCTTCTATCTTATTTGTAGCCATTTTTTAAGAAAATTTCTTTTGCTTTATCGCTTTTTAAGAAGTTATAAAACGCATTTGTTAGTTCATCATCTTTGTATTTGTTTAAAATAACCATACCTTGATCAAGCGGTGTATAAAGGTTTTCAGCAACATTTACAAAATGCTCACCCTCTTTATACTCATCTTTGCCAACAAGACCAGATCTAGGCATAAAACCTACATCAGCTTGAGCTATTGTAAGTGGCAACACATTTCCTACGCTATCAGCTTGAACTAGCTTATTTTCTATATCATTTAAAACGCCAGCTTTTCCAAAAGCCTCATAAGCAGCGATTCCATAAGGAGCAGTTTTGTTGTTTGCTATAGCGATTTTTTGTATATTTTTATCTTTTAGATACTCTAAATTCTCATCCCATTTTTTTGGAGTAGTACTAAAAGATACTAAAACGCCTCTAGTGTAAATTTCAGCTGGAGCAGTAGCTAAGCCATCTTCATAAACACCTTGAGCAAAGTCCATATTTGCAGCCATAAATATCGCATAATCAGCTCCTGCTTTGATCTGAGCGACAAGCTTTCCACTACTTCCTAAAGTAGCTTCTATCTTATCATTTGGGCGATCTTTTAAAAACTCAGCCCTAAGCTCATCAAATACATACCCAATGTTTGCAGCCGCTGCAACTCTGATTTCAGCTGCGTTTATTGCTAAAACGCTTAGTGCTAAGATAATCAATTTTCTCATATTTTCTCCTTTATTTAATAAATTTAATTTCTATCTAAATTCCTAAAGCCCTATCATTATTTCACTTGATTTGATAACGCCAAAGGCTATTTCGCCTACCTTTAGTCCAAGTCTTTCTACTGAATTTAGCGTTATAACAGAGGTTAAAATTTGATTTTTGCCGATATTAAGACGAACTTCAGCATTTACTTCACCTTTTGAAATTTCTACAATTTCACCTTTTATTATATTTCTTGCGCTTATAGTAATGTTTTCATCTTTTGCTATCATAACTGAGCTTGATTTGATGATAGCTTTTACTTCAAGATCCTCTTTTAACTCTAAATTTTTTGCTGAAGTTGTGGTGATAGTTGACGAAATTTTAGCCCCACCATTTAGTTCTACAACTACATTTGAGTTTACAGCATCGTTTTTAATGCTTAAAACCTTACCTAAAAATACATTTCTTGCACTTATTTGCATCGCAATCCTTTCTAAATTCGATATCTCGCCCAAATTTATATCTGTATTTTTGGATATAAACTTTAAAAACTCAGATTGAATTTTTTCAATTTTTTCATACATATTAACTAAGCTTTTACCATACTTGGTTAGCTTACTTCCACCACCCTTTCGACCGCCTGCTTGACGATCTAAGACTGGTTTTGGCGATAGATTATTTATAGCATCTATCGCATCCCATGCTGATTTATAGCTCATTGGTATCTCTTTTGCTGCTTTTAAGATAGAACCTGTTTTTTCTATCTCTTTAAGAAGCTTAATACGCTTTTTAATCAGCATATCATCTCCGTTTTGTCTGATGATAAAATCTGAAATCAATTCCATTTTTTACTCCTTGTGATTTTAGCTATTATTTACTTAAATATATATTAAAATAATAACGCTTTTTTGTTTAATTAATTTAAATATAATTATCTTAATTTTATCTAAATTTTAAGGAGAAGTGGTGATAAAAAAGCTAGTTTTAAGTTTTTCTTTGGCTTGTTCAGTAGTTTTTGCTTCAGAAGTTGTTTTAAAAACTAATCAAGGCGATATCAAACTAAAGATATATGATGATGCAGCACCAAAAGCGGCTTTAAATTTTAAAACACACGCTAAAAATGGCTACTATGATGGAGTTATCTTTCATAGAGTAATAAAAGGTTTTATGATGCAAGGTGGCGATCCAACAGGCAGTGGAACGGGTGGCAAGAGCATTTGGGGTAAGGATTTTGAAGATGAGTTTGAATCAAAGCTAACTTTTGATAAGGCTGGGCTTTTAGCGATGGCAAATGCTGGGCGTAATACAAATGGCAGTCAGTTTTTCATAACTTTTAATCCTACTTCGTGGCTAAATGGCTATCATACGATATTTGGTGAAGTTATAGACGGTATGGACATCGTTAGAAAAATAGAAAACACTAAAACAGATAAAAAAGATAGACCAATAGATGAGATCAAAATAATCTCAGCTGAGGTTATAGAGTAGGAGATTTAACTTAAAAATAAAAGTGTGAAATTTTTAGTAAATTTATGGTTTTTGATCTATGAAAACTAATAAATTTCACACTAAATTTAATATGCTTAAAATTTATAACAAAATTTGGAGTTAATCTTTAAAAAACTCTAAATATTTATCTAAATTTTCTACATGGTTTTTATCCACAACTAAGTAAGGATTATTTATCAAAGTAGGGCGGTTGTAGAGTGGCTTTTCCATAGTGGTAAGATCTATCGTAACGCCACCACTTTGTTCTACTAAAAAATCCCCAGCTGCGATGTCCCAAAGCGAAGATGGTCCAAGTCTTGCATAAGTGCTAGCCAAATTTTCAGTGATACGGCAAAATTTAATCGCAGAGCCTATAGCCTTAATTTCAAAGCCAAATTTCTTAGCAAATTCCTCTCTTTTTTTGCTTGAGCCATGTTTTCCCATCAAAAAAAGATTTAGCGTTTTATCTTTTGGCTTTAAAATTTCACCATTTCTATAAACTACTTTGCCGCCACCGCTATAAAAAATTTCGTCTTTACACGGAATAGCTATAACGCTAAGTATTGGGCGACCACTTTTTATAAGAGCAATACAAACGCAAAACTCATCATTTTGAGCTATAAATTCTTTTGTGCCATCAAGTGGATCGACTAGCCAAAACTGCTCTTCTTTTACCCTTTCATCATCTCCTAAAATGCTCTCTTCAGAGCAAATTTTAACGCCTGTTTTACTTAGTTCTTTAACTAATGCTTCATTTGCAGCAAGGTCAGCTGTAGTTAAAGGGCTTTTATCTTCTTTTGTATAAATTTCAAAATTATCATAATGTTTTAAAATCTCTTTACTAGCTTTTTTTGCCGCCCTTACTGCAATTTCTAAAGGCTCCATTACTGTTTTCCTGAGTACTCGATGTCATTTTTAGAAGTATTTTCTTCGCAACCTATTTTAGGTCCTATGTAAAGCTGTCTTGGGCGAACTATTTTCATGTTTCCTTGCTCTTTTAGTTCCATCCACTGTGCCATCCAGCCAGGAGCTCTGCCGATGACAAACATCACAGCAAACATATCAGTTGGTATATTTAGGGCTTTTAGGATAAGTCCTGAGTTAAAATCAACATTTGGATATAAATTTCTACTTACAAAATACTCATCTTCAAGAGCTATTTTTTCTATTCTATTTGCTATTTTGATTAAATTTGAATCAATATCAAGCTCATCTACTAGCTTATCTCTTAAGCCTTTTAAAACCTTTGCCCTTGGATCGTAGTTTTTATAAACTCTATGACCAAAGCCCATAAGTCTAAATGGATCATCTTTATCTTTTGCTTTTTTTATGTATTTATCTACATTTTCAACGCTTCCAATAGCCTCAAGCTGTCTAACAACGCTTTCGTTTGCACCGCCATGAGCATGCCCCCATAAAGCCCCGATTCCAGCACTTATACATGAGTATGGATGAGAGTGGGTTGATGCAACTGTTCTAACAGTCGTGGTTGAGGCGTTTTGTTCGTGGTCTGCATGAAGCATAAGTACAGTATCTAATGCTTTTACTTCAATGGATCTTATATCAACATGAGAGTGTGGAAAACTTCTCATCATATAAAGAAAATTCTCTGTAAATCCACGATCTAAATCAGGATAAATCAGCGGATAACCCATAGCATGACGGTAGTAAAAAGCTGCTAAAGTTGGCATTTTTGCTACCAATCTTTCAGCTAATTCCATGTATTCATGCGGATCATCATAGTTCATATCTCTTGAGTAGTAAGCACTAAGTGTTGCCACGCAAGCTTGTAAAACTGCCATAGGATGGGCTTTATCTGGAAAAGCATTAAAAAGACCTAACATTCTTTCATTTATGAAAGATTTTGTTTTTAGTTTTTTTCTAAAAGCGTCAAGTTCGCTCTGGCTTGGAAGTTTTTTGTGTAGTAGAAGATGGACTACATCCAAAAAAACTTTGTTTTCAGCAAGCCATGCGATATCGTAACCACGGTGTCTTAGTTCACCTTTTTCGCCATTTATATATGTTATGGCTGATTTGCACATGGCAGTTGAAGTATAGCCCTTATCAAGGGTAAACATACCTGTTTGGGTGTAAAAATTTGATATATCAACCACTGATGGACCAAGTTCGCCATCAATTATAGGAAATTCATAAGTCTTACCGTTTCTGTTATCTGTAAAAGTTGCTGTGTTTGACATGGTTTACTCCTTATAAAAAAGTTATAATATCATAAATTTCTAAAATTTAAGTTTAGTATAGTGGAGTTTATATCTTTGAGTCATATATAATTTTTATTAAAGTAGTACATATTATAGCTTGAAGCACACTTGCTAAAACCATAGAGTAGTAAGCATCACTTCCGATATATCCTGAGCCATATCCTACGGTTGCGGTTGCGATGAGTAGAGTTAAAGGCATACCCAAACTAACTCCATAGAGTAAAACCTCTTTTATGCTTTGAAGCTCTTTGTAAAATACAAAAGCAGGCACGACTCTTATTAAAAGCATAAGAATCGTTAAAAACACTACGCTTTTTGCAACTATAGGGTTAAAAAGAACGCTTAAATTTACAGTAGAACCAATATAAGCAAAAAATATCGGAACTAAAAATCCAAATCCAAAGCTTTCAAGTTTAGCTGGAAGGTCTTTTTTATAACCAAAAAAAGTAGGTATAAACATTCCTGCTATAAAGGCTCCAATGACGATTTTAAGCTTTAAAATAATCATAACAGCAATCACAATACAAAGAAGCGATATGGACAAGCGGATATCTTTTTCGTTTTTATCAAATTGTGGCATAAGGGCTTTTTTTGTATCTGGAAACCACCAAAAAAATACATCAACCCACCTAAAAATAAGCCCTACAACAACTAAAAAACCAATTAATGCGCCAAGATTTATAAAAAGCTTTACGCCAAATCCATTTTCTATATAAGCACCAAAAACCGTAAGTAAAGCAATACTTATAACCTCTCCAACAACTCCTACGAACATCGCTGTATTTAGCCATTTAGTGTCATTTCCATACTCTTTATAAAGAGTAGATAAAATTCCAACACTCATTATCGGAAGAACTATTAAATATATAAGATTAAGACTAAAAATATATATAAAAAGCCCAGCAAGAGCATATGATGCAGCTAAAAATAAAAGCGTGTTATTAAGTGTTAATTTATCAGTTCTAAGAAGCACTCTTAAGTCTACTTTCATCCCGGCTAAAAACATAAGGTAATAAAACCCAACATCAGCTACTGTTTTAAAGCTTTGGCTATCTGGTAAAAGCCCAATAGTTCCTAAAATAATACCAAGTAAAATCTCAGTCGCAGATGTAGGAAGCTTTATAAAAGTTGCAACATAAGGCGATGCGAATATAATAAAAGCTAAAGTTATAAGAATTAAAAGTTCGTTCATTTAGACCTCTTGCCAGCAGATTTCGTTTATATGGCTTTCAAATTTATCTATTTTAAATGAATTTATTAAATTTTGCTTTTCACACTCGACTAAAACACACTCAAATTTTGGCTTTTTTCTAGCACAAATTTCACCTGGGTTTAAATATAAAGAGTTGTTACATTTCGTAACGCTAAAAACATGAGTATGTCCATATATAAAAATATCAGCGTCTCCTTTTAAATAGTAAGGATAGTGTGCTAGGCGAAATTTAAAGCCATTAAAATCAAAATTATATGGCTCTTTAAAGAGGTTAAACTCTTTTTTATATTTTTGCAACTCTTTGTCATTGTTGCCTAAAACAGCAACATATGGCAAATTTGAGTGCTTTAAATCTTTAAGGGTTGCGTGTTCTACTATATCACCAGCGTGTATTAGTAAATCTGCTCCACAATCTTTTAAAAAATTTATAGCGCTCTTTGCTACATCGCTTCTATGGTGAGAATCAGATATAACACCAAATTTTAACCTCAAAGAATTTGCTCCTTAAATTTGCACTTTAAACACTCATAAAAAGTTCCTTTTTTTAGCTCTTTTTTAACCATATATTTTTCAGAGCATTCAGGACATGATTTAGGAACTATTTCGTAGTTACTTGTAAATTTGCATTTTGGATAGTTTGAACAACCATAAAATTTACCACGCCTTGAAAACCTTTCAACTACTTCGCCACTACCGCACTCAGGGCATTTAACTCCTGTTGAGACTGGTTCTTTCTTGGACGCTTTTTCATTTTTATTGTTTTCTAAATTTCGACTATATTTGCATTTTGGAAAATTTGAACACGCAATAAATTCTCCATATCTTCCACCTCTTTTTACTAGTTCGTTGCCACACTCAGGACATTTTTCACCTATTGGTTCGGCTGGTTTTTTAAGGCTTTTTATATTTTTTTTACCTTTTTCTATTTCAGCCATAAAAGGGGTATAGAAATTTTTTAAAACCTCTTGCCAATCAGCCTTATCTTCAGCTATATCATCAAGCTTTGCTTCCATTTTGGAAGTAAACTCGCTATCAACTATGTTTGTAAAGTGCTTTTCAAGTAGTTCAATTACTTTAAAAGCAATCTGTGTTGGGACAAGCTGCTTTTTTGTGATTTCTACATATTTTCTAGCGGTAAGTATAGATATGGTTGGAGCGTAAGTTGATGGTCTTCCAATGCCTAAACTTTCAAGTTTTTTAATCAAACTTGCTTCGCTATATCTTGCAGGCGGTTCTGTGAAATTTTGTTTTGATGATACTTTTTGTAAACTCATCTCATCGCCTACGCTTAAATTTGGCAAAATTTTATCTCTATCAAGATCGCCATATACTCTATAAAAACCATCAAATAGCACTTTTCTACCATTTATTTTAAACTCACTTCTTTTAGAGCTTACAAAAACACTTTGAAGTTCGCTTATACTTGGTGTCATTTGACACGCTACAAAGCGGTTATAAATAAGCGTATAAAGCCTTGCTTCATCTTTTGGAAGAGCTGTAGCAGCTCTTTGTGGAGTAAAATTTAGATCTGTTGGTCGGATGGCTTCGTGAGCTTCTTGAGCACCTTTACTTTTTGTAACATATGAGTTTGGTTTGGTTGGAAGGTATTTTGAGCCGTAGTCACTTTTTATCATATCTCTTACTGCTTTAACAGCTGATGATGCTAAATTTAAGCTATCTGTTCTCATATATGTTATAGCTCCGCCGTGTGGGGCATTTACGCCTTCATATAAGCTTTGTGCTAACATCATTGTTTTTTTAGGGCTAAAGCCAAGAGTCGAACTTGCAGCTTGCTGAAGACTTGAAGTCATAAATGGCGGTTGAGGGTTTGTTTTACGCTCTTTGCTTTCTATATTAGTTATATTAAAATTTTCACCTTTTATAACATCAACTATCATTTTTGCTTCATCAGAGGTTTTAACTGAAAGTTTATCCATCTTTTTATCATCAAATTTTATAAACTCAGCTTCTAGATCTTTTTTAAACACTGCATCGATGCTGTGATACTCTACAGGAACAAAAGCTTGAATTTCTCGTTCTTTATCTACAACTATCTTAAGTGCTGAGCTTTGAACTCTACCAGCACTAAGACCACGCTGAATTTTACTAGCTAGTAAAGGGCTAAGTTTATATCCAACTATCCTATCAAGAAGCCTTCTAGTTTGCTGAGCATTTACGCTACTTTCGTCTAAATTTCTAGGGTTTTGTACAGCGTGAGTGATAGCATCTTTTGTGATTTCGTGAAATACGATTCTAGGAAGTTTTGCTGGATCTTTATCTATAGCTTTTGCTATGTGATAAGCAATTGCTTCACCTTCTCTATCTTCATCCGTTGCAAGGTAAATTTGATTAGCTTTTTTAGCTAACTCTTTTATCTCTTTTACAAGGCTTGAGTGATCACTACTTATCCTATACTGTGGGGTAAAGCCATTTTCATCTATCTTAATACCAAAGCTTGATTTTGGCAGATCTCTAATGTGACCTTTAGATGCTATAACTTTATACTCATCGCCTAAAAATCGTCCTATTGTTTTTGCTTTTGCTGGGGATTCTACTATTACTAAATTTTTCATGTTTATAAACTATCACTTTCAAATTTTTTGCGTATTTTACCTAAATTTATTAACATTTATTAAATTATTTTACAAATTTATTTTAGTATTTTAGGTAGAGTTATTCCTGTTTGGCTCTGGTATTTGCCTTTTTTTTCATCATAGCTTACAAGACATGGCTCATCGCCTTCTAAAAATAGTACTTGAGCAATTCCTTCGTTTGCGTAAATTTTAGCTGGAAGTGGGGTTGTGTTTGAAATTTCAATTGTGATATGCCCAACAAATCCTGGTTCAAATGGCGTTACATTTACTATTATTCCACATCTTGCGTATGTGCTTTTGCCAAGGCAGATTGCTAGGACATTTCTAGGCATTTTAAAGTACTCAACAGTTCTAGCTAAAGCAAAAGAATTTGGTGGAACTATGCAGATATCACCTTTAAAATCCACAACATTTTTTTCATCAAAATTCTTTGGGTCAACGACTGTTCCACCAACATTTGTAAAAATTTTAAACTCATCAGCTACTCTTATATCATACCCATAACTTGAAAGCCCATAGCTTACTACACCACTTCCTATATTTTCCTCACAAAACGGCGTTATCATCTCATTTTTAAGGCTTTGTTCTTTTATCCACCCATCACTTTTTAGACCCATTTTAATCCTTTTTTCAAAATTATAGCAAAAAATTTTTAAGTTTCAAATTTTAAATTCTCATAAAATTTATTATGTTTAACTAAGCTTTATAAAAACTAAGTAAAATTACTAATTTAGCATTTAATATTAAAAAGGAGCTATTATGAAGATAGATGAGATAAAAGAGCTTATGAAATTTTTTGAAGCCTCAGGCATTGGAAAGGTTAAAATAAAACAAGATGATTTTGAAATAGAGCTAAAAAGAAGTGTAGAAGTACCTGAATTTACTCCAGATATGTGTCCTACACCAATTCCACAAGCTGTAACTCCCCAGCCTATAAATTTAGTGGTAAATGGTAGTGAGGCTCATCCTAAAAAAGATAGTACGATAAACTCACCTATGGTAGGAACATTTTATATGGCCCCAAGCCCTGGAGCAAAGCCTTTTGTAAGCGTTGGACAGACTATTAGAAAGGGTGAAGTTGTTGGAATTATCGAAGCTATGAAGATAATGAATGAGATAGAAGCTGAGTTTGACTGTAGGGTTTTGGATATTTTAGTTGCTGATGGTCAGCCAGTTGAGTATGATATGCCAATCATTGAGGTGGAGAAGCTATAATGAAGAGAATTCTAATAGCAAATCGTGGCGAGATAGCCTTGAGAGCCTTAAGAACTATCCAAGAGATGGGAAAAGAGGCTGTTGTTATCTACTCAACTGCAGATAAAGACGCTCTTTATGTAAAATACGCAGATGCAAGTATCTGTGTAGGTCCGCCAAGAAGTAGTGATAGCTACTTAAATATTCCAGCTATTATTTCAGCTGCTCAGATTAGTGAAAGCGATGCGATATTTCCAGGATATGGTTTTTTAAGTGAAAATCAAACATTTGTTGAAATTTGTGAAAAAGAAGGCATTAAATTTATAGGGCCAAGCGTAGATGCTATGAGTCTTATGAGTGATAAGAGTAAGGCTAAAAGCTTTATGAAAAGAGCTGGCGTTCCAGTTGTACCAGGAAGCGATGGTGTGCTAAAAGATGTAGAAATGGCAAAAAATTTAGCAAATGAGATGGGGTATCCTGTTATATTAAAAGCTGCAGCTGGCGGCGGTGGTCGTGGCATGCGTGTAGTATGGAAAGAAGAAGATATAGAAAAGAACTTTTGGTCAGCTGAAAGTGAGGCTCTTTCTGCTTTTGGAAATGGAGCGATGTATATAGAAAAGTATATTCAAAATCCACGCCATATCGAAGTTCAAGTTATAGGCGATGAGCATGGAAATGTTATTCATGTAGGAGAAAGAGACTGTTCAATGCAACGCCGCCATCAAAAACTTATAGAAGAAAGTCCAGCTGTTATACTTGATGAAGATACTAGAAAAAAACTTCATAAAACAGCAGTTGATGCCACAAAGGCTATAGGCTATAGTGGTGCAGGGACATTTGAGTTTTTATACGATCAAGCATCAAAAGAGTTTTATTTCATAGAGATGAACACAAGGCTTCAAGTTGAACACTGTGTAAGTGAGATGGTAAGTGGGCTTGATATAGTTGAGTGGATGATAAGGGTAGCTGAAGGTGAAAAGCTTCCAAGCCAAGATGAGATAAGCTTAAAAGGACACTCAATTGAGTGTAGAATCTCAGCTGAAGATCCAAAAAGCTTTGCTCCTTGTCCTGGAAAAATTTCTAAATTCGTAGCTCCAAATGGTAGAAATGTGCGTTGGGATAGCCATATTTATGAAGGATATGTTGTTCCGCCATTTTATGATAGCATGATAGGAAAACTTGTTGTTTATGCTAGTAGTAGAGAGAAAGCTATTGCAAAGATGAAAGTTGCACTTGATCAGCTCATAATACAAGGAATAAAGTGCACCAAAAATTTCCACATATCTATGATGGATAATGAAGATTTTGTCACAAATAACTACGATACTAACTATCTAACCAAGCACTATTAAAATTTAAGGGCAATGAAAATTTGCCCAAATTTCTATTTCTAATCAAATTTGAAAATTTAGACTTAAGTGATTGCTATAAATTTAAGATACATTTAAAATGATAAATTTCTAATAGTAGCAATTTAGTTTTTAAAGCTAAAAACTCCTGCCTATACTAAACATTCCAGCATATCCGCTGCTGCTATTTGAGTGAACGGCAGCCCCACTTCCACCTACAGAAGTGTTTTTGCTTGAACATCCAAAAAGCATAAATATAAGTAAAAAAATAGATATAAATTTAGTAAAATTTTTCAAATTTATGCCCTAAATTTATCTGTTTACATGTTCAATAACAGCTTCAGCCTTAAGCTTTTCAAAGTAACTTTCAGCTGCTTTTGCTCTTTCTTTTTCAGCCATCATGTTTAGAATTTGAGGCTTAACTTCTTCAAAGCTTTTTGCAACCATTCCGCTTTTTGAGTCAACCCTTAGCACTTCCCAGTATCCTTGAGGATTTTGCATTACAGGAGTAAAAGCACCATTTTTCATATTCATAAACACATAAGCTGTTTCGTTGTTTAGCTGCGCTCTTGGGATTGTTATTTTATGGCTAAAAACTTTTGGTCCAAATTTTCCTCTAGTTACATCTACGATCTCTTGCTTTGTTTGAGCTGCATATCTTGTTGCATTAACCGCTGAGAAATTCATAAAAAGCATCTTGTTTTGGTTATAAAAATTTAGTGCATCTTCAGGCTTTACTCTCTCATCAGCCCTAGCAAAAACATTTCCTAAGAGTTTGCTTTGTTTTATACTTTTGGCAGTTTCATCTCTAAGTTCAGCTTCGCTTATGCCGTTGTTTTTAGCTCTTGCTTTAAATTTCTCCACGCTTACTCCATTTGCTTTTGCCATTCTTTGAATTTGTTGGTCTATTTCAAATGGTGCTGCTGCAATATCTTGCTTTTTTATCTCTGAAATTTGAAGCTTTTGATTAATGAGAGCTTCAAGGGCTCTGTTTTTATCATTTGTTTTCATCATTTTCATCATCTGAGTAACTTCGTAGTTCGTAATAGGCTCATTATTAACCTTTGTAACTACCCAATTTACTGGTGCTGCGTTAGATATGCTAAATGCAAACGCGACTATAAAAAGTAACTTTTTTTTCATAAAAAACCTTTAATTTAAGCTTATAAGACTATAATTGCGATTATATCATAAAATAACTATGAATTAGAAAACAAAGGAAGAATATGACTAAAAAGATAATTACTCGTTTTGCACCTTCTCCTACTGGATATCTTCACATAGGAGGATTAAGAACTGCGCTTTATAACTATTTATACGCTAGAGCAAATGGCGGTAAATTTTTGCTTCGTATTGAAGATACGGATTTTAAAAGAAATAAAATAGAAGCTACAAAGGCAATACTTGAAGCTTTTGAGTGGACAGGACTGGATTTTGATGGAACTGTAGAGTATCAAAGTGAGAGAATGGAAATTTATAAAAAATATATCCAAAAGCTACTTGATGAAGGTAAAGCTTATAAATGTTATATGAGTAAAGAAGAGCTTGACGATTTAAGGAATGAGCAAATTGCAAGAAAAGAAAGACCTAGATATGATGGTAGATACCGCGATTTTAAAGGAACTCCACCAGCTGGAATAGATCCTGTTATAAGGATAAAAGCTCCAACAAGCGGAACGATTGAGTTTGTGGATGGAGTAAAAGGCGAAGTTAAATTTGAAGTTGCTGATATGATTGATGATTTTGTTATCGCAAGAAGTGATAAAAGCCCGATTTATAACTTTACTGTAGTAATTGATGATGCATTAATGGGCGTAACTGATGTGATACGCGGCGATGATCACCTTTCAAATACTCCAAAACAGATCATTCTTTACAATGCACTTGGTTTTGAAGTTCCTAAATTCTACCATGTCGCAATGATAAATGGAAGCGATGGTGCAAAGCTATCTAAAAGGCATGGTGCAACTGATGTGATGGAGTATAAAAAGATGGGCTATTTGCCAGAAGCACTTCTAAATTTCTTAGTAAGACTTGGCTGGAGTCATGGTGATGATGAGATATTTAGCATGGATGAGCTTAAAGAGTTTTTTGATCCTAATAATCTTAGCAAATCCGCAAGTACATTTAACCAAAGCAAACTTGAGTGGCTAAATCAGCATTATATAAAAGAGGCAAGTTTTGAGCGTTTAAAAGATGAGTTAAAAGAATTTGGGGTAAATTTAGACCCTGTAAAGCACGCTAAGCTTTTAGTTGATAGCTTAAGAGAGAGAAGTACTACTTTAGTTGAGATGGCAAATTCAGCTTTAAATATCCTAAAAGCGCCAACAACTTATGACCAAAAAGCTTATAAAAAATTTATAAAGCCACAAAGCATAGAGCTTTTAGAAAAATATAGCGAAATTTTAGGCGATAACGACCTTGATACTAGAATTTATGAAGAGATAACTGTGAAATTCTTAGATGAAAATTCAGCCAAACTAAAAGACATCGCTCAGCCTTTAAGGGTTGCTATAACTGGCACAAGTGTAAGTCCTGGAATATTTGAAGTAATGGAAATAATTGGCACTACTGAACTTAAAAATAGAATATCAAATTTACTGGAATTTAGTAAAAATAGCTCCATTTAGTGGGTATTTATACTATATAAAGTTAATTTTGGATAAAATTCGCAAAATAAAATAAATTTAAGGATAGAAAATGGCAAAATACACAAAAGAAGAAGCTTTAAACTACCATATAGGTGGAAAGATAAGTGTTGAGGTTAAGACTCCTTTTGAGAGCTCTAAGGATTTAACTTTGGCTTATAGTCCAGGTGTTGCTGAACCTTGCAAAGAGATAGATGGTAATGCAGATTTGGCTTACAAGTATACAAATAAGTCAAATTTAGTAGCAGTTATTAGTAATGGTACAGCAGTTTTAGGTCTTGGTGATATTGGTGCGCAAGCATCAAAACCAGTTATGGAAGGAAAAGCGGTTTTATTTAAGAAATTTGCAGGCGTTGATGCTTTTGATATTGAGATAGATGAGAAAGATCCAAATAAGATAATTGAAATTTGTAAAGCTATATCTCCAACTTTTGGTGGCATAAATCTAGAAGATATAAAAGCTCCAGAGTGCTTTGAGATAGAAAAAAGATTAAAAGCAGAAACTAATATTCCAGTTATGCACGATGACCAGCACGGAACTGCTATCATAACAACAGCTGGACTTATCAATGCTTTAGAAATAAGTGGTAAAAAAGCTAGTGATTTAAAAGTTGTAGTTAGTGGAAGTGGTGCAGCAGGAATAGCATGCGCTAAGATGTATCAGCAAATCGGAGTTAAAAATATTATAATGCTTGATTCAAAAGGTGTTATTCATAGTGGTAGGGAGAATTTAAGTCCTGAAAAAGCTTACTTTGCCATAGATACAGACGCTAGAACTTTAGAAGATGCTATAAAAGATGCGGATATGTTTTTAGGTTTAAGTAAAGGTGGAGTTTTAACAAAAGATATGGTAAAAAGCATGGCAAGTAATCCAATAATCTTTGCTTTAGCTAACCCAGTACCTGAAATTTATCCTGAAGATGTTCATAGTATTAGGGATGATGCTATGGTAGGAACAGGAAGAAGTGATTATCCAAATCAAGTTAATAATGTCTTAGGGTTTCCTTATATATTTAGAGGTGCTCTTGATGTTCAAGCTAAATTTATAACTGAAGAGATGAAAATGGCAGCTGCTAAAGCTTTAGCGGATTTGGCAAAAGAGCCAGTTCCAGCTGATGTTTGTGAAAAAATGGGTGTAGATAAGATTAGCTTTGGTAAAGACTATATTATTCCAAATCCATTTGATAAAAGAGTACTTTTTGCAGTAGCACCAGCAGTTGCAAAAGCAGCCTTTGATGCAGGGGTTACAAGGGTTAAAGAATTTGATGAAAATTCTTATAGAGATAGCCTTAAAAACATAAAATTATGAGAGCGTTATTTACAGACTTCTATCAACTTAGTATGATGCAAGGCTACTTTTTTAGTAAACCTAAAGAAGTAGCTGTTTTTGATATGTATTTTAGAAAAGCCCCAAGTGGCGGGGCTTATGCTATTTTATGTGGTATAAATGAAGTTATAGAGTATATACAAGAGCTTAAATTTAGCCCTGATGATATAGCTTATCTAAAAAAGAGTGGGTATTTTAAAGATGAGTTTTTAGAGTATCTTAAGAGCTTTAAATTTAGTGGTGAAATTTATGCGATAGATGAGGGAAGTATCGTTTTTGCTCATGAGCCACTAATCCGCGTAAGAGCTAATATCTTAGAAGCTCAGTTAATAGAAACTGCTATTTTAAATACCGTAAATTTTCAAACCCTAATCGCTACTAAAGCTTCAAGAGTATGTGAAAGTGCAAAAAATGCTAGCGTTATGGAATTTGGACTAAGAAGAGCACAAGGTAGAAGTGCAGGACTATATGGAGCAAAAGCAGCTTTTGTAGGTGGCTGTATAGGCACATCAAATGTCGAAGCAGCCGCTAAATTTAACTTACCAGCACTTGGAACGCACTCTCACTCATGGGTTCAAAGCTTTGATAGCGAGCTAGAAAGCTTTAGAGCATACGCAAAAATGTATCCTAACGCCACTCTTTTGTTAGTTGATACATATGATGTTTTAAATAGTGGTCTTCCAAATGCCATTACTGTTTTTAAAGAGTTGAGAGATAAAGGTCACGAGCCGCTTGGAATTCGCATAGACTCAGGAGATTTAGAATATTTAACCAAAGAAGCTAGAAAGATGCTTGATGATGCTGGTTTTAAAGATGCTAAAATAACAGCGTCAAATGACTTAGATGAGTATGCAATCGAACACCTTTATCAAAGTGGTGCTAAAATAGATAGTTACGGCGTTGGTACAAAGCTTATAACTTCGCAAGATAGCCCGAGTTTAGGCGGGGTTTATAAGCTAAGTGGAGTTGAAAGAAATTCCAAAGTAGAGCCAAAAATAAAAATTTCAAACGATCCTAGAAAGATAAATAACCCAGGGCTTAAGCAGGTGTTTAGATTTTATGATAAAGATACTCACAAGGCTTTAGCCGATGTTATATGCTTAGATGGTGAGAGCTTTGAAAATTTAGAAAGCTTAGAGATTTTTCACCCTTTATACACATACAAAAGATATAAACTTCAAAATTTCTATACCAAAAAACTTCTAAAACCACTGTTTGAAAATGGCAAATTTGTAGGAGAAAAAAAGAGCGTAAAAGATATAGCTCAAACAACTAAATCTGAAAAACAGAGCATGTGGAGTGAGTATCTAAGAAATGTTAAACCACCAACATACAAAGTGGATTTATCTCAAAAACTTTGGGATATAAGAGAGAATTTACTAACAAAACATAGGAGTTAGGATGAAAAATATTTTTAAAATTTCACATCCATTAATAGAGCATAAAATCTCTATTTTAAGAGATAAAAACACTGATCCATTTCAGTTTAGAATGCTAATAGATGAGATAACATATCTCTTGCTTTTTGAAGCTAGCAGAGATTTAGAGCTTAAAAGCGCTAAAATCGATACTCCAGTTGCCACAGCTGATGGCAAAAAATTATCAACAAAAATTATGATTTGTCCGATTTTAAGGGCCGCTCTTGGTATGCTTGATGCTGTATTTAAACTTATTCCTGCAGCAAGTGTAGGGTTTTTAGGATTTCAAAGAAATGAAGAAACTCTTGATGCTGAATTTTTCTACGCTAAACTTCCAAGTGACTATAAACAAAGAACCGCCTACATTATAGATCCGATGTTTGCAACAGGTGGAACAGCAATTGATGCTGTTAAATTTCTAAGAGAAAAAGGTGTAAAAGATATAAAATTTATCTCTATAATCGCAGCTCCAGACGGCCTAGAAAGATTTAATAAAATTTATCCAGATGTTGAGGTTTATGTAGCAGCCATAGATAAAGGACTAAATGAAAAAGGATATATCGTTCCAGGATTAGGTGATGCGGGTGATAGGGTCTTTAACACAAATAGCTAAATTTAGCCTGTTTGGTTTTATTCTTGGAATTTTAATATCTTGTGCTAGTAAGAGCTTAAGTTCTAAAGATAGTAATGAAGCTATATATTTTGTAGGACTTAACGGAGTAAGCTTTAGCTTAAAAAGCGATGATAACTTTAAAACCGCTACTATGAAAGATAGCAGCGGTATGAGTTATGCTCTTTTAGGAGTTAATAAAGATTGTATGCAAGGTGATGGTGCAAAAGTTTGCTTTGATAGCAAATATGCTAGAGTTGATTTTGGCGATGGACGAGCCTTTAAAGTCGTTCCTATTCCAAAGGTTAAGCTGTGATATTTGGTAAGATTGATTATCTAAATTTACTCCCTTTTCATGTTTTTTTAAAAAAATACCCACTTCCAAGTGCTGTTAAAAAAAGTATTGATTATAAAAAAGATGTTCCAAGTGTACTTTGTAAAAAACTCGCAAAAAGAAGCGTGGACGCTGCTGTAATATCTAGCATTGAAAGTAGGCGTAAGAAATACACTAAATTAAATATGGGCATTGTTGCCAAAAAAGAGGTCATCAGCGTTTTAGTTCGCAAAAATAGCCCTAAAAAACTAGACCCCGCTTCTATGGCGTCAAATATGCTAAGTAAGGTTTTGGGTTTAAATGGTGAGGTTATCATAGGAGATAACGCTCTTAGGGCATATCTTAAAGAAGGCGGCGAAGAGAGCTTTTATGATATGGGTAGAATTTGGCATGAAAAGACAAATTTGCCATTTGTTTTTGCGGTTTTTTGCTTAACTGACTCTAAGAGTTCATATGAGCGTTTAACTAAGAGTTTTTTAAAGAAAAAGATAAAAATCCCACAATATATTTTGGAGCGTTACGCAAAAAGTAGGGGCATAAAAAAGAGTGAAATTTTATGGTATTTAAACTACATAAGTTATCAAATTCAAGCAAAAGAGAAAAAAGCACTCAAGCTTTATCTTAAAAAATCACGAGCATTAAATTTCAACCCAAACTAAACACATAAGCCAACTCGTATCCTTAAAAATGTTATTAAATTTTTATAAATTTTCATAAGAGTGTTGCGTATGGTAACAAAATTATAAATTTAAGCTAAATTAAATTTATATGATTTTTTTAGTAAAAATAACCACATAAAGGCAGATCAAAAAAATTCTTAAAAATTTCACCTACTAAATTTATATCTTAAATTCCATTACAAATTTGTTATAATTTTTTAAATTTATTGTTTAGGAGAGTAAGATGAGTTCGCAAAGTTACATCAACGAAGTATTAGAGCATATAAAAAGAGTTTCGCCAAGACAGCCGATATTTTTTCAAGCAGCAAGGGAAGTTTTGACAAATTTAACTCCGCTTTTAGACAAAGAGCCAAAGTACCAAAAACACAGCGTCTTAGAGCGAATCGTAATGCCTGAAAAAACTACCATTTTTAGAACTGTTTATATTGATGATAACAGCAAGGCTCAGGTTCATTTTGGCTATAGAGTTCAGTTTAACTCAAGTCTTGGACCTTATAAAGGCGGACTTAGATTTCACCCAACAGTAAATTTAGATGTGCTTAAATTTTTAGGTTTTGAGCAAATTTTCAAAAACTCACTAACTGGACTAAATTTAGGTGGTGGCAAAGGTGGTGCGAATTTTGATCCTAAAGGCAAAAGTGATGGTGAGATTATGCGTTTTTGTCAGGCTTTTATGAATGATTTGTATAAGCTTATAGAAGATGTTAAGGACGTTCCAGCAGGCGATATCGGCGTTGGAGCTAGAGAGATAGGCTATATGTATGGTCAGTATAAAAAACTAACAGGGCGTTTTGATGGAGCTATGACTGGAAAAGGACTTAGTTGGGGTGGAAGTTTGGCAAGAACTGAAGCTACTGGATATGGTTCGGTTTACTTTGCTACTGAAGCACTTAAAAAGAAAGGCAAAAGCTTAGACGGCAAAAGATGCGTGATAAGTGGAGCTGGAAATGTGGCTATTTATACTGCCCAAAAACTTTATGAATTTGGTGCTACACCAGTTACAGTAAGTGACTCAAGAGGGTATGTTTATGATGAAGAAGGAGTTGACATTGCACTTCTAAAAGAGATAAAAGAGGTAAGAAGAGCTAGTCTTAGTGAGTATGCTAAAGAGAAAAAAAGTGCTAAATTTGTAAGTGTAAATGACTACAAAAGTGGCAGAAATGAAGTATATGATGTCCCTTGCCAAGCAGCTTTTCCAAGTGCGACTCAAAATGAGCTAAATTTAGATGATGTAAAAACACTATACGCTAATGGCTGTAGGCTTGTTTGCGAAGGTGCAAATATGCCATCAACTCATGAAGCTATGGAGTTTATGCTATCTCATGATGACTTTATCTACTGTCCAGGTAAAGCAGCAAATGCAGGAGGCGTTGCAACAAGTGGTTTGGAGATGGAGCAAAATGCAAGTATGACAAGCTGGAGTTTTGATAGAGTTGATGGTGAGCTTAAAAATATTATGAAAAATATCTTTGATATAGCATATCAAACATCTGTTGAATATGGAAAACCTGGAAATTTAGTCCTTGGGGCAAATATAGCAGGCTTTAAAAAAGTAGCTGATGCTATGATAGATCAAGGCTATATATAGCCAAATTTGGTGGCAAATTTTAAAATTTGTTTGCCACTTTTATGTAAAATACCATAATAAATTTAAAAGGATTTATAGTGAGAATTTTAGCTATTTTAGCTTTTGCGTTTAGTTTGGGCTTTACAAATTCTGATGAAAATTTAAGCATAAAAGATAAGAATTCATCATCTAAAGATGGTTTGGTAAAAAGAGATTTTTTTAGCAATAAAGATGCAAAAGATATAAAAAAAGTTAAAATTCCTACGCATTAATTTTTAGTTTTGAACAAATGTTTAGAAGTTGAAAGGGTGAAATTTCACCCTTTTTTAGTCAAGTTTTAGTTTTGATTTTTCGATGATATAAGGTACGCTATTAATACCAGCGTTTGAGTATTTGTTTGTGATATCAATCATGGCTTTTGAATCGGCTTCACTGGCAGGATCGACTTTTGTCTCTGTTTTGTAGTATTTTTGAACTATTTCAACTCTTTTTTTAAGATCTTTTTCTTTGCCTGCTTCTTCGTACATTTTAGCATTTCTTGCTACTGAGTCAGGACCACCGATAAAGCTTAGTGATATAAGCTCAACATTTGAATCTTTCAAAATACTATCAAGATTTGCTACTGTGTTTTGACAGTGTGGACATCTTGGATCGCTAAAGATTAGCGTTGTTGGTTTTTTATCATCATCGCCTAGTTTGATGATATTTTTAGAATCTTCTTTTTTATAAACTTGAGCTATATTTTTGTTTGTTTGCGCTCTTAGATAATCATCCTTATAGCTTACGCCTGTTTTTGCGTTAAAAAGATCTTGAATCATAAAGTCATCTTTTGTAAAAACAACATCTGTTTGGCTCATCTTTCCATCAGTTACTTTTATCACAACCATATCAACGCCAGGAAATTCTTTAACTTCAGATCTATCTTCTATCTCGATTGTTAGACCGTGTGGAAGATTTGAATATAAGCCTTTAATCTCATCGTTTGTCAATGCAAAAAGCGAACTTGCCGCTACAATTGAAGCTAGAAATATTTTTTTCATATTTTACCTTTGTATTTAAAATTTAAAAAATTATATATGTGTAGTGTTAATATCTCGTAAAGAGAATTTAAAGTAAGGGCATAAATTTGCCCTTAAATTTACTTCAAATCATCTTTATTAACAGCCCTTGGTACGCTATTAACACCTGCTTTTATATATCTGCTTGTAAGTTCAGCCATCTCTTTTTTACTATCCTCGCTTGGTTTTGTAGCGTTTACTTCGCCATTATAGTATTTTTTTAGAATTTCTAAGTTTTTGCTGCTGTCTTTTGTAGCTTTTATCTCTTCGTACATATCAGCATTTAGTGCTATTGAGGCTTCTCCACCAACTGAACTAAGTGAGATAACTTCAACATTAAATTTTTCTAAAAGTCTATCAAGGGTTGCTATTGTATCTTTTGAGTGAGCTGACATAGGATCTGTAAATAGCACAGTTGTGGCATTTTTATCGCCATTTCCTACTTTGATGATGTATTTTTCATCTTTATAAATTTTAGCTATTTTCTCATTGCTCTGTTTTAAAAGATACTCTCCAAGAAAGCTTTTGCCTGTTTTTGGGTCTATTAAATCACGCACAAGGTAATCGCCACTCATTAAAACTATATCACCACTGTCTACATTTCCCTCTTTTGTTTTAATCATCGCACTTTGTATGCCTTTAACGCCGTCAATTTCTTTTTTATCCGAAAAAACTATATTGTTAAATGACTCTAAAGCTAATCTTTGTTGTTCTTTATAGTTAAACTCAGCAGCGTAGCTTTTACCTGTTTTGGCATCTAAAACATCTGGAATTATATAACCATCTTTTATGAATATCACGCTTCTTTGAGAATTTCCATGGCTGCTTATTTCGATCACAACTCTATCAACGCCTGCTATCTCTTTTAGTGCTTCACGCTCGATTATCTCAACACCAGTTCCTGGCATCAAACTAGAAGTGTAAACTTCTTTAAGTTCATCATTAGTTAATCCAAAAAGCGAACAGGTCGCAACTAAAGATAGTAGTGCAAATTTTTTCATTTTTATCCTTTTTTAAAAAATTATTTTATTTTATATTTTAATTGTAAATTTCAAGTAACTTTAAGCAAATACACGATTATCACCGTTTTTAGCTATGTCATCAAATTTATCTAGATACTCAAGATAAGCTATGGCAAATTTACGGCTAAAATTTAGTTCATCTTTGACATTTTTAACATTTGCAAAGCCATCTTTTTTGATGATTTCTCTAATTTTTCTCATTGCTAAATTTAGGTTTTCAGTTGTAACAAAAAGATTGTGAGCTAGGCGGACTATTTTTTTAGAATTAGTTAAAGCTTTAAAGGCATTATCGCCACTTTGCCTATCTATATCAAGGCTATCGTAGATATTATAAGGTGCATCAGGAGTTAGTCCAGCATTTGATAATATATCTAAAATCTTACTGTTTAAACTACGCTCTATCTCATCAAAACTAACGCCTTTTTTTACAAAAAGTGACCCGTTTTTATCAACGACTCCTTTGTTATAAAGCTCATCTAAAACAAATTGCGAAAAGTCCTCGCTAGCCCAGTTTACTCTAAGACTAATGCTATTTGCTGAAAATATAGCTAGAGGGTTTTTAGATATTATAAATTTAACTATATCTTTTAGATCATTTATCGCTTCATTTTGGTATATACAAAGCCCTTTTTTATCGACAAAAACACCATTTATCTTTTCAGCGATATTTAAGGCATCTTCATGACTTAAGTTAAATCTTTGAAAAGATGATATAAGCCCAAAGCCATGCTTGTGAGAAGCGGTTAAAATTTCAAAAGCGTCTTTGAAATTTTCATTCATCAAGGCTAAAAGAAGCTTTGTTTTGTTATTTTTCTTAAGGGGTTCTAAAACGGGATTTAAAATCCTGCCGCCGCCTATTACGCGAGAATTTGATAAAACTACAAAAGGTTCGTTAAATTTTAAAAACATAGTTTCGTTAAATTTAAATGTTATAAAACTTGAGTTATCTTTAGAACTTAGTATCAAGGCTTTAGCCGCACTTTGCTTACTTCCTACGCAAAAAACAATCTCTTCTTTATGTGAAATTTCACCATGAAACAAGCAATCTGCTTCTTTAAACCCTCTAAAAAAACCTTTTTTGCTTAAAATAAAACCTTTTTTGATACTGTTAACTGATAAATTTGATAAATTTAGTGCTACACGATTTGGAGACTCTACAAATTCTCTTTGATCGTCATGAACTTCTATGCTTTTTACAGTTGTTTGCTTATCGACATCAAGAAGATGAAGCTTTTCATTTTTTCTAATAACGCCTTCAATAAGACTTCCAGTAACTACCGTTCCAGCACCTTTTACACTAAAAACTCTATCTATGTAGTATCTAGTTAGTGGGCTAATATCTCTTGGCTTTGGAGTTATGGTAAAAAGATAGTTTCTAAGTTCATTAATGCTAAGTTCATCTTTAATGCTAACTCTAAAAGTCTCTAAGATGCTTAAATTTTTGTACTTTGAAATTTCATCATTTACTTCAGCTTCGACCGCATCTTGCCTATCTTTTGTTGTTAAATCACACTTTGTTATACATAAAATAATGCTTTTTACATTTAAAAGTGATAAAATTTCTATATGCTCTTTAGTTTGTGGCATAAGTGAGTCATCGCTTGCTACAACAAGCAAACAAGCATCAAAAGCATAAGCTCCACTTATCATGGTTTTGACTAAATTCTCATGTCCTGGCACGTCTATAAAAGCGATATTTTGATCACCTTTTTTTAAATTTGAAAAGCTTAAATCTATCGTAATGCCACGCTCTTTTTCACTCTCCATCCTATCGCCATCAACACCATTTAGTGCCTTTATAAGTGCGGTTTTTCCGTGATCTATATGACCTGAAGTTCCTATGATGATGCTACTAGTTTTACTCATTATAAATTCTTTCACAAATTTCTTTTAGACTATCCAAGTCTTTATCTAAAACGCTTCTAAAATCAAGCAAAAAGCTACCATTTTCTATTCTTCCTATAACTCCATTTTGCCTAAATTTAAGCTCAAACCACTCACTATCGCCTTTAAAAGCTAAAGCTATACTAGGATACTCTTTATTTGGCAGGGTTCCACCGCCAACGACAGTTTTTGTTTGGATGACTTTTGTATCAAATTTGACTTTTTCTTGAAGGGCGTTTGCTAAGCCTAAAAGAGCGTCTGTGTCTTTGTAAATTTGACTTGTAGCAGTTATTAGATCAAATTCTTTATTTATATATGCTTTTATTGTCTCATTTAGAATGCTTAAGGTTACTTTATCAACTCTAAGCATTCTAAAGAGTTGGTTTTTGCGAAGTTTATCAAGTAGAGATTTTTTTCCTACGATGATGCCACACTGAACACTTCCAAATAGCTTATCGCCGCTAAAGCTAACTAAGCTAATGCCTGTTTTTAGGACTTTGCTAAGTGGTGGTTCATCTTTTCCTAGAGCGTAAGGAAGAGGATTTATATAAGCACTTCCAAGATCGTAATAATCCAAAATTTGCTTTTCTTTAGCTAAATTTACAATACCATCTAAATTTACACTTTGGCTAAAACCTTGAATGCTAAAATTTGACTTATGAACCTTCATAAGCATTGAAGTTTGCTCATTTATAGCGTTTTCATAGTCGTTTAAATTTGTCTTGTTTGTAGTGCCAACTTCTTTTAAAATAGCCCCTGAACTACTCATAACTTCAGGTATTCTAAAGCTTCCACCTATCTCTACAAGCTCTCCACGACTAAGCACAACTTCTTTGTTTTTCGCAAATGTATTAAGGATCAAAAACACAGCACTTGCGTTATTATTTACAACTATAGCATCACGCCCAAAAAGCTCTTTAGCTAAAAGAGAGGTATACTCATATCTTTGTCCACGCTTGCCACTTTGTAAATCATACTCTAAATTTGAGTAGCTTTGTATAGTAGTGCTTGCTCGGCGTAAAATTTCAGGGTGGATTGGAGCTCTTCCTAAATTTGTGTGAAGTACTACTCCAGTTGCGTTTATGAGTGGTTTTAGTTCTAAATTTTGATAGTTTTTATAGCGTTTTAAAATTTCATTTACAACTATATCTTCTATGCTGTTTTCATCAAAAGAGTCTAAATTTTCAAGCATTTTAGCTCTTTGTTCTTCTATGACAACTTTTGTAAGCCTAAGAATAAGTGGATAAAAAAGCCCTTTAAACTCATCTTTATTAGCAACTTTATCTACCTTTGGAAGTCTCATCAAAGCTCCAAATTTATCAAAGCATTGGGGTTTAGTCTGTATTTTGAGTTTTGAATTTTTGTAATGATTCCTGAGTCTATAAGTTGCTTAAAGATTTTAATAATCGTAGGTTTGCTTATGTCGATATTATCCATTATGTCATTATAAGTATGGTTAAAAGTCATATCATTATCAAGTTTGCTCATAAAAAATTTGATAAGTTCTACAGCTTTTGTATCAGTAACAACCGCTATCATCTTGATAATAGCTTCATTTTTTTCTATCTCTTCGTTTTTAATGCTATTTAAAAGAACTTTATATAGTGATTTTAAAAGATCTTTTATATTCATAGGTTTTATAAGATAGTCGCTTGCCTTTAGTCTGATAGCTTCAAGTAAAAACTCAGATTTGTCATGAGCTGTCACAAATATTACAGGTGTGTTAAATCCATCAGCTCTTAATGTCTTTAAAAACTCAATTCCTGTAGTTTGATCAAGTAAAATATCGCTAACTATAACATCTACTTTTTTGTTTTTCATAATTTTATAAGCTTGCTCTGTGGTGCTACATGCAAAAACAGAGTTTACAAAATCCTCTAAAACAGCTGTGGTTTGCCTTAAAAGATTGATCTCATCTTCTAAATATAAAATGTTAAATTTGGTCAAAACATCTAAGTTATACTCTTTCATTTGTAGCCTTTACTCGAATTTTGATATTAGATCTCGCATTGGTATTTTAATGATAAATCTTGCACATACAAAATTCCTATTAAATTTGTTAAGTATAACATTTTTTATATTTAATTCACCTTTAATATGTTTCTCAATTATATTTTTGCTCATGTAAAGTCCTATGCCAGTTCCTATGCTTTTGTGTTTGGTTGTAAAATATGGATCAAAAATTTTATCTACTATATCATCGTCAATTCCGCCGCCACTATCAGTTATCTCAATAACAGTCATATTGTTTTCTTCATATGCTTTTATAATGATAAATTTATGTTTACTGTTTTCATTTATCGCATCTTTTGCATTGTTTATGATGTTGATTATGACTTGTATAAGTTCGTTTTTATATGAGTAAATAGCATAGTTACTATCTTGATTAAATTCAACTGAAATTCCTTTTTTGTTTAGAGATATTTTTGTGATTTTAAGAGCGCTAAGGATTGCACTATTTAGACTAAAAGTCTCTTTTGCTTTGTTTGGACTAAAGAAATTTTGAAAATCACTTAGTGTTTTTGACATAGAATTTGTTAAAAATAGACCTTCTTCTACCTGTTTTTTTATAAATTCATTGTTAAGTTTATTTTTTAAAGCTTTTGTTTCAAAGCTTTGTATTATCATAGATATTAAGCTAAGTGGCTGTCTCCACTGATGAGCTACATTTTCTAGCATCTCACTCATGCTTGCCATTCTGGCTTGAGAAAGTATAGTTTTATCCTTAACTCTTGAGAGTTCTATCTCTTTTTGTAGAGTTTGTTCTAAATTTTGGTTTAAAACTCTTAATTCTTCAGTTTTTTCTCTTACGCTCTCTTCTAGTTTTATGTTTAAAATTCTAACACTTCTTATAGTTAGAAAAAGTAGAATTGTTGAAACTATAAGCATACCTATTGTAACTACAACCATAAGTTTAAAATTTGTGTCATAGCGTGAATTTACAATTTTTATAAGATTTTTTATATTTTCAAGGTTGTGATTTGATAGAGTAGATATCTGAATTTGTAGGTATTTAAGGTATCCTTGAAGCTGTTTTTCATCTTCTAAATTATCTAGCTTTTTATCTATTGTGACTATTATTTGAGCAATTGAGCGTTCTAAATTTTTTTCATAAGTGATAAATTCTGGCTCTTTTTTGGGTAGTAAAAGCGAGAGTTTAAGTCTATTTATGAAGGATTGATTTTCATACTCTTTGTTTGTTTGAAGGTAGTTATTCCACTCTTTTTGAAGTTTGTCTATGTTTTGTTTTATTGAACTTAGCTGTTCCTCATCAGTTTTTAATATAGGGTAGTCTATATCTTTTAAGTACAGCTCTTTAAAGCTATCTAGCTTCATGTTTTGACTTATATTTTTATTGTAGATATAATCCATCGTACTTTTTAAATTTATAACATAAAAACCAAAAAGTACAAGTATAACTATGGTAGCAGAAAAAATCGCTCCTAAAAAAAGAAGACCGCCATCGTGTCTTGTTTTTAAACATTTGATCATAACATTCCTAATAAAGCCTTAAAATTTAGCTTTTTGCTATATTTACACAGTAGCGAGATTATAGCAAAATTAAAACTAAATTCATTCTAAATTAAGATAAATGTTATACAATTAGCAAAATTTTAAAACCAAGGAGCGTAATGAGGGAGTTTGTTTTTTTGGATGATTTTGATAGCAAGATCATCACTCCTGACGAGATAGAGTTTATAACAAAACCAAATGATGAGCAATATCTTGTTAGTAACTCAAATAGAGTAAGGTCTGAAATTTTTGCACCTGAGATAAATTTTTATGCCAAAATGAGCCAAGATGATACGCTTACAAAATCTAAAAATTTAAGCTTGTTATACGAAGTAAGAGCTAGGGTTTTTGATACCGCAAGAGATATTGATTATCAAAAAGAGATAGGCAATAATGTTTTGATAATAAGCGATAGTGATGAGAGTGATACTATAGAATTTATTAAACAGTATAACTTTAAAGTTGTAGCCTTAAGCCATGCTGAGGTTAAATTTCTATATGGTGAAATGGGCGATCTTTTTGTAACAATACTTCGCGAGAATGATGAATTTGAAGTTGAAGCTGATTTTGTTTTGGTAAGAGAGGCTAAGGAGTATATGCTAAGGCAAAGTGGCGTGGTTGAAATTTCAAGAATGACTGATGATGAAATTTTGGATTACCTTCAAAAAAGATCTCCACTTTATAAGTACAAAAGTGCCATAACTTACGATAGTACCATTTGTCAGTATCACGGTAGACGAAGTGAACATTGTGCAAAGTGTGTTGAAATTTGCCCAACTGTTGCCATACTTAAAGATGATGAGAAAAAAGAGCTAGTTTTTAACCATATCGATTGTCATGAGTGTGGTGGGTGCGTTGCTGTTTGTCCAAGTGGGGCGATGGATTATGCAAAATTTCCACGAGATGCTTTTTATGATGTTGCTAAGATGTATAAGGATAAAAAAATTGTAATAACTCCAAGAATTATGGATATTGATAGATGTGATGCTATACTTCCAAAGGGTTTTTTGCCGTTTGCTATTGAAGGTGAGAAATTTTTAAGTGAAACTCACTATTTAACGCTCTTGCAAGAAAGTGGTGCAAGTTTAATATACTATAGTGATGTCTTAAGTCCTGGAACAATGGAAGCTATAGAGCTAGTAAATGGCATTATAAAAGCTAAATTTGATAAAGTTGGAATTTATGTAGCAACTGATGAGATAGAACTAAGACAGGCTTTAAAAAACTCAGACTTTATAGATGGGCTTTACTATACTGCACAAGAAAATACTCTAGCTAAAAGAGAGATTTTTGCAAAAAGAGTAAAACATATAGTTGGTGATGATGATTTAGGCGTAGTAAAAAGTGGCGAGTGGGTAAGATATGGTCAAGTTTATATCAACCAAGATAGCTGTACGCTTTGTTTAAGCTGTGTTGGAGCCTGTAATGTTGGAGCTTTAGTAGCTGATGAAATAACAAATTCTATCAAATTTAACCCATCAATTTGTACAACCTGTGGATATTGTGAAATGAGTTGTGCTGAAAAAGATACCATTAAGTTAGAACGAAGCGGGTATGAATTAAGACCTAGTTATTTTGAGTTTAAAGAACTAGCAAGGGATTCGCTTTTTGCCTGTATTGAGTGTGGTAAAGAATTTGCTACAAGTAAATCAGTTATGAAAATAGCTCAGATGTTGGCTCCTTTGTGGAGCAATGATCCTATTAAGGCTAAGACTTTATACTGTTGTGGAGATTGTAAGGCTAAGATAATGATTAAAGAACAAATCAAAGATGATTTGGCTTTAAGAAAAAGTATAGAAGATGAGGTTAAAAATGCTAGATAAAAATATTACAATAGCTAGAAGTATGTACTATGAATTCTTTGCTTTACCGCTTTTTTTTAACGAAAAGGAGATTAAATTTAACAGATGGAAAGAGCAGCTTAGTTATCTTAAAACTTCACCGATTGAACCGTCAAATTTAAAAGATTTTGAAATTCTAGAAGGCTTTAGTTTTGAGGATTTTAAATTTGAACAAAATGAGTATTTGTTTAGTTACTCTTTTGGAAATGTTCCACTAACGGCATCTTTTTACAATGAAGGAAGAGACGATGGAGCGATGAGAGTGGCTGTTTTAAACACTATGAGAAAGAGCAAATTTAGAAGAGATCAAGAAATTTGTAAAGATAGTGAAGACTATATTGGCTTTGTGTTTTATCTGATGAGTGCATTACTAAGAGATGAGATCGGACAAAATAACTTTTTAAGCACAGAGCTTTTTGTAAATGTTATAAATGATTTTGCAGATGAGTTTTGTGAATTTTTAAGTGCTGGAGAAAAAGCAGTGTTTTTTAAAGCTTTGTCAAATTTAATGAGAAGCTTTTTTGGTTTTGAAAGAGCTGCTCTTGGAGTAGATGCCCCTATAAAAGATAAAAGTTTAGCAAAAGAAAGCATTGCTAATGCTCCTTTGGCAAACGAAGCAGGTAGAAGATTTAACGCAAACGATTTTGATTTTTTTGAGTGATAAATTTGTGGTAAATTTGCTACAAGTTTTATTATAAGTATTACTAAGTTTAGATTAATATTAATCTAAACTTAAACAAAACAACTAATTTTTTAAAATATTTTCCTTTAACATTTAATATGCTAGAATTGCATAATTAATCAAAAGTCGCATTTCCATAAATTTTTTTAAATAAAAATATGCAAATTTGGCAGATTGGTTAAAATACTTCATAGGGGGAGAAAATGAACGACAAGCGAAGAAGTTTTCTTAAAAAAGCCCTAGTAGGTTCAGCAGCAGGTGTTGCAACAACCATACTTGCTAGTGATCTTGAAAAACAACAAACTAAAAATGGTGTGATTCAAGGCAAGGCACACAAGAAAGAGATCATATATCATACAAGTGATACATGGAAACAGTATTATAAACAGTCATATTAATATATAAGGTTATTTTAGAAAGGATTAAGATGAGTCAGTCAAACATTGGAAGACGCTCTTTTCTTAAGCTTGCTGCTTTGGGTGCAGGTGCAACTACTGCTTTTGGTAGTAATGACACACTTCGCTTTGCAACAGAAGCTGAGTTAAAAGATCCATTTCCAGGTAGTGTTATGAAAAGAACGATTTGTTCTATATGCTCGGCAGGTTGTGGAATTTTAGCAGAAGTTGATGAGAGCTCAAATACATGGATAAGACAAGATTGGGCAGCAGATGCTCCGATGAATCAAGGAAGTCACTGCTGTAAAGGTATCGATCAAATCGATCTTACTAAATCAAAGATGAGACTTAAATACCCGCTTAAAAAAGTAAATGGAAAGTGGGAGAGAATTAGCTGGGAGACAGCAGTTGAAGAGATCGGTAACAAAATGCTTGAAGTTAGAGCTGAAGATGGACCAGACTCAGTGGAGTTTTTAGGTTCAGCAAAATTTTCTAACCAACAAGCTTATTATTTTAGAAAATTTGCAGCTTTTTGGGGTACTAATAATATAGACCACGTTGCAAGAATTTGACATAGCGCAACAGTCGCCGGTGTGGCGAATACTTGGGGTTATGGTGCTATGACAAATAGTAACAATGATATGGCTACAAACTCAAAAATGATTCTTTTTATAGGATCAAACGCAGCGGTTGCAAACCCAGTTGGTGGTATGAAACACGCTTTAAAAGCTAGAGATAGAAATGGTGCTAAGATAGTCGTTGTTGATCCGATTTTCACAAAAACAGCAGCAAAAGCCGATATGTATATAAGAATTAGACCAGGAACAGATATTGCATTTGTTTACGGAATGCTTCATCTAATCTTTAAAAATGGCTGGGAAGATAAAGAGATGCTTAGAACAAGGGCATATGGTTGGGAACAAATAAGAGACGAAGCTGAGAAATGGAACCCAGAAGAGGTCGCAAATGTAACAGGCTGTAAAGTAGAAGAGCTTGAAACATTTACAAGAATGTTTGCTACTACAAAACCAGCTACACTTTTATGGGCACTTGGCATAACTCAACACTCAGTTGGTAGTGCAAATACAAGAATTTTAGCTATTTTACAGCTAGTGCTTGGAAATGTTGGTAAGCCAGGTGGAGGATGTAACATTCTAAGAGGTCATGATAATGTTCAAGGCTCAACCGATATGAACTGTTTAGCAGATAGTTTGCCAGCATATTATGGGCTAGGTGATGCTGCTTGGAAGCATTTTTGTAAAGGCTGGGGGCAAGATTATGATGAGTTTATAAAACGCTTTGCAGTTTCAGTAAAAGAGCCAAGAGATAAAAAAGGTGAGCCTGTTAAAAATACACTATTTAACGAATATTTTTATCACAATCCAACAGCTCCTGAAGATAGAAATTGGAGAAATGAAAAAGGTTACTCGCTAGCCAAATGGTGGCAAGGTGTTTTAGAAAGTGAAGACACATTTTCAAGTGGTAGATTAAGAGTTTTATGGGTTCAAGGAACAGGAATTGCATCTATGGCACATACTACAAAGATAGCAGACGCTCTTGATCAAATAGATCTTTTAGTTATAGCTGAGCCATTTTTAAATGAAGTTGCTATTATGACTGATAGACCAGATGGTATTTATGTACTTCCTTCATCAACTCAATTTGAAACTGAAGGATACTGCACAGCTACAAATCGCTCTGCTCAGTGGAGAGATCAGATTATAAAACCAATTTATGAAAGTAAAGAAGATCAAGAGATAATGTTTTTGTTCGCTAAGAAATTTGGTTTTTATGATGAGTATGTTAAAGGCATGATGATGGATGTTGTTGATGGCGAAGTTAAACAAGTTAAAAATGACTTTGTATGGCCTGATGATGCAACTGATGAGATTGCCAGAACTACTCAAAGTATCGGAAATAACGGAAGAACTGCTGCAAGACTAAGAAAACATCAACAAAACTGGGAGTATTTTGATAAAGAAACTTTATTAGGTAGCGGTCCAGTTGAGGGCGAGTATTATGGTTTACCATGGCCATGTTGGGATGAAAAACACCCTGGAAGTCCAAATCTTTATGATATAACAAAACCTTATGCAGAGGGCGGTATGGGCTTTAGAAATAGATTTGGTTTAGAGCATAATGGTGTTAGTCAGCTAGCTGATGAGAGTATTACTCTACCTGGATCAAAGGTAAAAGGTGGACATCCACAAATAACTAAAGAAAACATTGAAAGTGTTTTAGGTATAACCTTAACTGATGAAGAAAGAAGGGTTATGGGACCAAGTTGGAGCATGGACTATAGTGGGCTAATAGCTAAGAAATGTAGAGAAGCTGGTGTTGTTCCTTATGGTAACGCAAGAGCTAGAACTATAGTTTGGGAGTTTGATGATCAAATTCCAAAACATAGAGAGCCAATTCACTCGCCAAGATGGGATTTAGTTCAAAAGTATCCAGCTTTAGGCGATCAAGCTAGAAACTTTAGAGTTCCAACTAGGTTTATAAGTGAGCAGCAAGCAAAAGACTGGTCAAAAGAGTTTCCTACGATAATGAGTTCTATGAGACTTGTAAATTTAAGTGGTGCAGGAATGATAGAAAGAACAAGCAAGTACCTTGCAGCTATTACACCTGAGATGTTTGCTCATGTAAACCCTAAACTTGCCGCAAAATATGGCATTAAAGATAATGAGTTTATGTGGATTCACTCTCCTCAAGGCACAAAGATAAAGGTAAAATGCTACTATTCAGAATCAGTAACTCCTGATAGAATTTGTTTGCCTTATAACTTTGCAGGTGTTATGCAAGGTGTGGATTTAAGTCCAAGATATCCAGAGGGAACTAAGCCTTATATAATAGGTGAGAGTTCAAATACTATCACAAACTATGGATTTGACCCAGTAACTCAAATAGCTGAGTTTAATGCAGGTCTATGTAGGTTAGAAAAAGCGTAAGGAGTAGGTTATGGCAAGAATGAAATTTTATGTAGATACAAGTAGATGTATATCATGTTTTGGTTGTCAAGTAGCTTGCTCTTCAGCTCACGAAGTTCCAGTTGGTATAAATAGAAGAAAAGTTATTACACTAAACGAAGGCGTTGAGGGCAAAGAGATGTCAACTACAATTGCTTGTCAGCACTGCACTGATGCCCCTTGTGCACAGGTTTGTCCGGTTGATTGCTTCTATATTAGAGAAGATGGTGTAGTTTTACATGACAAAGACACTTGTATAGGCTGTGGATACTGCTTATATGCGTGTCCATTTGGGGCACCGCAGTTTCCTAGAACTGGTGCGTTTAATACAAAAGGCGCTATGGATAAGTGTACTATGTGTGCAGGTGGTCCTGAAGAGACATTTTCAAGCGATGAGCTTCATAAATATGGTCAAAACCGTATTGCAGAGGGCAAGGTTCCGATGTGTGCGGCGATTTGTGCGACAAATGCTCTTTTAGTAGGTGATGCAACCGAGGTATCAAATATGTATAGAAAAAGAGTTGTCTCTAAAGCAGAAGCTGGTCTTACAGACGCCCTTTCTATCTACTAATAAAAGGGGCTTTCGCCCCTTTTAAAAATTTACTAAATTTTGATATGATTCCTTAAATTTTTAAGGATATAAAATGAAAAATCTTATACTGATTCTTACTATTTTACTTAGTCTAACAGGGTGTTCTAGAAGTTTAAATTTAAATCAAGGTATTGTTAAAAGTAGCCAACCAGTTTTTATAGAAACTAAACCAACAGATAAAAAAACCTATGTTAAATTTACAAACACAAGCAGCGTTGATAGCAATCTTACAGCTTCTATTAAGCAGTATTTAGCTAAGAGCGGTTATGAGATAGTAGGCGATGAAAAGCTTGCAAATATTGTGATTAAGGGAAATTTAGACTACTTTAGAAGAAGGGAGTTTTACTCTTATGAGCCGTATTATTACTCTTTTTGGGGTAGAAGATATTATTATGATGATTTTTATAGAGATAGGGAGTATTTTTACGATGCTGGAGTTTCGCTTTTGCTAAGAGTTGAAGATGAAGAAGAAAAGACAAATTTAACATTTCAGCACTCTAGAACTCTTTACTCATTTGGTGCTATTACTGAAATTTTAAACTATCAAATTTATAAAAGAATTCTTGGGTATTTAGGTGAAGACTTAGATGAAAAACTTTAAAATTTGCTTGCTGCTTTTGGTAGTGGTTTTTATAAGTGGGTGTGTACAAAAAAATTCCATAAATTTCACTAACCAACTACTTCAAACAAAAGCTCTTATAAATTCTAAAATTTACGCTAAATTCAGAAATACAAGTGGAGTTGATAGCAATTTAACAGCTGTTTTTGTGGAGAATTTAAAGCGTGATGGATACAGCGTTGTAAGTAACGAGAGCATGGCAGATATAAGCATAAAGGGAAATTTAGAGTATTTTAGGCGAACTATCATAAAAGATAGAGACCCATTTTTAGAGTGTTGTATCGATACAATCTGGAATGATTGCTACGATAAAAGAACAAATAGCTATGTTTATGATGCACAAATTACTCTTCTTATAAACGACGAAGCTACAACTTTAAATTTCATAAGTCATAAAAATGTAAATTCGCTTTCAACTATGATGGAAATTTTCAACACCGAAATTTATGATAGCATTATTTCAATGCTTAAGAAGTAGCTTTGAACATATTAGGATTTACAATGATAGTAATTAAAAATGCAGACAAAATTTGGTAATAAACTAGTAAATTTTGCTAGAAAAGGTTCTTTTCGCAAAAATGATATAAATATTATAATGTTAATTTATTTTGCATTTACTTTAAATGTTTACATAATTCCAGCTGATATTTTAGAAAAATTTCCTTTTTTATGGCAGTTTTGTAAATTTATAGCTTCTTTTGTTCCACTTATTGAAAAACTTATCTTGTATCAAGCACCTGGAAATATAATTTTTTATTTTTCATATATGACAATATTTTTCTTATCTTTTTTTGTTATTTATATTTATAAGCTATTTTTTCATATTTTTGGCAATAGTGATTATTTTAATAGTTCAAATTGGAGAACAAAAAAGAACCCTAAAGAGAGTCCTATATTTTTTACGATAGGCTGGATTTGTGTTATAGCTTTTTTTATTTTTTATATATATCAAATTTATAATGGATTAATTTTAGATAGCAAGGTATCTCCATTAAGAGGAACTAGTAAATTAACTTTTATACAAGATATTTTACAAGGTGGAAAATTTTCTTCAGCTATGTTGCATATGCTTATGGCTGCTATTGTTTGGTTTGGTTTTCTTTTTCTTTTTTCTCTAATCCGTCTAAATTTCTGTGAAAAACTAAATATAAAAAGATTAAAGCTAAAACTATTTTTAATATTTTGCGTTTTTGTTTTTATTATTTGGGTTTTAAAATATTACTACGCTATATAAAAGGGCTTTAACCCTTTTATATGATTATTTACTAAATCCAACCACTTCTAAAAAGTAGTAAGTCCTGCTATAAATATAACTAAGATTATAACTGGAAGAACAAATTTTATATAGTTATACCAAATTTTAACAAAAGGTGATTTTATCTTTCCAGAATTGCTTATCTCGCTTATGGCGTCTTCTTTAAGCACCCAGCCTACATATATACAACAAAGAAGAGCGGTTAAAACGAAAAATATATTTGCACTTACTGCGTCAAAAAAGTCAAATATATTTCTTTTCATTATAAGAAAATCTCTAAGCGGTCCATAAGCTAAAACTGATGGCAAATTTCCAAATATAAAAATCACTATAAGCGTAAAAGTTGTCGCTTTACTAGTTGATATATGAAGTTTTTCTTCAAGAACTCGAATTATAACTTGATATATTGTTATAGAAGTTGTAAGGGCTGCAACCAAAAGCATCGTAAAGAAAAATATAGCCAAAATATTTCCAAAAGGTATATGAGAAAATGCAACTGGAAGAGTTATAAAAACAAGACTTGGTCCGCTTGCTGGTTCAAGCCCAGCAGTAAAAATAGCAGGAAATATCATAAATCCAGCTAAAACTGCTATTATGGTGTTTAAAATTCCAGTAATTGTTGCGGTTTCAAAGAGATTTTCATCTTTGCTAAGATAGCTTGATAGTGTTATCATAACGCCAAAGCCAAGAGATAGTGCAAAGAAAACTTGACCTAAAACATCTATAAAAAGCTTTGGAGTTAGCTTTGAAAAGTCAACACTTAAATAGAATCTAACGCCATCTTCAAAGCCACTAAGCATAATGTTTCCGCTAATGACTATCAAAAGACACAAAAACAGAAGTGGCATTAGAAGTTTTACAAATTTCTCAATCCCATCAATGATACCTTTTTTTAAAATATACCAATTTATAAAGACAAATACAAATGTGTAAATTCCTACCATTAAGGGGTTATTTACGATATTTTGATTATAAAAATTTTGAGTGTATACTTTGTTGGTTATTGCACTACTTAAGTCAAAATTTCCTGTAAAAATATTAGCTATATAAGTAAAAACCCAGCCACCTAAAACCATATAATAAGCCAAAATTCCAAAAGCCCCAATAAGCCCAAGATAACCAACTATCTTCCATGCTGGATTTATCTTAGTGCCATCTTTTTTTGCTACACTAAAAGCATCTACGCTATTTTTCATCGCTCGTCTACCGATGACATTTTCAACTAAAATCATAGGAATTCCAAATAGAATCATCGCTATACAAAAAAGCAACACATAAGCCCCGCCACCATTTTCACCTACAAGATAAGGAAAACGCCAAGTACAGCCAAATCCTATCGTAGCTCCTGCTACTGTTAAAATATAAGTAAGTTTGTTACTCCAAAGTTGTTTATCTTTCATAAAAAGCCTTAAAATTTAGTGTAGTTGATGATTATACAATTTTAGGGCTAAAAATTCTATTATTTGTATGAAATTTAGAGTTAGTTTTACCAAAAGTAACAAAAGCTAAATATCAATCTCGATTCCTACAGGGCAGTGATCGCTTCCTTCTATTTCGTTAAGTATAAAAGCATCTTTTAAATTTGGAAGTAAATTTTCACTTATAAAAAAATAATCTATTCGCCAGCCTGCGTTATTTTTGCGTGCGTTAAATCTATAACTCCACCACGAGTATTTTATGGTTTGTGGGTATAAATGCCTAAAAGTATCTATAAATCCAGCTTCTAAAAGCTCATCAATCCACGCCCTTTCAATATCTAAAAAGCCACTTCTATCTTTGTTTGATTTTGGATTTTTAAGGTCAATCTCAGCGTGAGCTGTATTTACATCTCCGCAAATTATCACGCTTTTACCGCTATTTTTTAACTCTTTAATATACTCCAAAAACTCAGCATAAAATCTCATCTTATAATTTAGTCGCTCATCATCTTTTTGTCCGTTTGGAAAATAGATATTAAAAAGTACAATATCTTTAAATCTATGCTCTAAAACCCTACCACACTCATCATCACTTGAAAAAAGGCATTTTGAAGTGGTTGTAGCAAAGTTGCTTAAGCTTAAAACGCCTGAGTATCCAGCCCTATCGCCTGAATTTATATTTATTTCTTTAAAATTTAGAGCGTAAATTTCAGCTGGAATTTGATGTTGGCTTGCTTTTATCTCTTGAAGTCCTAAAAAATCAGGCTTAGCATCTTTAACCCACTCAAAGGCATTTTTATTTACCGCTGCTCTTATTCCGTTTACATTCCACGATATTAGTTTCAAATTTTATCCTTAAATTTACTCTACTTTATTGCTTAGTATTACAGCAATTGGTTCTGTTCTAGGGTTTATCTTAAGTGCTATTTGGATACTCATAGTAAGCGGTACTGCTAAAAAAAGCCCACCAAGTCCTAGCACATAACCCCATAAAAGAAGGCTAAAAAGCACAGTTATGGTTGAAATTCCAAGCTCTTCACCAACAAGGCGTGGCTCTATTATTGTTCCAAAAACAGTATTTGCAACGACATAGATAGCTACAACCCAGATAGTATCTATCGTATCGCCTGTTAGAAGTGAGACAAAAACAGCTGGTACTGCTGATACGATTGAGCCAATTGTTGGAATGTAGTTTAATATAAAAGCTACTATGCCCCAAAGAACAGCATACGGTGTGCCAAGATACCAAAGCCCAATACCTATAAAAAGTCCAGTAGCAAATGATATGATGGTTTTAACAAGAAGATATTTTTTAAGATTGCTTATAAATGTATGAACATATATCCTAGCGGCTGGATTTTTCTTATCCATGTAAGCAACTTTATCTTTCATAACTGATGTCTCAAAAAGCATAAATGCAACAAGTAAAAGTATAAGTGCCCACATGCCCATAATGCTACTGGTTTTCTTGACTATTCCGCTAGTTGTGGCTATCACCCCACTTGTATCTATACCGTTAATAAGTGCAGGGTCAAAATTTACAAACTGGCTAAATTCTGTTTGGTTTATCTTATCATTCCACAATGCAATCATCTTTTCAAATCGTTTCAAAAATTCAGGAAGTTGAGCTAAGAAGTCAAGCATTGTACTAACAGCGACATTTCCAATAATGGCAAGTATCACAATAAAGCATATAGTAACAAGCACAAAAGATATCACTCTGGGAATTTTTACCTTTTCAAGCATATCAATTATAGGTGAAATAATGATAGCTATAAATGTAGCTAGCAAAAACGGCACTACAACGGCATTTGCTGCCTTAAGTCCTGCTAGAATGACAATAATACAAGCAAGAGATAAAAGAAACGAGTTTAAACGCAAACTATAAGCCTTTTGTTGAAATTTTCAGGTGATTATATCCAAATTTGCTTATTATTCTATAAATGTAACAAATTTAAAGCTAAATTTTAATTTTATAGTAGCGGTGCAAATAGCCTAAAAAATGAGTCTGTAAGCCTTTTAAATTTGCTTTGCTTAATAAAAAAATCAAGTTCTAGCTTTGTTGAGTATTTCATATCCTCAAAAAACTGCTTTTTAAGTTTTGAGTTTATCTCTTTATCGTAAAATATGGCATTTATTTCGTAGTTTATATTAAAACTTCTTGAGTCAAAGTTACAGGTGCCAATGCTTGAAACCTCATCGTCATAGAGTATGGTTTTAGCGTGTAAAAAGCCCTTTTGATACTGATAAACTTCGATATTAGCCAGCAAAAGCTCTTCAAAAAAAGTTTTTCCAACTCTATGAGTTATGATGTTATCACTTTTTCCAGCACTCATTATTCTAACCTTTACACCTGATAAAGCGGCGATTTTAAGCTGTTCAAGAAGGCTGTGATCTGGGATAAAATATGGAGTTTGTATGAAAATTTCACGCTTTGCATTTGTAATGCATTTGGTATAAAGATATTTTATACTTGCCCACTGAGAGTCTGGACCACTAGAACTTACCTGCATAGGATGAGAATTTATGCTGTTTGAACGATTTAATATAAATTTTTCAAATCTGTTAAAGTCAAATTTACCACCACTATTTAACCAGTCTGTTGCAAAAATAGCCATATAATAAAGTGCCATATCCCCAATAACGCGGATATTTGTATCTCTCCAGCTATCAAATTTATCTCCACCTGTTATGTACTCAAGCCCTAAATTCATACCACCAGTGTGAAGAATCTTACCATCTATTATGGTCATTTTGCGATGATTTCTATAGTCTAATTTTAGCATAAAAAGCTTTATATCTAAAAAATATAAAAACTCAACTCCAGCTTTTTCAAGCTCTTTTTTATAGACTCTATCTATGCTTAAAAACGACCCAAGCCCGTCAAAGATAAGCTTTATCTCAACCCCTTCTTTTGCTTTAGCTATTAAGATCTCTTTTACTCTAACGCCAAGCTCGTCAGATCTCCAGATATAATACTCCATATAAATGCTATCTTTTGCGTTTAAAAGATCGTTTTTTAAAGCTTTAAAGGCATTTTTGCCACTGTAATAAATTTCGTAGTTCTGATTTAAGTTAGGCTGAGTTTTTTCGGTGTTAAAGATTAAATTTATTATCTCTACTGTCTCATCTTCTAGCTTTAGATTTTTTAAAATTTCATCTAATTTATCTCTTTTTCCACGACCAAAGAAATCTGAGCTATTAAATTTGACTAAATTTGAGATCATTATGCTTCTTACTGAGTGGTGAGTGGTGTTTTTTATCTTATTTATAAGCGTAACTTCACGCCAATTAATTCCTAAAAATATATATAAAAGCATTCCAATTACAGGTATTAAAGTGATAGTTAAAAGCCATGACATTGTGGTTATGGGGTGTTTTTTAGATAGCAAAATACTAGTTACAAAAATAATCCAAATAGCAAGGTAGATGTTTTCTAAAGAAAATATAAGAAATATAACTTCTTGCACTCCAATCCTTCGTTTGTGATGAGCTTTATGATATATTTTGAGTTTAAATTTTTAGTAAAGTGGTAAATTTACAGTTTGTAGTAGCTTTAAATTTATGGTTGAAATTTATTTTGCTCTAAATTTAGAGCCTTAAAGGCTCTAAATTTGGTTATTTTACCTCGTATCTCTCACCTGGCATCATTTCTATGATTTTCCACGGTAGTCCTTGCGTCATAAGCTCATCCATAAAAGGCTTTGCGTCAAATTCCTCCATATTAAACACGCCTTTACCACTCCAAATTCCCTTAGCTATCATTTTTGCCCCTATCATCGCTGGAACTCCTGTGGTGTAACTTACTGCTTGAGCACCAGTTTCAGCGTAGCACTCTTCATGATCGCAGACATTATAGATATAAACTTGCTTTTCTTTGCCGTCTTTTAAGCCTCTAATTACGCAACCGATATTTGTTTTGCCTTTTGTGCGTTCGCCCAAACTCGCAGGGTCTGGCAAAAGTGTCTTTAAAAACTGAATTGGCACTATTTTCACGCCGTTATGTTCAACTTCGTCAATCCTTAGCATTCCAACATTTTCAAGGCATTTCATATGCGTTAGATAACTCTCTCCAAAAGTCATAAAAAAGCGGATTTGCTTTAAACCTTTGATATTTTTGCTTAGACTTTCAAGCTCTTCGTGATAAAGCAGATAGCTATCTTTTACGCCAACTTCTGGATAATCCCATTTAAACATTATTTCCATAGGTTTTGTTTCTATCCATTCGCCACTTTCCCAATTTGTCGCGGTTTTGTTCTCATTTTTTTCATTTTTTGCGTTTTCATCTTTTTTCCAGTATCTGCCATTTGCTGAAACTTCTCTTAAATTTATCTCAGGATTAAAGTTTGTAGCAAAAGCATATCCGTGATCTCCTGCGTTACAATCCAAAATATCAATGTAATGAATTTCATCAAACAGATACTGCTGTGCGTAAGCACAAAAAACATTTGTAACACCTGGGTCAAAACCACTTCCTAAAAGCCCTAAAATACCAGCTTTTTTAAACTCATCATCTTTTGCCCACTGAAGTTTATACTCAAATTTTGCAGTATCAGGGTGTTCGTAGTTTGCCGTGTCGATGTAGTGAATTTTTGCCTTTATGCAAGCATCCATTAAAGTTAAGTCTTGATATGGAAGTGCGACATTTAGTAAAATTTCAGCACCTGTTTTTTTGATTAACTCCACAACCGCGTCCGTATCGTCTGCGTCAATTTGTGCTGTATGAATTTCCACGCCTAGGCGATTTTTTATAAACTCAGCTATCGCATCGCATTTACTTTTTGTCCTACTTGCTAGAGTGATTTTAGTAAAAGTATCTGAGTTCATCGCACACTTTACAGTTGCTACTTGACTTACTCCACCAGCTCCGATTATTAATAAATTTGCCATTTTTATCCTTTAATGTAAATTTGAGCTTATTGTAGCAAATTTACATTAAAATTTGGATACATTAAAGCATATCTATAAATTGGATTAATTTTGATTAGAATTTAGTTAAATATTAAGAAAATTGTAATTTAAATTTAGATACGATTATTAAAAATCATTTAGGATACAAATGTGCCATATAACTAAAAGCCTAAGTGCTTTTCTACCAAAAGATAGAGCCAAACTAAAACTCATAGATGAGAGATTTTATCTTCTTGATAAAAGTCAGCAGAGTAACTTTATAAGGAGAGTTTTAGAACTTGATTTAAAAGAGCCTTTGATTGTTATTTGGGGTGGAAATTTTGCTCTTGGCTTTATAGGACTAAATTACTTTATGCTTGGTAAAAATGGCTATGGGATATTAAGAGTTGTTTTTACATTTTTAACTATTTTGTTTTTTATCTTATCTTTCAGTGCTGTTTATAGCGAAAGTTATCAATTTTTTAGTGTTTACTTTATGGGGTTTTTGCTATTTTTTAGTCTTAACTCTGTTTGGTGTTTGGTTGATATGTTTACTATGGGAAATTACACGAGAAATCACAATTATAATAAAATAATTAATTTACTTAAAAAGGATATGAAATGAATTCAGCAAGTATTTTTTTAGCTTTAGAAAAGAAATTGCCAAAAGATGAGATTTTAAAACAAAAGCTTATAGATAAGCTTGATACGCTTAGTGATGAGCAAAGAGATAGAGTTTTTGAAAGAATTCCATTTTTAAAACTTAAAAGTCCAGCAGTAATATTTTGGGTGGGAAGCTTTTTGCTTGGACATTTTGGAGTAAATCGTTTTATGATAGGCGAGACTTTAATGGGGGCATTAAAACTAGGGCTATATTTAATAAGCGTGGTTGTTGATGTTTTTGATAGTGATGAGATGTCTATTTTGTATGGTATTTTGACCATTGGGGTGCTTATTTGGTGGATAGCTGATCTTTTTACAACTGGACCAAAGGTAAGAAAAGAGAATTTAGATAAGATATTTTATGTTATAAATGAGGTAAAAAACACTAAAGGAGATAAAAATGTCGAGTAATGAAAAAACAGCTATATTAATGATGTGGAATGATAAACTTAACGATGCACAGTTTGCTTATCTTTCAAAGGAGCTTGAAAATATAAATATTGTAAATAAAAAAGCCCTTGAGCCACTCTATATTTTAGAGCTTAAAAGTCCTATAATCGGACTTGCTTTAGGATTTTTCCTTGGAGTTTTTTCAGTTGATAGATTTTATAAAGGAGATATTGGTTATGGCATAGCAAAACTTTTGCTAGGATGGCTTACACTTTTTATATGGAATCTTATTGATATTTATTATGTTTATGTGGGTATACAAAAAGATAATTTTGATAAAATAAGCTCGGCACTGCTTGAAGTAAAAAGAAAAAATAGTTATTTTGAGAAAAGCTAGTTTAGATATATAACTACCCTATAAATTTAGGGTAGTTTTTATTACTTAATTTTATATTTTAAGATATATGCTTGATAAAATTTGTAACTATTTTTCTCAAAATTTGAGTAATTTAAGATATACAAAAGAAAATCAAAGCAAATTTATACTAAAATACAGATTTAAAAATCTAAAAAAGGACACAAATGAATGAAAATATAACAAATTTCGCTTTTGCTACTATTACCAAAACGGCTGAAATGGTAACTATTAGGCTTGATTTTTATGCTACTTTACTGGCTATTTGCCTAGTGCTTTTAGTTGGTGGGCTTATTACTAAAAACTGGAAATTTTTAAGAAAATATGATATTCCAATACCAGTAACTGGTGGACTTATTTTTGCTTTTGTGTTTTTTATATCTCAAGTTGTATTTGGTGTGAAAATAACTTTTGAAGAGAGTATAAAAGATCCATTTATGCTTATGTTTTTTACTTCTGTGGGTCTTAGTGCGGACTTTGCAAGCCTTAAAAAAGGTGGCAAACTTCTAGTACTTTTTGGAATTTCTGTTTGTCTTTTTCTTTTTGTACAAAACATCGTCGGAATTGGTGTTATGAGTGCTATGGGCGAAAACCCACTACTTGGACTTTTAGCTGGTTCTATCACTCTAAGTGGAGGTCATGGCACAGGTGCAGCGTGGGGTAATGTCTTTAGTGCAGATCCATATAACTTCAGTATAGCTATAGAAGTTGCTATGGCGAGTGCTACTTATGGACTTATAGCGGGTGGACTTTTAGGCGGTCCGATTGCTGGAAGACTTATCACAAAGTATAATTTAAAACCAACTGAGCTTGCAAGTGAAAATAGCACAAGTGATTATGCTTTTGCTGAACCTGAAAAACAACGCCTAATAACAACTGAGTCATTTCTTACAAGTATGGGGCTTTTTGCGTTTTCTATGTTTGTAGGAACAACTATAGCAGCCCTTACAAAAGGTAGCGCTATAACAATGCCAACATTTGTGTGGTGTCTTTTTACCGGTATTTTAGTTAGAAATTCTTTGTCTTATTTTAATATCCATCAAGTTTTTGATAGAGAAGTTGGGGTAATAGGAAATGTAAGCTTATCGATGTTTTTAGCAATGGCGATAATGACTCTAAATTTAGTAGAACTTACCAAGTTAGCCGTGCCTTTGGTAGTGCTTTTAGCTATTCAAACTGTTGTGATAATCCTTTGGGTTAGATATGTGACATTTAGTATTTGTGGCAAAGACTATGATGCAGCGTGCTTAGTAGCTGGGCATTGTGGTTTTGGAATGGGTGCAACTCCAACAGCTGTAGCAAACCTTCAAGCAGTAACTTATCACTTTGGACCATCAAATATCGCATTTATTATCGTTCCGATAATGGGTGGATTTTTTGTAGATATCGCAAATGCTTTAACTATCACGCTTTTCTTAAAGCTTCCTTTGTTTGGATAAAAAGATAAATTTTATATTGATTTCATAAAGAGGCGATCTTAAATTTTTAGGGTCGCTTTTAAAAATATTACCCAAATTTAATTGTTGAATAAATTTATAACTAAAAAATAAACTGTCTCGTATGAATTTACTAACTAAAAGTTTGTTTTATAATATTTACAAATGTATGTTTTCTAAATTAATAAAATTTATTTTTAATTAATGATAATTACTATCAAATTTATCTTATTGTAAGTTTATTAAAGATAAAATACCTAATGTTTAAAATTTATTAATAAGGAAAATGCAATGAGTAGAAAAACCACTCTTAGCTTAGCTTTAGTTTGTTCATTTGGTTTTGCAAATGAGACTATAAAGCTCGATGAGATAGAGGTTGTCTCAGCCTCTGGTTATGCCCAGCAGTTGATCGACGCACCAGCAAGTATTAGCGTTATAAAAGGTGAAGATTTACAAAAACGCCCTGTAAAAGATATCGGTGAGATGATAGAAGAAATCCCTGGCGTTGATACAAGTGTGCATGGAAATAGCGGTCTTAGATCGTTTAATATAAGAGGCTTTGGTCCAAAATATACTCTTATTTTAATCGATGGAAAAAGGCAAAATGCAGTTGATGGGATGTATTCTAACGGAATGGATGCAACTGCGTCAGCTTTTATGCCACCAGTTGGTATGATAGAAAGAGTTGAGGTTATAAAGGGTCCTGCTTCAACGCTTTATGGCTCAGAAGCAGTTGGTGGTGTTGTAAATATCATCACTAAAAAGCACCCAAATAAACCAACTGGGTCCATTCAAGTAGAGGGTGGTTTGCAACAGCACTCCGAGTATGGAAACAGCTGGGGAACAAGTGCTTTTGCATCAACGCCTGTGATTGATGATGTGCTATCTTTTGGGCTTAGATTTGGCTATTATACAAAAGAACAAAACGATGTAAAATGGCCTGGAGTTCCAAGCAGTGCAAGAGAGATAGAAAAGGCTTATGGCGGACCAGGTGAGTATAAAAACTTAAACTTTGGCTTAAGGCTGGACTACTCTTTAAATGAAAATAACCATTTTTATTTAGATTATGACCATACAACAAATGAGATAATTACTAAAAAAGCTGGCGGAAGTGTCGCGATGAAGCCAGTAAATGGGGTTGCTCAAGGTGCAAGACCGTTTTATTATAAAACACAAAAAGATACTTTTGTATTAAATCACGATGGAACTTACAACTGGGGCTCAACAAATTCGTATTTACAATACAACCACATGTATGGAAGTGGCTCGTTTAAGGGCTTTGATAGTAAAATGTACACTGCTGAAAGCAAGGCGGTACTTCCATTTAGCGTTGGGTCGTGGGGTGATTTTATCACAACTTTTGGATTAAGATTTGATAAAGAAGAACTTTATGATAGAAAAGTAAGTAATGTTGTCTCATTTGAAGGGACAAAATCTCAAAAAAACTTAGCCGTTTATGCTGAAAATGAGTGGCTTATAACTAATGATTTGATCTTTACAACAGGTCTTAGATATCTTTATAATGATATTTTTGGTTCAGAAATAGTTCCAAGGGTTTATTTAGTCTATCATGCAAATGATTATCTAACCCTAAAAGGTGGCGTTGCAAAAGGGTATAAAACTCCAAGTCCAAAAGATTTAAACAAGGGCTTAGCTGCATTATCAGGTGATTCTGCGACCTTTGGAAATCCTGATTTAAAACCCGAAAGTAGCATAAACTACGAACTAGGTATGAATATTAACATTCCTGATATTATGAATATCTCGCTAACTGGCTTTATAACTGACTTTAAAGATGAGATAAAATCTGTGCATAATGTCCCTAATGGAACAAATGCAGGTCATGGAATTTGCGATGGAAACAGCTTTGTTTGTAGAAGTATGCAAAACTTAAATAAAACTCAGACAAAAGGTATAGAAATAGGCATAAATACTGCTAAATTTAATGGATTTAGCTTTGATGCAAGTTACACCTATATCGATAAGAAAAATAAAACAAGTGGTAAAAACTACGGAGATGTCATAGGCGATGTTCCAAGGCAAGTTGCAATGGCAAAAATCAACTATGAAATAGGCTATTTTAGTGCGTTTTTTAAAGCTAGAGCTAGGCTTGATCACATAAATACAGGAAGAGGTAAGAAAAATGTGCCAAAATATAAGGATTTTTACGCGTTTGATTTAGGAATGCAGTATAAAATCAATGAGAACCAAACTATAAATTTCGTAGTAAATAATATCTTTGATAAAGAGTATATCGAGCCAGTTCACACTGGAAATAGAAGAAATGGATATGGAGAAATAGTTCCAACTTATACAAACGAGTATAGCGATTTTACAGATAGACGAAATTTTTGGTTAAGTTATAGATATGACTTTTAATTTTTAAAAACCATTTTAAAAACTCCTTTTTCATTAGCCCCGCTTTGGGGCTAAGTTAAATTTATACAACTTTTATAAATTTAAGAAATCATATTTATTTTTCTATCAAAACACTTGCTGGATTGATATCATCACCATAAACTGGGCGAATAGTTTTATCATAAGCAGCAGCGAAAAATTTCTCACTCTCAAGCTTTGCGATTAGCTCATTTAGCCAATTTAGAAGCTCTTTGTTGCCTTTTTTAACAGCTGGAGCAATAACATCTTCATTTCCTAAAGCCTCAATAGCAACTACATGTCCAGGATTATTTTTTGCCCAGGCAAATAAAAATACATTATCATGTGCTAACGCATCGCCCCTACCATCAAGCATAGCAGCTAAAGTCTCAGCGATTTGATCAAATTTTAATATCTTTGCGTCTGGTTTGTTTTTAGTGAAATATAGATCCGAAGTTGTTCCTTTATTGATAAGCAAAGTTTTGCCTTTTAAGTCATCAACGCTTTTAATAGGATTACTTTCTTTACTAACAACGCCAATGCTTACCTTCATATACGGACTTGCAAAGTCAACAACTCTTTCTCTCTCTTTTGTTTTAGTGAAATTTGCTAATATAATATCAACTTTATTAGCGTTTAAAAATTCAACTCTTGTAGCTGGATCGACTAACAAATACTCTACCTTGCTCTCATCGCCAAAAAGCTCTTTTGCTATTCTTTTAGCAAGTTCTATGTCATATCCTGCGTTTTTACCATCGCTATCGATATATCCAAATGGCAACTTATCGCCAAAAACTCCTATTTTAACTATGCCACGCTTTTGTATCTCATCAAGCGAAGAAGCATTAAGCGTGATAAAGCTAAGTGCTAAAGCTGTAAAAATTGTTAGAATTTTTTTCATTTTCTATCCTTTGTATAAATTCCTTAAACTAAGGGCTTTTGTGATTATATTAATTATTTTTAAATATTTTGATATTTTTTAACTATTTCATCATTTTGCATATCGCTAAATTTGCCATATGTCACAAGATTAGCACTTTCTATGATGATGAAATTTTTAGATACTTTTTGCGCTAAATTTAGATCATGAGTTATAAAAATTATGCTAGTTTTTATACCTTTTATAAGCTCTAAAAGTTGAGCGATATTATCATCATCAAGACCAGATGTTATCTCATCTAGTATTAAAATTTCAGATTTTATAAGTAAAGATTTTAAAATCCCAACTCTACTTGCTTCGCCACCACTTAACTCGTGTGGATATTTATCAAGGGTGTTTTTGCTTAAATTTAGGCTTTTTAGACTGTCTAAGATTCCTATAAATTTTGTGTTTTGGTATTTTTCTAAAAGCTTTAGTGATGTTTTGATTTTAAGGGCTGGGTTTAGGCAGGATTTTTGATTTTGCATAAGAAGTGATATTTTAGAAAATTCTTTAAAATTATCAAAATTTAAACTCTTACCGTTTAGCAAAATAGTTCCGCTTTGTGGTTTTATAAGACCAGCTATAACCCTAGCTAACGAGCTTTTACCACTTCCGCTTACGCCAAGTATGGATAAATTTTCACCACTTTCTAAGCTAAAACTTATATCGTTTAAAATGGTTAGTTTTTTAGCTTTTTTGTTAAAATGCTCTTTAAAGTCATATGACAAAGTAATATTTTTAACCTCTAGCATGGCTTTAGTTCTCCATTTTTCATCTCATAAAAGCTATCTCCAACAGAGTTTGCAACGCTTTTTTGGTGCGTGATAAAGATTATTTGGCGGTCTTGTTTGATTAAATTTATGATATCAATAACTGCTTTTTGATTTATAGTATCAAGGCTTGCTGTTATCTCATCACAAATTAGCATTTTTGGTTTTAAACAAAGCGCAATAGCGATATTTACTCTACTTGCTTCGCCACCACTTAGTTCATATGGAAATTTATGCCAAAGAAGGTTTAAATCATCAAACCCAAGCTTTTGTAAATACTCAAAAGCTACTTTTTTAGGATTTTTTATAGTTTTTTTCAGATATAGATTAAAGCTATCTCCAATATTTAAAAGCGGATGCAAAGAACCAACTGGATTTTGAAAAATCAAAGCAGAGGTTTTTTGCCTAAATTCTCTTAAATTTGCACCCTTTAAATGTAAAATATTTTGGTTAAAAACTTCAAATTTATCTGCACTTAGTTTAAAATCGCTATCAAAAAGCTTTATAAAACTTTTAGCAAACATTGACTTTCCAGAGCCACTTTTGCCCATTATACACACGCACCCAACACCATTTGTAGCAAAATCAATGCTTTTTAAAATTTGAGTATTTTTGTAAAAAAGGTTTAAATTTTTAATATTTATCATACTTTTATGCCTTGATTTTCTAACTTTGAACTTGCATAAATAATGGCAAATATCACTAAAAACAGCACAAATCCAGGAAAAAATCCAACCCACCAACTTCCCATTAAAACAGCACTTGTGCTTTCATTTAACATAAGCCCAAGGCTTATAAGACTTAAATCCCCACCCATTCCAAAAAAGCTTAAAGTTGCTTCATACGCCATAGAGTGAGCGATATTTATAGCAAAAAGTGATAAGAAAAGCCCTTTTAAATTTGGTAAAATTTCAAAAAATAAAAGCTTAAATTTGCTATCACAAAAGCATTTTGCCTGTAAAATATAAGGCGAAGTTTTGATAACTTTGATATTTGTTATAAAAACCTTAGCAGAACTCATCCATGAAAAAATGGCAATTACTAAAATCATATCTAAAATTTCACCACTAGTTATGGTTGAAAAAATCATAATAAATAAAATATTAGGCACTGCTAAAAACGCATCGATTATGTGTTCAAAAACGCTTGAAATTTTAAAAATTTGAGAAATTCCAGCGTAGATAAAAGCTAAAATAGTTGTTAAAATTCCAGCAAAAAATCCTATAATTATAGATGTTTTTAAGCCAAAAATCGTTCTTGAAAAGATATCTCTACCTAAAAAATCCGTCCCAAAAACATGCTTAAAATTTGGAGCTAAATTTGAGCTTTGGAAATTTGTTAAATTTGGATTTATCAGCGGCAAATACTCAACGCCAATGACTAAAAAAGCACAAATAATAATAAAAAATAAAAATAATTTACTTTTCATAATTTCTCTTATCAATCAAAATAGATAAAATTTCAGCTATTAAATTTGCCAAAACAACGATAATGCCACTTACTAAAAGCGTAGCAAGAACTACAGGATAATCTTTTGCGATTATTGAATTTAGTGATAACTCACCAACTCCAGGGTATGAAAAAACAGCTTCTATCACATATAGCCCACCAAAAATAGAACCAGCTAAAGTCCCAAAATAACGAACTATACTAGGTGAAATATATAAAATAGTAAGTTTATAAATATCAAATTTATTAAGCCCTCTTGCAATAGATGCTTGGATAAATTCTTTATTTATATTTTCTACAAACAGATCTCTAATAAATTTGATATTTATGCCAATATGTGGCAAAACTATAGCACAAAGCGGCAAAATGGTGTGCTTTAAACTAAAGCCATTTTGACCTAAAAAATTCGCTCCAGAACTAGGAAGCAAGCCCAAATTTACACTAAAAATTATAATAAGCATAAGCCCAAACCAAAAGTGTGGCATACACATAAGAGTAAAAGTACTAAAATTTATAAAATAATCAACAAAGCTATTTTTATAAACAGCACTAATTATGCCTAAAATAAGTGATAAAAACATAATAAAAAAATAGCTAAGCCCTAGCAAAATAAGACTATTTGGCAGACGCTCCACAATAATAGAACCAACACTTTGCCCATTTATAAAACTATGACCAAAATCAAAAGTAAAAATGCTTTTTAACCATAAAAAATACTGAGTAAAAAACCCCTTATCAAGTCCTAAATTTATCAAGATTTGCTCTTTTTGCGATGTACTTATAGACTCAGGACGAGAAAACATAGCACTTGTCACATCGCCAGGAAGTAAAAAAAGAACTAAAAAAACGATAAATGATAGCCCAAAAAGCATTAACGCACTTTGGGCTAGTTTTTTAGAGATTAAATTTATCAATCTTTAAACTTCCACTCATTTATATTCCATAAAAATCCAGCACCGTGGTGTCCTAAAGTTTGGGTTTTTATGCCTGTTAGGTTTTTGTTATGAGCAAGGTTAAAGTCAAGATAAGCTACGAAAATATATGGAGGATTTTCATAAATCGCATCTAAAAATTCCTTATAGTAAGCCTTTCTTTTTTCTATATCATTTGTGCTTCTTGCATTTTTTAAAGCCTCATCAGCGTTTTCATCTTTATAGTGACTATAGTTCCAGCCGTTTTCATTTATGTCGCTATCAGCAAAACTTCCAAAAATTCTATATGTGTGAAAATCAGGATCAAATGGGCTTCCCCAGCCGATTATAAAGCTATCAACATCAGCTATTTTAAAAGCTGTTTTTGGCTTAGCGTAAGCTTTTGCATCAATGCCTTGTTTTTGAAGTTCAAGACTTAAAATATTTGCAATAGCAACTCTTAGTGGATCTGAGTTAAAGCTATAAATATCAAAGCTTAAAGTTTTACCATCTTTTTCATAAATTCCGTTTTTATTCTTTTTCCAGCCAGCTTTAGTTAAAATTTCATCACCTTTTTTAGGATCAAAGCTATATTTTTTGCTTAGGTCATTTGCAAAGCTTTTTTGGATTGGGTTGTGAGCTACGATTCCTTGATTGTGTAGTAGGTTTTTAACGATTGAGTCTTTATCTGTGAAGTAGTTTAGAGCTACTCTAACGGCTCTATCTTTTAAAATTTCATGGTTAAAGTTAAACATTAAAGCCCTATAATCAGCACTATCAAATTTAATAACATCTAAATTTTTATCACTCTTAGCAAGCTCAACTCCGCTTGAGTCAATCAAAGCCGCGTCTAACTCGCCGCTTTTAAGCTGCATAAGTCTTACATTTGCATCAGGAACTACTTTTAGAAAAACTCTTTTTATACTTGGCTTTGTAGCGTAATACTCTTCATTTGCCACAAATTCAACGCTTTGACCTTTTTTCCACTCTACAAATTTATATGGTCCTGTTCCAACTGGATTTTCATTAAATTTATCAGAGTCAATGTTTTTTCCTTCTAATAAATGCTTAGGCAAAACTCCAAAACTAAGAGCGTCTAAAAATGGTGGAAATGGCGAATTTAGTGTTACTTTTAATTTATATGGATCTAAAATTTCAACGCTTTTTACCATCTCATAGTTAGCAATGGCTGGTGAATTTAGAGTTTTATCTTTTGCACTTTCAATGCTAAATTTAACGTCCTCAGCACTAAATTTTTCGCCATCATGCCAATACGCGTCATCTCTTAGAGTAAAAACATACTCAAGCCCATCTTCGCTTATCTCCCAGCTTTTTGCTAAATCAGGAACGACTTTTGTGTTTTCATCGTGTTTTGTAAGTCCTGAAAAAAGCAAACCTAAAGTTGGGTCATGGTCTTCATCATATAGTGGATTAAGACGCTTGGTTTCGCCCTCAATTCCCACAACTAAAACATCCTTTGCAAAGGCAAAATTTAACGCCAAAGCAAAGAGTAGAAATATCTTGAAAATATTTTTCATATCACATCCTTTACTGAAAATTTCTAGTATTATAATATTTTATTAGTAAAAGTATTATTAAACTAGGAGTTTTTAGTATTTTTAATTTATTGCTATAATGATAAATTAAATCAAAATAAATAAAGGAAAAAATATGGAAAAATATAAATATGAAGTGAGCTTTAAGGATTTAAGCGATCAAAAAGAGATTAAATTCAACTCTACAAATCACGACGATGTTTTTAACATTATAAGCCGTTTTAGAGATCTTGATATAAACGTAAGCAGTGATGATAAGATAGCTTTTATCGTTGGTTTAAAGCTTTTTATCGAAACTATCTTAAAAAACAAAAATGAAAAGCCCTTTAATGAGCTTTTTCCTATGCTAAAAGATATGATGAAAGTGGTTAAATCAAGCTTTAAAGAGTAAATTTACTTTTTAAACTCAAACATATTTAAAAACTTCTTCGCCCTATCGGTTTTTGGATTTGTAAAAAACTCATCAGGCGTTGAAGTTTCTACAATCACGCCTTTATCCATAAAGATGATTTTATCCGCTACCGCCCTTGCAAACGCCATCTCATGCGTGACGATTAACATTGTGCGACCTTCACTTGCTAAGCTTAGCATCACATCTAAAACCTCTCTTACGATTTCAGGATCAAGTGCGGCGGTAACTTCGTCAAATAGCATTATTTCAGGATTCATACACAGCGCTCTTACTATAGCAACACGCTGTTTTTGTCCGCCACTAAGCTCTTTTGGATGAGCGTAGGCTTTTTGGATAAGACCAACTTTTTTAAGCCAAAATTTAGCCCTTTTTTCAGCTTCATCTTTGCTAATTCCTTCAACTTTCATCGGTCCAAGTGTGACATTTTTCATTACATTTAGATGATCAAAAAGCTCATAGCTTTGAAAAACCATCCCAACTTTTTGGCGGATTTCACGCCAGTTTTTAAAGTCTTTGTCAATTTTCACACCTAGAATTTCCATCGTGCCACTTTGAATTTTTTCAAGTCCATTTATGCATCTTAAAGTCGTGCTTTTGCCACACCCAGAAGGACCTAAAATAACCACAACTTCGCCCTTTTTTACACTAAAGCTTAGATCTTTTAAAGCGTGATTTTCGCCGTAAAATTTATTAATACTATTTAATTTTAAAATTTCCATCTTTTATCCTAAATTTTCTATAAATTTAATCTCATCGTTGTTTAACTCAAAAAGTTTATAAACCAAATCATTTGCCTTTTTATCTAAATTTGCGATTTTGCTTTGTAAATTTAGCACACTTTCTTTATCGTGTGTGAAAATTCTCTCCCACTCATTTTTGAAATTTCCCTCATCAAATTTATCTTTAAATTTAAGCTTTAAGGCTTTTGAGAGTTCTTTTATAAACTCATCAAATTCTAAATTTTCAAAGTTTTCTAAGCTTTTTGGAGTTTTGGTTAAATTTAACTCATTTAAAAAAGCTTGTTTTATCTCTTTTAAATTTTCATGCAGTTCTAAAAGCTGTTCGGCTAAATCTGTAAATTTAGCCATTTCATCAGCTGAAATTTGCGGTACTAGAAGTTTTTCAACAAAAATTTTACTCATTTCATAGCCACTTCCAAGTCTAGCACCAATTTGTTTAAAATACCAAAAATTTATTTTTGAGTTTAAAAAAATAGTTAAAAATTTTAAATTCTCTTTATCGCTTGTTATCGTGAAACATTTCTGGTTTGTATAAAAATTATCAGGGTCATAATAAGCTACAAATTCACTTGCCATATTTGGATAAATGATTTTATCCTTTTCAAATTCCTTATAATACGCGATATTATCCTGCGTTTCAAACCATTTATTTGATGTCTTTTTTCTACAACCTTTTTCGCCACTTTGGTTTAATCTAGGCATAAAATTCATTAAGAAATTCTTAAGTGTAGGATAGTTTTCTATATCTAAATTTAGTGCTGGAAAAGTGCAAATCAGCCACAAATCCGCCCACTCATACGAGTATCTTTTGATATCTCGCCCTCTTAAAATCTTTTTTATTAAATTCGCAGTAGCTGTTTTTTCGGCTTCATCTTTACAAGTGGCTAAAATTTCATCTTTTGTTTTTGTGTCGATTATAAAAGCTTCGTTTAGTCCTGTTAAAATTCCACGATAAATATTTATATCCCACTCTTTAAGTGGTGTGCCTTTGCTTTGTAGCTTTGATTTTATGCTAAACTCAGTTTTGTTTAAAAAAGTAAAAGCGGTTTTTGAGAGCAGATTTTGTGGAATAATGGCTAAAATTTCATCTAAATTTGAGCTAAACTCAAAGGAGTTATTTTTATTAATAGCTTTTTGAAATACCGTTATAGCACTATCAACCGTGGCATCTTCAAAAATTTTAACCCCGTTAAAATCAACGATTTGTTTAAAGCTAAATTTACTTAGCAAAAACTCTCTTAAATTTTCACCATATCTTGTGCGAAAAAATTTATTTGAACAGATAAATCCTAAATAACCATCATCTTTTAAGGCTTTAAAACCAAGCTCGTAAAAATAGACATATAGATCCGCTGTGCCGTTAAAAACCTCATAAATTTGTTCTAAAAGTGGCTTTTGGTCTTTTATGAGTTCTTGACGCACATATGGTGGATTTCCGATAACTGCGTCAAATTTAAGATCTTTAAAAGGAAAATTTGTTAAAGAGTTTGCGGTTACTAAATTTTTACTTAAATTTGTGAGTTTTCTGCCAACTTGTGCGGATTTTAACCATAAAGAAAGTTTTGCGATCTCAACTGCGTTTTCGTTGATATCAACGCCGTAAAGGTTGTTTTCTAAGATGGCATTTTCTATATCAAAAAGCCCTAAATCATCGCCATAAATTTCTTGCCTTAAATTTGCACAAAATTTATGCTCATTTATCAAAAAATTCATCGCTTCATTTAAAAACGCACCACTTCCACACGCTGGATCTAAGATCTTTAAACTTAGTAAAAATTCTCTGTATTTATCAAACTCATATCTATTGATTTTATCTTTTTTTGTTAGATTGTTTTTATTTTTTGGATGAGGTAAGGAAAGTAAATTTTCTCTTTTTTCTTTACAAATTTCACCCAAAGTTTTAGAAACTATAAATTTAGTGATAAACTCAGGCGTGTAAAAAATGCCATCTTTTTTTCGTTTGGTCTTTGTTTTATCAAACGCGTCGCCTTTAATATTTGCTGTGATTTCTTCTAAGTCATTAAGGCTTTGTTCAAAAATATGCCCCAAAATATTTACACTAATTTCGCTTGAAAAGTCATACTCGCTTAGTTTTGAAGCGTTTAAGGCATCATCGTCGATTTTTAGAGCGTCAAGTTCTTTATCATCTGCGAAAAGTCCGCCGTTATAAGCTTTTATATCAAGTTTTTCATCGCCACTATTTATAGCTTTGAAGTAGAATTTATACATTTCATAAAGGCTAAAATTTGTGTATTTTTGGGCGTGAAAGTCGTTTTCTATGGTTTTAATGGTGTTTGGTTTTAAAAGGGCTTTATCTTCTGCAAAAAGTATGAAAATGATCCTATCGCAAAGCTTTGAAGTAAAAGATAAAAGCTTTTGTTTATCAATGCTGGGGTTGTTTTTAATCAAATTTTCAAATAAATTTAGCCTAAAATTTGAGTAATCTTTATAAAGCTTTTTAGAAATTTCGTTTTCAAAATTTATGGATTTATCTTTTAAAAGTAGAGGAATTTGATTTTTAATACTTTCAAAATTTAAAAGCAGATAAAACTTTTTAAACTCATCAAAGCTAAGATTAAAAAGATCAAATTCTACAAATTCTACCTTTTTATCAATGTAAAAGCGAAGTTTTTGAAAATTTGAGATGATGATAAAGCGAGAATTTGCGTGAGAGTTGTGGTAGTTAAAGGCTTGATTTTCAACTTTATTTAGATCTTTTGTGGTGGTATCTTTTAACTCTATAATGCCCACAACTTCGTTATTTAGGGCGATAACACCATCTGCTTTTTTAGCATCAGTTTCATTTTTCATCTCTCTTTTGAGATTGAAATTTTCAGGATTTGTCGTATCAAGCGTGTAGTTTAGGCAGTTTTCAAAGATATCTTTTAAAAAGCCATCTTGATAAACTTCTTCTTTGAAAGTTTTAATAGCATCTTTTTTGTCTTGAAATTTTTTAAACTCATCGTAAGCTTTAAAAAGCTTTTTTTCATCAAGTTTTTTTATAAACTCATTTATAATTTTTTCTTGAAACATCACGCTGACCACCTATTTTCTAAAATTTTAGAGAGTTTTGAAACTGGATAGCAAATAGCAAAATATAAGAAAAATATAAATCCATAAACTATAAACGCAGCGTAATTATCGGTAAATACGGCATTATCTATGATTTGCTGACCTACTTTTACTACTTCAACGACGCCTATTAAAACGACAATTGAAGTTGTTTTTATCATTCTGCTTAGTAAATTTATAGATGCTGGTACAAGGCGTCTCATGGCGAGTGGTATGATGACATAGATGTAAATTTGATAACTTTTTAGCCCAAGGCTGGCTGCACTTTCAAACTGATGCTTTGGAATGCTACTAACTGCTCCACGAACCAAGTCCATCATCTCAAAAACGCCCCAAATACTAAATATAATAATAGCTGCTCCAACTCCGCTTATATGGATATTTGCCCATTTGCTTAGTCCAAAATAAACTAACATTAGCCAAACGATTTGTGGCATTATACGAACTACTTCTAGACCAAATTTAAGTATAGCGTATATGAAGCGGTTTTTTAAACTCATCAAAATTCCAAGAACCATCCCACCAACTAAAGATATAACAATAGCAATGAGAGAAATTTTTACCGTTACCCAAAGTCCAACCATAAGGCGAATGAAGTTGTTTCCTTCAAATAAAATATCAAACATAACTTAGCCTTTTTTCTAAAAGAGTTAGCCCTAAAGATATCGGTAAAATGATGATTAAATAACTTACTACAAGCATAAAAAGTGCCTCATCTGTCATATAGTAAAGCCCCATGATATCTTTTGTAGCATAAACTAAATCAGCTAAAGCAATAACGCTAACGATGGAGGTTTCTTTGGTTAAAAATATTATATTTGCACTAATTGATGGAAGTGCTATAAAAAAAGCTTGTGGTAAAATCACATGAAATATAAGCTGAAATTTGCTAAGTCCAAGGCTAAGACCAGCTTCGATTTGGGCTTTTTTAACCGCTTCATATCCAAGCCTAAAGCTTTCTGCCATATAGCTTCCACCTAAAAACGCAAGCCCAATAACACCACAGCTAAAGCTATCAAGCTTGATACCAACTTTTGGAAGACCGTAGTATAAGAAAAAAAGCTGGATTAAAAGTGGGGTATTTCTTGAAATTTCAATGTAAATATCAAAAATTTTATTTATAAATTTAAGATTTAAGACTCTTGAACTCATAGAAGCTAAGCCTATGATGATACTTAAAACTATGCCAAAAAAAGCTAACTTTACTGTAAGAATTCCAGCTGTGATAAACATCGGTGTAAATTCTTTTATAAATTCAAAATCCATAAACTGCCTTGTGAAATTTAAATAAAACTTATTTCTGAGTTATTTTATCCTAAAAAACTTAAGATTTTGTATTTTTGAGTGGAATTTGCTTTGTATATGCGGGGTATTTTGTTTAAAAATAAGCCGGAAAACTCCGGCTTTTGTTACTCTATTTCGATTTTTTTAGCTATTTTAGGTGCGACTTTTGGGATAGTTATGTTTAGCACACCATCTTCAAATTTCGCACTGATCGCATCAGCATCAACGCTATCAGGAAGGCTAAAGCTTCTGCTAAATTTGCCAAAAAAACTTTCGGATTTGTAGTAATCCTCCTCTTTTGTCTCGTTTTTATACTTTCTTTCGCCTGAAATACTGATGTGGTTTTTATCAAAGTCTACATTTAAATCTTCTTTTTTAACTCCTGGAAGATCAACTTCAATATAGTAACTTTTCTCATCTTCTCTTGTATTTACAGCAGGTGTGAAACCTGAAATGTTCCTTTGTGAATTTGCTCCTAAAAGCTCATTTGCGAAATCACTTAGTTCCAAAAGTGGACTATATCTTCTCATTACTCTCATCTTAAACTCCTTTACTTATTTAATTTGAGTGTATTATACTCAAGTTTGAGTTAAATGTCAAGTGTTTTTTAGCAAATTAATAATAAGAGTGCTAAAAATTTAGATTTAGACAATAGTTTTTAAGATATATCTCATGAGTTCTAAGGCTTTTGAGCGGTGAGATAGCTTTAGTTTTGTCTCAATATCAAGCTCGCTTATGGTTTTATCAAAACCTTTTGGTATAAACATAAAGTCATATCCAAAGCCGTTTTTGCCCCTTTCTTGTGTTATAGCATCCCCGTACATAAATCCATGAGTTGTAAAATCTCCAAATTTAGAGCTAACTGCGATACAGGCGGTGTAAAAAGCTGGTGAGCTTTTTAAATTTAGAGCTTTTATTTTAGATATTAGTTTTTGCCTATTTGTTTTATCTGTTGGTTTAGTAACTAAATCCAAGCTATATCTTGCTGAGTAAATTCCAGGTTCACCATTTAAAATAGGAAGTGAAATTCCACTATCATCACTTAGTGATATAAACTCATTTTCAAGCCCTTTTTGGCAAATTTTTTCATAAACAGCGCGCGATTTTATAAGTGCGTTTTGCTTAAAGCTTTTGCCAGTTTCATCTATGTAAAATGGCTCTAATACTTCACTTAGAGCATAAATTTCAAATTCTTTATAAAACTCTTTTATCTCTTTAACTTTATCACCATTGCTTGTAGCTAAAACTATTTTCATGAACATCCTTTAAATTTAAAATCCAAAATTTTACCTAAGTTTAACTGAAATTTTATCTATTCTGTTAGAATTAACATTTTTATATAGGAAATATTTTATGAATAAGACAGTTTTATCTCTTTCGTTTGTTGTAGCAAGTAGATTTTTTGGGCTATTTATAATACTGCCTGTTTTTGGGCTTTATGCTAAGGATTTAGATGGTTCGACAACTTTTCTAGCAGGCGTTGCAATAGGAATTTACGCTATTATGCAGATGATTTTACAAGCACCTTTTGGGGCGATAAGTGATAAATTTGGGCGTAAAAATACTATGACTTTTGGGCTTATAATATTTATCATTGGCTCACTTATTTGTGCTTTTACTGACTCGATTTATTTGATGATATTTGGTAGGTTTTTGCAAGGAAGTGGTGCTGTTGGTGGCGTTGCTATTGCGATGATAAGTGATTTTAGCAAAGAAGAAGAACGAGGCAAAGCAATGGCTGTAATGGGTATGATGATAGGTTTAAGCTTTGCTTTATCTATGGTTTTAAGTCCAGTTTTAGCATCAAAATTTGGACTAAGTAGTCTTTTTCATCTAAGTGCTATTTTAACGCTAGTTTGTATAATCTTACTTTACACTTTAGTTCCACCTGAAGTAAAAGTTAAAGCTCACAGCGAAAATACACCGTTTTTAAAAATTTTAGCTGATAAAGATATCACAGTTATGAATTTTACAAATTTTATGCAAAAGATGCTTATGACGATGGCGTTTTTTATAATTCCAATCGTGCTTACTACAAATTTTGGCTTTGATAAAGACAGGTTTTGGATAGTTTATAGCGTGTCGATGATTTTTGGCATGATAGCGATGGGATTTGCTGGATTTGTTGGTGAAAAAAAGGGCAAAAGCAAGGAGATAATGCTTTTGGGAATTGTATTTTTTGCCATGTCTTACGCACTTTTTAGCCAGAACAGATATCTATTTTTACTAGGAATTGTGGTGTTTTTTGTGGGTTTTTGTATGCACGAGCCAATTATGCAAAGTACAACTTCAAAATTTGCAAAAGCTGGCGAAAAAGGTGCAGTTATAGGGATATTTAACGCAGCTGGGTATTTTGGAAGCTTTGTTGGCGGATTAGCTGGTGGGTATTTTTTACAAAATTTAGGTCTTTTAGCACTTATTTTAACTGTTTTAATTATAAGTTTGGTTTGGTTTTTACTTCTTTTAAGCCTTACAAATCCAGCAATTTTTAAGAATTTATATTTTGATGAAAAGCTAAATTTTAGTGCTTTAAATTCGCTAAATGGCTTTATAGAAAGCTATCAAAAAGGAGATAGTTTTGTAGTAAAATACAACTCAAATTTGACAAACAAAAGTGAAATTTTAGAAATTTTGGGGGTAAATGGTGGCAAAAATTAGAGGGTGGATATATGCTTTTATTTGTGCTTTAAGCATTCTTTTCATAGTTATTTTATTTAAAATAGCACCTAAAAAAAACTGGAAATTTAGAAGAAAATGGGCAAAGCTACAACGCTTTTTGATAGGGTATAAACTTATAAAAAATGGTGAGTTTGAAGATGCCGATATGATAATGATAAATCACAAAAGTATGCTTGATATCATCATTTTAGAAGAGATTTATCCTAAAAATTTAGCATGGATAGCTAAAAAAGAGATAGGAGAGATGAGAGTTTTTGGTGAAATTTTAAAAACTCCAAAGATGATAGCTGTAGATAGGAAAAACCCACGCTCAATCGTAAAACTCATAAAAGATGCCAAAGATAGAGTAGAAAATGGCAGAGTTTTGGCTATTTTTCCAGAAGGAACCCGCGGTAGGAGCGATAAGCTTTTGAAATTTCACACAGGGGCTAAGGTTTTAGCTGAAAAGCTAAATTTAAAAGTTCAGCCAATTGTTTTAAAAGATACGCTTTACAATCTTGATGTTAAAAAAGTTGAAGTTAGAAGCTCTGATATAAAAATGACTTGTTTGCCACTTTGTGATTTAAGCGATCCTGAGTGGTTTGAAAAAGCTAGAAAAGATATGCAAAAAGCATATGATGAGATGTAAGATGAGTGGCTTTAACGCACTTTTGCTAGCTGGATTTGGCGGTTTTATAGGGGCTTTTTTTAGAGTTTTAGTTGGGTTTGGAGCAGGTAAAATTCTACCTACAAATTTCGCTTATGCTACTCTTTTTGTAAATACAATCGGCTCATTTTTGATGGGAATTTTTCTGAATTTAGAGTTGCCACCACAAGTAAAACTCTTTTTAATAGCTGGAATTTGTGGCGGATTTACGACATTTTCATCATTTAGTTATGAAAGTCTTATGTTTTTACAAAATGGTGAAATTTTAAAATTTGGTCTAAATTTAGCTTTAAATATCACTCTTTGTATAGTAGCGTGCTATCTTGGAATGATAACTTTTAAACTTAGTCATTAAAAAGCGGTTTATCGCTAAAAAGTTTATTATCACGCTTTTTAGGCTTTAATGCACCCTTTTCTAAGCTCTCTTTTTGTTCATTCCATGCCATTTGGCTATATTTTCTCGCTTTTATTGCTTCATTTTTCATAGACTTAAAAAGAGCGTCTCGTTTTTGCTTTCTAGCTGCTTTTGAGAGTTTTTCTTTGCTTAGTTGTTCTGGAGTTTTTGTAGGTTTTTTATCCTTTTTATACTCGCCCCTTAACCAGTAAACCAAAGATATCCCGCTAACGCCTGTTACAAGTGGTATAAGTCCTAAAAAACACCACCAAGTCGGGTATAATAACCCAAAAAATATCAAAACAAAAAGCCCAGCTAAAATTCTCAAAGCTCTATCTATAACTATCATTTATGCTCTTTTTAATAAATTTTGGCTGATTATACCAAAATTAAGCTAAAACAGTATAAAATAATAGGCTAAAATTTCTAAATAAGGTAAAACATTGAAAAAAATTATTATTTTATTGTCAGTTGTGATAGTGGTCATGGCTGGATATATCGTCTATACAGAGATGACTGATGGTAAGCTTTTAAGTAGCGAAGTAAAGTGTTCTTTAGGTAACGAAAATGAGTGTTTTAATGCAGGTCTTGCGATAATTACAAATGGTGGAGACTTAAACGCTTCTGCTAAATTTTTTGAAAAAGGATGCTTAAAAGATCATCCACAAAGTTGCAATAACGCTGGTACGCTATTTTTTGGAGCAGCTACAAAAGAGTTGCCAAAAGCTATAAAATATCTTGATAAATCATGCTTACTAGGTTACGCACCTGCTTGCAACAGCTTATCTGTTGTTTTTCAAAATGGAGGTGAGCTTGATCAAAATTTAACAAAAGCTTTAAAATATGCTGAATTAGCATGCAGTGGCGGCGTGATAGAAAGATGTAATGTGGCCGGGCTTTTTTATCAAGGTGGGTATGGTGCTAGCAAAGATTTAGTAAAAGCTTTTGAGTTTTATAATAAATCATGTAGCAGTAAAGATCCTATCGGATGTAATAACCTAGCAGCTTACTATCAAGGTGGGCTCGGCGGGGCTGATAAAAACGAAACTATGGCAGCAAATTTATACGCAAATGCTTGTGATGGTGGAAATTTAACTTCTTGTAACAATCTTGGTTTTATGTTTCAAAATGGTTTAGGTATAGAACAAAATTTACAAAATGCTGTAAGACTTTATGATTTGGCATGTTCAAGAGATGAAAGTACAGCTTGTGTAAATTTAGGTGCTATAGTTCAAAGTAGTGCTAATACATTAAATGACATCCAAACTGCTATAAATTTGTATCAAAAATCTTGCCAACTAGGAAATCAAGATGGTTGTAACTTACTTCAAAATTTAATCAATGAGATAAACGCTATGCAAAACACAGATAATAACGAAACTCAAAATTTAGAAAATAATAAAACAGATGAGGCAAACTAAGACCATCATCATTGGTGGCGGCGCAAGCGGGCTATATCTTAGCTCGCTTCTTTTAAAACAGCACACTGTCTTAGAGCAAAACTCAAAAGTAGGAAAGAAAATTCTTGCCAGCGGTGGTGGAAAATGCAATATCACAAATGAGTTTATATCATCACAAAATTACTTAGGAGATGCTGAATTTATAGATGAAATTTTATCAAATTTGAGCTATAAAGAGGTTTTAGCTAAATTTAGTGATGTGAAATTTAGCAAGATAAAAAATAATCAATTCTTTGCAAGCTCAAGCAAAGATGTGCTAAATTCTTTGCTTAAAATGTGTAAAAATAGCGAGATTTTAACTAGCACAAAAGTACAAAGTGTTAAAAAACTAGGCGATGATTTCATATTAACAACAAACAGTGGTGATTTTTCATGTAAGAATTTGGTTGTTGCAAGTGGCGGACTTAGTGCAAAAGCCCTAGGAGTAAGCGATATCGGCTACAATATAGCTATGAAATTTAATCACAAAGTTTCAACTCTAAATCCAGCTCTTGTAGGACTTACGGTGCAAAAGCCTGAGTTTTGGATGAAGAGTTTAAGTGGGGTGAGTTTAAAAGGGACGTTAAAAGTTGGAAGTAGAATTTTAGATGGCGAACTACTTTTTACTCACAAAGGTATAAGCGGACCAGTGGCGATGAATGCTTCACTTTTTTGGCAAAAAGGTGAGTGTGAGCTAAATTTCATGCCAAATTTTAACCTTAAAAATATTAGAAATTCTCGTAAACAACTTGTAAGTGTTTTGCCGCTTCCAAGAAATTTTATCAAAGCCTACCTTAAAAATTTTAACCTTTTAGATAAGCCTGTAAGTAGATTTAGTGATAGTGAGTTTGAGATTATTAAGAATTTACAAAGCTATAAATTTGCTCCTGCTGGTAATTTTGGATATGAGAAAGCTGAGATAACAAAAGGTGGGATTTGTGTGAGTGAGATGTCAAATTTTTGCGAGAGTAAGATTTGTAAAAATCTCTATTTTATCGGCGAAATTTTGGATGTTAGTGGTATGATAGGTGGATTTAACCTACATTTTGCATTTGCATCTGCTAAAGCCGTGGCAAAGAAGCTTAACAGCTGTGCTTTATAAATTTCGCAAATTCTTATAGTGCTTCATTAAATTTAACTAAAAACAACCTAAAAAATATAATTAAATTTAAGAAATTAAGCAAATCTTTAAAGATAAAAAGTTATAATCATTATCAAAATAATTTTTTAAGGATTTTATTGAGATCAACAGCTATCTTAGCCACCTTGCTACTTGTATTTAGCTCTATATCGCTATTTATAGGAGTTATAGAGTTAGATATAACTAATCTTTTTAGTAAAGAAGGTTTAGAGATTTTATTTATATCTCGCTTTCCACGCCTACTTGCTATCATCTTAAGTGGTGTAGCATTGAGTGTTGCAGGACTTATTATGCAGCAACTTGTGCAAAACAACTTTGTATCACCTACAACAGGTGGAACGATATCTTCAGCGCAGCTTGGGATTTTAATAGCACTTATTTTTATACCAGATTCAAGTATTTACGGCAGGGCTATTTTTGCATTTATTGTTGCTATGATTGGGACTTGGATATATGTCGGTTTTATTCAAGCTATCAAATTTAAAGATAGTGTGATGGTTGCTCTTGTTGGGATTATGTTTGGGTATGTAATTGGTGGCATAACCAGCTATCTTGCTTTTAGATATGGTTTAGTTCAAACTCTATCAACTTGGCTTACGGGCTCATTTTCACTAATTATCAAAGGGCGGTATGAGATACTTTATATAACTTTGCCACTTGTTGTTGTAGCGTTTTTGTTTGCAAACTACTTTAATATCGTAGGTCTTGGTAAAGAGTTTTCTAAAAATTTAGGCGTTCCTTACTCTGTTGTGCTATTTTTAGGTATGAGCTTAGCAGCAATGCTTACAGCTTCAGTAGTTGTAGTTGTTGGGGCGATATCTTATATCGGACTAATTGTTCCAAATTTAATTAAAATGTTTAAAGGTGATAATCTTAAAGGAACTCTTGTTGATACTGCTTTGTTTGGGGCACTGTTTGTTTTGGTTTGTGATATTTTAGGCAGACTCATAATGGCACCTTATGAACTACCAATTGATCTTATAGCTGGGGTTTTAGGAAGTTTGGTTTTTATAGCTTTAATCTTTATCAAACTTAAAAAAGGCGATAAAAAAGTAGTAGCTTTTGTAAAAGGTTGTGGTGGTTTTATAAAGGTTAAAAATGAGAACTAAACTTATAATTATGGCTGTTTTGGTTGCAGTTTTTGGTCTTGTTTATCTCTTTTATGGATTAAATTTTAAATTCTTTGAATTTAGCATGAGTTTAAGAATTCCTAAATTTTTGGCTATGCTGTTGGTGGCTTATTGTATAGGTGCTGCTACTTTGATATTTCAAACCATCATAAAAAACACAATCGTAACGCCATGCCTTCTTGGTATGAACTCTTTATATTTACTTATCCATACGGCGGTTATGTTTTTTCTAGGATCAGCTAGTGTTTTTGTATTAAATAAATTTGCTAGTTTTATGCTGGATTTGGTTCTTATGGGAAGTATTGCGACATTTTTATATAGCTATCTTTTTCGCGTAACTGGGCATAATGTACTTTATGTATTGCTTACTGGTACGGTAATGGCAACTTTATTTAGCTCACTTCAAAACTCAATGGTTAGAGTTATGGATCCAAATGAGTATGACGCGCTACTTAGCTCACTTGTAGCTAGTTTTAACAATGTAAATAGTGATATTTTAGGTTTTGCATTTATAGTAGCTTTTGTTTTAAGTATTGTTTTTTACAAAGATTTAAAGCTTTTAGATGCTATTAGTCTTGGCAAAGAGATGGCTATAAATTTAGGTATTGACTATGATAAAGTTACAAAAAGACTTCTTCTAGGAGTTGCACTTTTTATAGCAGTTGCCACAGCTTTAGTTGGTCCGATATCATTTCTAGGGCTTATCATAGCAAATTTATCAAGACAGTTTTTTAATACATATCGCCATAGCTATTTGATAGCTGGGTCTATCTTTTTTGGGATGATTGTTTTAATAGTTGGGCAAGTGATTGTAGAAAGAGTTTTTGTTTTAAGTGTGCCGATTTCAGTTTTTATAAGCATAATGGGCGGTGGGTATTTTATGTATTTGTTAGTAGTAAATAGGAGTAGAATTTGATAGTTGAGAATTTATCTAAATCATACTTTGGAAATAGAGTAGTTGATGATGTAAGCTTTGAAATTCCTAAAGGCAAAATCACATCTTTTATAGGTCCAAATGGTGCTGGAAAATCAACAGTTATGGGGCTTATCTCTAGACTTGTTCAAATGGATAGTGGAAGTGTTAAATTTAAAGGAAAAGAGCTTAAAAAGTGGAAAAGCAAAGAGCTATCTAAAAATTTAGCCATACTTTCACAAACAAATAATATAAATATAAAACTCACCATAAAAGAACTTGTAAGCTTTGGAAGATTTCCATATAGTTCTGGAAGACTTACAAAAGAGGATAAAGAGATCGTAAAAAAGGCACTTTTAGATATGGAGCTTTTAGAAATTAGTGATAAATTTATAGATGAGTTAAGTGGTGGGCAAAGGCAAAGAGCATTTATTGCGATGATTTTAGCTCAAGATACTGAGTTTGTACTTTTAGATGAACCAACAAACAACCTTGATATTTACCACTCAACAACGATGATGAAAAATATTAGACGCCTTTGTGATGAGTTTGGAAAGAGCGTTATAATGGTTCTTCATGAGCTAAATTTAGCATCTTACTATTCAGATTATATCTGTGCTTTTAAAGATGGCAAAATTATGAAATTTGGAACTAGTCAGGAAGTGATGACTTGTGAGAATTTAAAGGAGCTATATGGCGTTGATTTTGAGATCTTAAATAGAGATGGTAAAAATTTATGTATGTATTGTTAAAAATTTAAATCAAAGGATAAAAATGAAAAAAATTTTATGTTTAGCTCTATTTTTAGGGCTTTTAAATGCAGTTGAAGTTGAGAGTTTTAACTCTAAAGATGAGGTTGTTAAAGTAACTATCAAAGACGATCCTAAAAAAATAGCTGTAGCTGACTTTGCTACTTTAGATACTCTTGATAGTTTGGGGCTTGGAGATAGAGTTGTAGCTGTTACAAAAGCACAAAATGTTGATTATCTAGATAGATATATTAAAGATAAAAATATTGTAAATATTGGAAGCGTAAAAGAGGTTGATTTAGAAGCGTTGATGGTGAGTGAGCCTGATGTGATTTTTATAGGCACAAGGCTAAAAGAGCAGTACGATAAGCTTTCTAAGATAGCTCCAGTTGTGCTTTTGGAGATTAATTATGAAAATGGCACTTTTGAAAGCACAAAGAAAAACGCAAAAACTATAGCTAAGATTTTTAATAAAGAGAGCGAAGTTGATGCTAAATTTGATGAATTTGAAAAAAGGCTTGATAAGATAAAAGATAGTGCTAATGGCAAAACAGCTGTGATAGCTATGGTTTCAAATTCAAATATCAACACGCTAGGTAATAAAAAAAGATGCTCAATGATAGCAAATGATGCTAAATTTGAAAATCTTGCAGCTGATGCAAAGACAACTCATGGAAATGATGCAAGTTTTGAGCTGATTATAAAACTTGATCCTGAGTATTTATTTGTTTTAGATAGAGATACAGCCATAGGAAATAGCGGAACAAAAAAAGCAAAACAGGTCTTAGAAAATGATCTAATCGCAAGCACAAAGGCTTACAAAAACGATAAAATTTACTATCTAAATCCAGCTGTTTGGTACTTAAGTGAAGGTGGGATAACAGCTATGGATGAGATGCTAAAGGACCTAGAAAACGCTTTAAGATAAAACTTGGTTAAATCTCTTGCTTTTTAGTAAGGGATTTAACTATACTTTGATATAAATTTTATATCAAATTTAAGTAAGCCTTTAATATTTAACAAATTCATACTAAAAATCACAAATAATAATTTTTCTATATTTAGTAAATTTAATATCTTTCTTGTAATAATTTTTGTAATCAAAAAGTTTCTTAATTTCTCTATACTTATGTTATAAATTTTATGGATAGGAGAGTTTTATGAAAAAAATTTCATTAGTTGCAGTTTCGCTTTTAGTTGGCGTAACTTGTTCTTTTGGGGCGAAAATTTACCCACTTGATAGAGCAGAATTAGTTGCAGATTCTAAATTTGATATCAAAGTTGAGTTTGATAAAAAGCTAAATTTAGATGATACAAAAGTCTTAATCAACAATAAAAATATAAACGAGTTATTTAAAGATAAAATCGAGTTTGTTGAAGATGAAGAAGGGCTTGGCTCAAGTATTTGGATAAGAGATATCACTCTTCCAAAGGGAAACTACGAAGTAAAAGCAAGTGGCGATGGCAAAGATGAGAGCGTAAAATGGGAGTTTTTTGAAAGCGAAAAACCACTGGCTAAAAATGTTATTTTTATAGTTGGAGACGGCTTATCAGTAGCTCACAGAACTGCTGCAAGACTTATGATAGGTGGCTCAACTGAGGGAAAAGTAAATAAAAACCTTGCAATGGATGATATGACTTATGCTGCTTTTGTTGGAATTGGAGCTCAAGATAGCATAGGAACTGACTCAGCAAACACAATGTCAGCATTTATGACTGGGCAAAAATCAGCCGTAAATAGTATGGGAAGCTTTACTTCAAGATCAAGCGATCCATTTAATCATCCTAAATTTATAAATATCGGCGAACTCATTAAACTTCACTCAAACAAATCACTAGGAATCGTAAGTGATGCAGAAGTCGAGGACGCCACTCCAGCAGCTGTTGTAGCTCACACAAGAGCTAGATCAAAAAAAGCTGAGATAGTTGAGCAGATGTTTGCATTAAAGCCTGATGTTATTTTAGGTGGTGGCTCAGCTTACTTTTTACCACAATCAACTCCTGGCTCAAAAAGAAAAGATGATAAAAACTACATAGATGAGTTTAAAAACGCAGGTTACAGCCTAGCTACAAATGCTACTGAACTTAGCAAAATTGATACTAAAAACACTGATAAACTTCTAGGACTTTTCCACACAGGAAATTTAAACACTATTTTAGATATTAAATTCTTAAAAGAAAATGGTGCTACAAAAAACTTTCCAGACCAGCCAGAACTTCCTGATATGGCAAAAACTGCACTTGATATCTTATCAAAAAACAAAGATGGGTTTTTCCTAATGGTAGAATCAGCCCACATCGATAAAGCTTCTCACCCACTTGACTGGGAAAGAGCTGTGATGAGCACGATAATGCTTGATAAAGTTGTAAAAATGGCACTTGATTTTCAAAAAGAAAACCCTGATACTTTAATCATCACAGTTGGCGATCACACTCATCCGATTTCTGTTATTGGAACAGTTGATGATAACAAACCAGGCGATAAAATGCGTGAAAAAGTTGGTATTTATCAACATGCTGGATTTCCAACTTATGAAGATAAAGACGGCGATGGATACCCTGATAGGCTAGATGTTGATGTAAGACTTGCTGTGTTTTTTGCTGCATTTCCTGACTACTACGAGACATTTAGACCAAAACTTGATAAACAATTCGTTCCTGCTGTAAAAAATGAAAAAGGCGAATATGTGGCAAACGAAGAGTATAAAAATGTAAAAGGTGCTGTATTTAGAGAAGGAAACCTACCTACATTTGAAGGAACTGGAATCCACGCAGTTGATGATATGGTTATTTTAGGTGAGGGTCCTGGGGCTGAGAAACTAAAAGGATATATGGAAAATACAGAAGTGTTTAGAGTTTTAGTTGAGACTTTGGGAATTAAACCTAAAAAAGATTAAAATTTAGAGTTTAAATTTATGAAAAACTTATTTAAAGTAGCCATTTTATCGTGGCTACTTCTTACACCAAATTTTGCTAAAGACCCTGCACAACTTTCATTTGAAGGACTTTACTCAAGCTGGGGAGTTTTAGGGCTTGAGATGTCTAAGCAAGTTTTAGATAATGTAGGAAAAGAGGTAAAAATCACAGGCTTTATGGCACCACCTTTAAAAGCGGATGCGAAGTTTTTTGTCTTAACTCAGTATCCAATGGCACTTTGTCCGTTTTGCTCATCAGATGCTGACTGGCCACCTGATATCATCGTCGTTTTTCTTAAAAAACGCCAAAGCTTTGTGCAGTTTAACGCACCGATTGAAGTTACTGGAACGCTTGAAGTTGGCTCACAAACTGATAAAGAGACTGGTTTTGTAAGCTTGATGAGAATTGTTGATGCAAAATTTAAAAGAAAATAAAGGCAAAATGTGGATTTAAAAATCAAAAATTTAGTTTTAAAAGTAAAAAATGAAGAAAACCCTATTTTAGAAGTTGAAAATTTATATCTAAAAAGTGGAGAAAATTTAGTCGTAACTGGCGAAAGTGGTGCTGGAAAGACGACATTTTTAAATTTAATAAGCCTTTTAGAGTTTCCAACAAGTGGCGAAATTTACTGGGGTAATGTAAAAACCTCAACTCTTAATCAAACTCAAAAAGATAGATTTAGAAACCTAAATTTTGGCATCGTGATGCAAAATTTTCATCTTATTCAAAATTTAAGTGCCATTGAAAATATCATGCTTTTAAATCTTTTTTCTACTAACAAACCAGTTAAAAAAGAGTTAGCGATGCATCTTTTAAATGAAGTTGGCATAACAAATCCAAATTTAAAACTTAAACTTTATTCACGCGGTCAAATGCAAAGAATAGCCATTGTTAGGGCACTGTCTTGTGCTCCAAAGGTTCTTATCTTAGATGAGCCAACTGCGAGTTTGGATAAATTTAACTCAAATTTAATCACCAATTTACTAACAAATTTCACTAACAAAACTAACGCCACGATGATAGTTGCCTCTCATGATGAGACTATAAAAAATAGCTTTAAAAACATTTTAGATATCAAAAAAAATGAAAGCATCAACTGGCAAAGTAATACTTTACAAACTAAGGAAGAAAAATGAGTTTTTTTAAGCTTTTTTTAGCAGATTTTAGAAAAGATTTTGGATTAATTAGCGTTATGATACTTCTAATATCAGCAACTTTAAGCCTTAGCTTGTTAAGTATTTTAAGTGAGAGATCACTTCGTCTTGGCTCAGCTGCTGCGGCTGATAAGTTTGATTTGGTAGTTGGTGCAAAAGGTAGCGAAGTCCAGCTTGTTTTAAGTTCGGTTTTTTTAAAACCGGCTTCGCTTGATTTGATTGATTCTAAAATTTTAGATGAGTTAAAAGCTGATGATAGAGTAAAATGGGCATCTCCTGTTGGTTTTGGAGATTTTTATCAAAACTTTCCTGTGATTGGGATTTCAAAAGAGATGATTGAAGGCGAAATTTCAGAAGGTGAGAATTTAAAAGAGATGTTTGATGCTGTTGCAGGAGTTGATACCGGACTTAAAATAGGCGACACTTTTAGTCCGATGCATGGGCAGTTTGTGGAAGCTGGAGCACACACTCATGATGATATAACTTATAAAGTTGTCGGCATTAAAAAAAGAGATAATTCAGCTTGGGATAACTCTATTTTAGTTGGCATTGAGGCTGTTTGGCATGTGCATTCTGATCACGATCACGCACACTACCACGATAATCACGCAGAACATTCGCATAGTCATTCTCACGATAAAGCACACGCTGATCGCGACGACCACGATGAAAATTTGCACGATAATTCTCAGGACCACTCACACGAGCATTCTCATAACAAACACAGCGAAAATCATAACGAAAACAACCTTGATACTCATGTTATCAACTCTACTAACAAAACTAACAAACACAGTGGCGAAGAAACTCATCAAAACCACGATGATAGCGAACTAACTCACGCTAACAAGTTAGGAGTTCCAGCAATTGTTGTAAAGCCAGTTAGCTTTGCAGCAGCGTATCAATTAAGGCAGGATTATAAAGATAGTGATGATACGATAGCTGTTTTTCCAGGAGAGATTTTAGCGTGGTTATACGCACTTTTAGGCGATGCGAAAAGCTGGCTTTTAAGTATCTCTATCGCACTTCAAATTTTAGCTTTTGGGCTAGTTTTTGGGCTTTCGTTTTTGTTTATCCATCAAAAACGCCACCAAATAACCGAACTTCGAGTCTTTGGGGCAAATGTGTTTAAAATCATGGCTTATGTTTGGACTGAGTTAGTTAGTATAATTTTATCAGGCATGATAATTGGCGTAATTTTAGGCTTTGTGTTGGCTAAATTTATCTCATTTAAGCTAGGTGATAAGCTTGGATTTTCGCTGATAACTAGGTTTGAAAGCGGTGATTTTATCTTTTTAGGGCTTGTGTTTTTAGTCTCAGCCGTGCTTTGCTTTATACCAGTTATTAGAATTTATCAAATTTCAGTCGCAAAATCACTAAAAGATAACTAAAAGTGTGATTAAATTTATCTAATTATCACAATTTGGGGATATTTAGCTATAAAATCTACAAATATCCCTAAATTTTATAAAACCTATAGTTACTAATTTTTAGCAAAATTTGCCTTAAAATTGCTAAATTTAATTTAGTGTGAATTTAACTGGAACTTCAAAAGTTGCTCTTGCCCTTATTTTAGGAAATTTACTTTTAACTCTGTTTATAGCCTGTATAACTGTGTCATCTAAAATTTGATGACCAGATGAGTTTTTAACTCTGATATTTGTCACACTTCCATCAGGACTATAAGTAAAACTAATAACTGAAGTTCCTCTTTGTCTTAAGCGTTTAGCTTTTGTTGGATAGTTTTTCTTGGCCTCTTTTGCTATGATAGCTTGAATTTGTGAAGCGATACTGTTTTTCTCACTTGCACTAAGCGTTTGTATGGTGTTTTCACCAGCTATAGCACTTGAGGCGACTTTATTAGAATTTGGATTATAAGCGTTATATCCACCGCTATTTGATGGTTTTTTTGCTGGTTTTTCTTTTTTTTCTACTTTTTTGACGGGCTTTTTAGGGGCAGGTTTTTTAACCACTTTTTTTGGTTCTGGCTTTTTTTCAATCTTTTTAGGCTCGGGCTTTTTCTCAACAACTTCTGGTGTTATTATCTCTTCTACTGGTTCAATCTCTTCTATAACTTCAACTACCTCTTCTATAGTTTCAGGTTCTACGATCTCTTCTATAATTTCAGCTTCATCTTTTAAAATTTCCTCTGGTTCTAAGACTTCATTTATTGGCTCATCAGGAGTTGGAGGAGCATCGTTTAGTCCACCAGCTATCTCAAACATATCTAGATCAATTTTAGTTATGTTTAAAATTGGTGTTTGCTTTGGAGTGGGTCTAAAGTAATAATATCCACAAATCGTTCCACCATATAAAAGTGATGCTACTAAAAGCCCTATAGCTAAGCTTTTATTCTCTAATTTCTGTTGCGATTGATACATTGTCATGTTTTTTTATTTTTAGTGCGTCTATTATTTTGACAAAGCTCTCAAATTTAGCGTTTTTGTCGCTTTTTAAAACTACAGTGGTGTTACTATCTATCTCGTCAAGTTTTGAAAGTAAAACCTCTTCATTTATAATTTCATCATTTAGATAGATAGTGTTATTTTCATCTACAACTACAAGAAATTTTATCTCATCTTTGCTTTTTTGAGCGCTTTTTGACTTAGGGAGATCTACGCTTATATTTCCTTGAGCAATAAATGTAGAAATACTTAGCACAATGCAGAGCAAAACCAGCATAATATCTATAAATGGAACTATATTAAGCCCATCTTTTTTTAGTTTTGAATTTCTCATAAAGAGCTGTACCTTGTCATTAAAATATCAACTTTTCTACTAAATGCGTTATAAATCATAAGTGTTGGTATAGCTACAAGTAGTCCAATAGCTGTTGCTTTTAAGGCTAAACTCATACCAACCATTACAGCTTTTGCATCAACTCCACCAGCCATTCCCATATCATAAAATGTTATCATTATACCAGCAACTGTGCCTAAAAGCCCAACATATGGAGCGTTTGAGTAGATAATATAAAGCGTGGTTAGATTTTTTGTAAGTGCTATTTCTAATTCATCTGCGTTTTTATAGCTTTTTATATTAACTTTTGCATAAAAAAATAGCCTTTCAAATGTATACACAACTACTAAAAAACCCATAAATCCTAAGACAACGATAATACCAATTTCTACATTGTCTTTTAAAAAATTTAAAATTTCCATTTACAACCTTACATTCTAGAAATTTAAGCAACTTAAGTGCTTTTTAATTATGATAATCTATATCAGGTTGAGAATTCTATCAGAAGCTTTCTTAAATTTAAATAAATTATACAAATTTTTAAATAATTTATTATGCATTTATGAAAATATTTATATAATTGCTAGAAATTTGAAAGGATTTATATGATAAAAGTTGGTATCGTAGGATATGGAAATTTAGGAAGAGGCGTTGAGAAAAATATCAAAAATTTTAAAGATTTTGAGTTGGTTGGTGTTTTCTCAAGAAGAGATGGAGTTAAAACCGACTCAGGAGTAGCAAGCTTTAAGATGAGCGAACTAGAAAATTTCAAAGGTAAAATCGATGTTTTAATCCTTTGTGGCGGAAGTGCAAATGACTTAAGAGAGCAAAGCCCTGCAATTGTAAAGAATTTTAATATCGTTGATAGCTTTGATAATCACGCATTTATAAACGATCACTACAAAGAAGTTGATGCATCAGCAAAAAGTGGCGGTAAAATCGCAATAATCTCAGTTGGTTGGGACCCAGGACTTTTTTCTCTTAATAGAATAATCGGTTCAGCAGTACTACCAAATTCTAAAACTTATACATTTTGGGGCAAAGGCGTAAGTCAAGGACATAGTGATGCCATTAGAAGAATTAAAGGCGTAAAAGATGCAAGGCAGTACACTATACCTTCAAAAACCGCACTTGATACCGTAAGAAGTGGCGATTTAAAGGAATTTAGCACAAAAGAAAAACACACAAGAGAGTGCTTTGTCGTACTTGAAAACGATACAGCTGATGAGAGAAAAAGAGTAGAACATGAGATAAAAACTATGCCAAACTACTTTGAGCCTTATGATACAACTGTAAATTTTATAAGTGAAGATGAGCTTTTAAGAGATCACGCAGGCCTTCCACATGGCGGTGTAGTTATAACAAGCGGTATAACAGGAAAAAATTGTAAGCAAATTTATGAATTTAGCTTGAATTTAGACTCAAATCCTGAGTTTACATCAAGCGTGATGATAGCCTACGCAAGGGCTGCTTATCGCTTATCAAAAAATGGTGAAAGTGGTGCTAGAACTATAGCTCAAATCGCTCCATATCTAATAAGTGACATGAGTTTAGAAGATATGAGAGTTAAAGGAATGATATAAATTTAAAGGGCGATTTGCCCTTTAAAATACTAAAAGAGTTCTAAAATTTATATTTTGGTTAAATTTAAGATATAAAAAGCCCCGAATTTATGGGGCTTTTAACTAAAATTTATAACTTACATTAAATTTGACATTTCTACCTTCTTCAAAATCGATACTTGATTTTTCAGCTGATGAGAAATCAAGTGTTCTTTGAGAGTGCGAAGCATATGTTTTGTCAAATATATTATAAATTCCAAAATTTACTTCTAGCCCTTTAAATTTACCACTATTTGGAACCCATGTAGCATATATGTCATGAACTGCATATCCTGGTTTGCGCACTTTACCTTTTTCACCTTCAAATTTTTGTTCATTTATACTTGTAAATGCTATTGTATTCCAGCCTACAAATGTATCTATTGATGATATGAAGTATTCTGCATTAAATGTTATCTTATCTCCAATATCTGAATAGGCTAGTCCTGAGCCATATCCACTTGCTTTTTTACCTCTACTTAAAACAGTTGGAACATTTTTGTACTTTGTATCTTGTGTTGAGTAACTAGCTGATAGGCTTAGGTTTTCATACAAGAATTTAGCCGCTAATTCAATGCCATTAATTCTAGCATCTCCTGCGTTCATTCTAACAGCATTTGGATTGCTTGGAGTTGAAAACTCACCTATTAAATTTTCATATTCTGTGTAAAAATATTTTGCTGAAAGACTTAAGCTAGATACCTCACTTAAATCAGTGCTATATCTTAGTCCTATCTCGTAAGTATCGCCTGTTTCAGGTTTTAGATCTTCATTATATTTAGTATCTGTAGCATTTACATTGTTGATTCTAATTCCTTCAAAAACATCTGGACCTCTAAAAAGTTTAGCATAGCTTATATATCCACCTAAACCAAATTGTGTTTGATAGTCTAATAAAAGTGCAGGTGACCATTCATTCCAGCTATATTTTGATCTACCTTTTATATCTCCATTTAGTTTTTTTCCGCTTGCATTATATGTTGAGCCTTTGCCACCCAATGTATCAAGCTCATATTTGTCAAATCTAATTCCAGGAACAAAAGTTAATCCACCATGCCTTATTTGGTCTTCTAAAAATATTGATAAGCTTTTTACCTCATCATCTTTTATTCCAAAGTCATTTGCTGTTTTTGTTTTAAATTTATTTCCACTTGTGGCACTTTTTGAATCGTTATAGGCTTTTGTTTGATAATATTCTGTTCCATAAACTAAAGTATGATCTAAAATTCCAGTTTGAAAATTAGTTTTATTAATGGCTTTTATTCCCCAAGTTTTTACACCAGTATTGATTCCTGATGGATCTTCTTTTGTCATATCTAGGTTATGATCTGTGTAATAAGCATTTAAATTAAGATCTATATAATTATTTGGATTATAGTCATAGTTTAATGCAAAAGTATCTCTTGTATATTTGCTATCTTTTAAAATTCTTTTACCATTTCTGTCTACCCCACCTGGCCATTCAGCTTTCATAGGATAAATTCCTTTATACTCCATATGCTCATAACTACCTGTTAATTTTCCATGATCACCTGTTTTTACACCAAGTTTTAGTAAGTAGTTATAATCATCTCCATCTCCGCCCATCGCTCTTCCTGCACCATCTTTGCCAAAATCATAGCCCCTGTGGTTAAAATATCCTAACGCATCAAATATTCTATCTTCATCAGAGCCATAAATAGTTAGTCCTTGTGAGAACTCATCGTTATTTGATGCAAAGCCCATATTTATTCTAGCGCCTACTATTTCACCATCTTCTAGTAAATCACTTGCATCAACAGTTTTAAAAGCAACACTACCACCCATTGCTCCACTTGTTCCAACTACACTATGAACACCAACTCCAACATCCACTGCTTTTATAATAGCAGGATCTATTAATAAATCGGCATTATGGTGGAATGTATTTCCTTTTTGTCTAGCACCATCGATTGTGATATTTAATGCTCTATCATTCATACCGCGCATATAAATTTTTTGGTTATAGCCGTTTGTTCCACCCATATAAACGCCTGGTATATCTCTTAGAACATCTTTTAAAAGCCCAGCATTTCTAGTATTTACTTTGTAAGCATCAACTGTTTGAGTGTTTGCAACAGTGCTACTAACTTCTATCGTATCAAGTTTAACCGTATCTTCTGCCAATGCATTTGCACACAACATAAAAGAAGCCGCTAGTGATAAAACAACTCTATTTTTTTGCATTTTAATCCTTTTAAATTTTAATTTTAATTTTTATTTGATGATGATATTGCTTATCAACATAAAATTAGCCCAGAAGTTTATAAGATAGTTGCTTAAAATCTGATAAAAGTAAATGAGAATTATTAATAAAATCTTTATATTTTTGTGATAAATTTAGTTTTAAATGACTATGTATCGTTGTTTTAAGCCATTAAACTTTTTAATAAAATTTATTAAATTTAAATTTTTAAAATTTAATATCCATGATAAAAATAATGCCCTAGCCCAATAGTAAATATAAAATTTCCATAAAGTGCGTGTTCTATGCTAGAAAGTAGGGTAGAGTTTGATTTAAGATAGGTTTTTATAAATAAAATTCCACCAAAAAAGCTAAAAATAACAGCTATAAAATTTCCAAAAAGTAGATGAACTAAACCAAAAATCAAAGCATTTATAAAGATAAATAAATTTTGATTTTTAAAAAAAGCTTTATATCTTAAAGTAAAAAACGCCCTAAATAAAATCTCTTGAAAAAACGCTGAAAATATAGGGTATAAAATCATCACTAAAAGCCAGATATCAAGCCTTTGCTTTGGGAGAGATAAAAAGCTATTTCTTTCAAAAATCCATGTAAAAATAGCTAAAAACAAAGCTAAGATTAAAAATCTTTTAAAGATGAATTTAAACTCATCAAATTTAAAGCCTTTTAAAATTTTTATACCATTTTTTTTGGTGTGATAAAGTGCGTAAAAACACCCAACCCAAAGGGTTAAAAACATATAGCTTTTTGGTAAAATTTCCAAAACAAATAGGGCTGGGACTAGCAAAAAAATAATAAAAAACTCAGCACATCTCATCAAATCATCTTTAAAATTTGAACAACATCGCCTTTTTTATAGCCTTTTAACTCCTTTGGAACTACTAAAAGTGCAGCTTCGTTATTTAAGTTATTTACAATCGCACTTGAGCCATTTTTTTTACCCTCTAAATTTGCCCTTACAATACCGTTTTCATCAACTTTTAAAGAGCAAGCACTAAATTCTAAAAATGGAGATTTTTTAGTGTAGTCATTTTCTAAAACAGCGTTTATGAAGTGATCTTTTGTGGCACAAAAAAAGCTTTCAACCAAAACTCTTACATATAAAACACACATCACCATCGCTGAATATGGAAACCCAGGCAAGGCAAAGATATATTTTTCATTAAATTTGGCTATTTTTATATGTCTGCCTGGCTTTATGGCTGCCCCATTTATGATAGTTTTTGAGTCTAAAATCTCTTTTATAAAGTCATAATCCCCCATGCTAACGCCGCCTGTTGTTATTAAAATATCACAAAATTTAAGCGAGTTTAAAATAGCTTTTTTAACCGTCTCTTTTTCATCTTTTACGATCGGTAAAATTATCGCCTCACAGCCCATCAACTGCATCATCGAAGCAATTGCGACATGGTTTGAACTTCTTATTTGTGCTTCGTTTTCTAGTGGTTCTCCAAGGTCTTTTATCTCACTTCCACTAGCCATAACGCATACTTTTGGTTTTACAAAAACACTTATATGAAACTCGCCAATTTCAGCTAAAAGTGCGATTTCAGAGTAGCTTATTTTTGTGCCTTTTTTAAGTAAGATTTCACCTTTTTTATAGCTTTCGCCGATTTTTCTAACGGCAAAACCTTGATTAACATTTTTTAAAATTTCTATTTTATCATTAGTTACTTTTACATTTTCCACAGGCACCAAAGTATCAGCATTTTGTGGCATTAGTGAGCCTGTAAAGGTTTTAATACACTCAAAATCACTTAAACTTTTAAATTTAAACTCTCCAGCAGGATTGCTTCCTAGAATTTTATATTCCTTGCACTTGCTATTAAATTTAATCGCATATCCATCCATTGAAGCAGTTTGGGATTTTGGGTAGTTTTCTTTTGCGATTATATCAACTGCTAAGTAGCGATTTAAGGCGTTTGTTATAGCTACTTTTTCAACCCTATCCCAAGAAATAAGGTTATTTTTTAAAATATCAAGCGTTTTTTCATACTCCATAAATTCCATTTTCACCCCTTTAAAAGTCCAGCACCTTTTAACTTAAAAGATCTATTTTTTGCATAAATTCTAGTGCCATTTTTCACATCATATTTCCAAATCGGAGCGTTTGCTTTAAAGTCTTCTACAAATTCATCAATCAGCCTTAAAGCCACTTTTCTTTGCTTTGATGCAATTGCTGTAAAATACGAACTCTCACCAACTTTTACATCGCCAAAAGAGTGAGCAAAAAATAGTCTAATTTTTTCATTTTCTACTCTTTCATCTTTAACTTTTTTTTGCCACCCATTAAACCAGTTTTGTAAAAGCTTTTCGTAAATATCAAAGCTAAGTGCTTCCACGCCATCATCATCTCTTATAACTCCACTAAAAGTTATAAAAGCTCCTAAATTTTGAGTTTTTATCTCATCATACCACTTTTTATAAAGTGCGTCTGTATCAAGCCCGCCTTTGTAAATTTCAATATTTTGCATAAATTTCCTTATTTATTTAGCCACCACAAACTGGCGGTAAAATAGAGATTTTATCGCCACTTTTAAGCATAGTATCTAGCTCGCAAACTATCTCATCATTTATCGCCACAGCACAAATTTCAAGCCACTCTTTAAGGCTTTCATCTTGATTTAAAATCTCTTTTAATTCGCTTAAATTTGAAGCTTTTACTTCTAAATCTGGCTTTTTAATAGGACCTAAAAACTCAACTTTTACCATTATTAATTTCCTTTTTAAATTTTTGCTAGATTTTATCAAAAGTTAATAAACTTCTATATAATATTAAAAAATTTTTAAAAGGTTGAAAAATGATAAAAACTCCAGCTTATGTTTGCGAACTTCCAAAACTTATAAAAAACTTAGAACTTTTAAAATTTGTAGGTGATGAAAGTGGTGCAAAAGTGCTTTGTGCATTAAAAGGCTTTGCTTTTAGTCTAGCTATGCCATATGTGGATAAATACCTTTGGGGTGCGACTTGTAGTGGATTACACGAGGCTAAATTTGCTGGTGAGTTTATAAAAAATGGAGAAATCCATACTTATTCACCTGCTTTTAAAGATGAGGATTTTAAAGAGATTGTTAAAATTTCAAATCACATCGTTTTTAATAGTCCAAATCAAATTTTAAAATTTAAAGATTACGCCTTAAAAAACGGCGTGGATTGTGGGCTTAGGATAAACCCACAAAGTTCATTTTCGCCAAAAGATATCTATAATCCTTGTGCTAAATTTAGCCGTCTTGGCACGACAAAGGCAAATTTATTAAAAGCTTTAAATAGCGATAAAACCTTACTTGATGGCATAAACGGGCTTCATTTTCACGCACTTTGTGAAGAAAGTAGTAAAAGCTTAGAAAAAGTTTTGGATAAATTTAGAAGTGATTTTAAAGAGTTTATTCCAAAAATGAAATGGATAAATTTCGGCGGTGGACATCACATCACAAAAAAAGGTTATGATGTAAATCATCTAATAAGCTTAATTAAAGAGTTTAAAAGTGAATTTGGCGTAGAGGTTTATCTTGAGCCTGGCGAGGCTGTTGGCTGGGAGTGTGGGTATTTAGTAGCTAGTGTTTTAGACATCGTTGAAAATGAGAAAAATATCGCTATTTTGGACATTTCAGCTGAGGCTCATATGCCTGATACTATCCTTATGCCGTATCGCCCAGATGTGGAAGGTGAGAGTGAAAATGGCAAATTTGAGTATAGATTTGGCGGAAATACCTGCCTTGCAGGAGATATCGTTGGGCTTGAGGCTGGTGGGGCGGATTATAAATTTGATAAGCCTTTAAAAGTTGGCGATAAAGTTATTTTCAAAGATCAAATCCACTACACAATAGTAAAAAATACAACTTTTAATGGCATAAAGCTTCCTGATTTAGTTTTAGTTGATGAAAATGGTAAAGTCATAAATAAAATAGAATTAGGATATGAGGAGTATCGCCGTAGAAATTAACGGCGATAAATTTATTTAAAGAGTGATTTTATAAACTCTGCTTCTTGCAGTTATTAAAACTTCACCCTTTCCAAAGCTAATATTTGTAGGCGTTTCGTCAAGGTGGATAAAGCCTAAAAGCTTAGCATCTTTACTAAAAACACTAACGCCTAAACTTGTAGTTGTAAAGATATTTCCACTCTCATCTACTGCCATGCCATCAGCAAAACCATCTGCATTTTCTTTTTGTTTTATAAATTTATTTTGGTCTATAAACTCTTTTAGTTCTAAATTTTCTAAATTTATTGAGTAAATTTTCCCACTAAAAGTATCTGCAATATAAAGTTTTGTTTCATCTTGATTTAGGCTAATTCCGTTTGGAATTTTTATCTTACTAGTTAAAAGAGTTAGTTTATCGCCGCTTAATTTATAAACGCCGTTAAATCCTAGTTCGCTTTTTTCATTTACAAGACCATTTTGCGAGATACCAAAGCTAGGGTCTGTAAAGTAAATATCGCCGTTTTTGCTTATGATAACGTCATTTGGCGAGTTTAGTTTTTTACCATTATAGTTAGTGGCTAAAATTTTCTCGTTTTTATTTTCATCTAAAAGCGTTAAATTTCTTGAATGCCTTGCTTGTAAAATGCCTCTGTTTTCGTATTTTGTCATACCATTTGTAACGCCAGCTGGATCTAAGAAAACGCCTAATGTATTGTTTTCATCAAGAGTGTAGATTTTATCATTTATTAAATCACTAAATATCCAAATGCGTTCATTTTCAAGATATAAAGGACCCTCGCTAAAGCCTAAATCAGTAGCTACAACTTCAAGTTTTGCATCTTTACTAAAAATTTCATTTTTTATTAAGCTTTCATCTATAAAAGCAGCAAATACTAAATTTACAAAAAGCGTTGTCATTAATAAAATTTTTTTCATTATTTTCTCCTTTTTAATAAATTTTATCTATTTTAACAAGAATTTCTAAATTTTGTCTATTTTTCACCTTAAGAAATAGATAAAAAAATTCTTAAATTTTTGCATTTATTAAAATTATATAAATTTATAAAATTAGTTTTTAAATTTAATAAATAAAAGCAAAGAATAGTGCTAAAACTCTCTATGCTTAATATATAAGAACTCAAAGAAAAATCTAAAAAGAAATATTCAAAAATAGCATATTTAAGAAAAGTTTAAAAAAATTAATTAGTTTATAAATTTATAAAGTATCAAGAGAAATTTAGGTAAGCTTTTGCTACAAAATCATAGAGTTTTGTATAGATTTTTTAAAAGGATAATAAATGATCGATAAGCAAAGTGTTGTTGATGCAAGAAGAGTTTACTACTCGCTACTTTCAAGACTCTTTGTTTTTAGTTGGGATGATGATAGATTTAGCGGAGTACAACAGATGCTTGATTTAATGGCAGCTAACCCTATGGATGAAAATAGCCAAAAAGCACTAGAAAATTTACAACTTGCTTTTGATTCTAGAAATTTAGAGAGTGTAGCTAGTGAGTATGATAGAATTTTTCATGCTCCGCCTGATCCAATACGAACAAGTGTAAGCTTTTACGAAGAGGGTTATGAGTCATCAAGTCCTTGCTTGGAGATTAAAAATATGCTTTTAAAAACCAAATTTAGACGAGATGAAAAGAGATATAAAGACACTGAAGATAACTTTGGATTTCTTTTTTCACTAATGTCAAATTTCATTGAGTTGGGAAAAAATGATGAAAATTATCGAGATCTTAGTGATGAGATATTTGTAAGATTTTTAAATCCTTATATTGATGAGTTTGTAGAAAAACTCTACACTCATCCAAAAGCTGAAATTTATAGAAATGTGGCATCTTTGATGGCTAGTTTTTTTGCTTTTGAGAGAATTTACTATGACGGCATAGAGTCACAAAATGTAAAAAGTATCAAGGTAAAAGATGGTCTTTCAAGAGCTGAGATGGCAAGAAGAGAGTCAAATAAAAAAAGGAGAGAAAATGATAAAAGAAGAAAGAAGGAGCTTTCTTAAAAAAGCTCTAACTGGAGTTGCTGGTGTAGCGGTCGTTAGTGCAAATGCAGTAACGCCTGAAGATATTAAAAATAGTAGTGGTAAAAAGCCAGAGACTCTTTACCAAAAAACCCCAGAGTGGGAATTATACTATAAAAAGTCAAAATAAAGAAAGGATAGAGTATGTCAAATGTTAATAGAGAAACTCTTTTGCCTAAAGTGGGTAGAAGATCATTTCTTAAGATGGCAGCTTTAGCAGGAGCGGCTGGTTCAGCTGGTGCGATAAACGCTGCTACAGTTACAAGAGATGCAACGACTTTGGAACTAAGTAAACAGTTTCCAGGATCAAAAAAAGTTAAAACTATATGTACTGCATGTTCTGTAGGATGTGGGATTATAGCTGAGGTTCAAAATGGTGTTTGGGTAAGACAAGATGTTGCTACAGATCACCCAGTAAGTCTTGGTGGACACTGCTGTAAGGGTGCTGATATGTGTGATATGGTTAAGTCTTCTGTTAGGCTTAAATATCCTATGGAAAAAGTTAATGGTGAATGGAAAAGAATCTCTTATGAAGAGGCTTTGGATAAAATCGCTACTCAGCTTGATAAGTATAGACAAGAAAACCCTGAACAAGTACTTTTTTTAGGTTCAGCTAAGATGAGCAATGAGCAGGCTTATTATGTAAGAAAATTTGGAGCTTTTTATGGCACAAACAATGTAGATCATCAAGCTAGAATTTGACATAGTGCAACAGTCGCCGGTGTGGCGAATACATGGGGTTATGGCGCTATGACAAACCACCTTGGAGATATCCAAAAAACAAAAGCTATAATTGTTTTTGGTGCAAATCCAGCGGTTAATCACCCTGTTGGTTTTAGACACTTCATAAAAGCTAAAGAAAATGGTGCTAAATTAATAGTAATTGATCCAAGATTTACTCAAACAGCAGCTAGGGCTGATCTTTATGCACAGATTAGACCAGGAACAGATATACCATTCATGTATGGTATGCTAAATATAATTTTTGAAAATGGCTGGGAAGATAAGGAATTTATTGAAACGCGCGTTTATGATATGCAAAGCATTAAAGAAGAGGCTAAAAAATGGACTCCAGAGTTGGTAGAAAATGTTACGGGCGTTAAAAAAGAGCTACTTTATGAGATTACACAGATGTATGCAAAAAATAATCCTGGAACGCTCGTATGGGCTATGGGCTTAACTCAGCACACTATTGGTACATCAAATACAAGACTTGGGCCAATAGTTCAGCTTGCACTTGGCTATGCAGGCAAAGAAGGTGGTGGATGTAATATCTTAAGAGGCCATGATAATGTTCAAGGTGCTAGCGATATGGGCTGTTTATCTGAAAATTTACCAGGGTATTATGGTCTAAATGAAGGAACTTGGAAATACTTCTCAAAAATGTGGGGAGTTGATTATGAATGGATGGTTTCAAGATTTGTCAATAAGGAATGGATGCATAAAAGTGGCTTTACTTTAGCTAGGTGGTATGCTGGAGTTTTAGATGGTAAAAATGGAAATGATAAGATTGATAATGCTGGAACGAGCTTAAAAGCACTAGTTGTTATGGGAAATGGTATAACCTCTATCGCCCAACAAGCTAAAGTTCAAGAAGGGCTTGATAATTTGGAGCTACTTGTAATATCTGATCCATTTGTTAACGAAGCAGCTATTATTACAAATAAAAAAGATAACATCTTTATTCTTCCAGCTGCTACACAGTATGAGACATCTGGAACAGTTGTTGCTACAAACAGAAGTGCACAGTGGAGATATCAAGTAGTTGATCCGCTTCATGAGTGCAAACCAGATCAAGAAATACTATTTGGTTTAGCTAAAAGAATGGGATTTTATGATGAGTATACAAGATCACTTTATAATGGCAAAGACAGCTTTGAGTGGCCTGAAGATGCTACAAGAGAGATAGCTAGAATTGTAAAAACTATTGGCCTTACGGGCTGGACACCTGAGAGGATTAAAAAACACACCGATAATTGGGATAAATTTGATGAAAAAACTCTTATGGGAACAGGACCTGTTGAAGGTGAGTACTATGGTTTGCCGTGGCCATGCTGGACAGAAGATCACCCAGGAAGTCCAAATTTATATGATATTAGTAAGCCAGTAATGCAAGGTGGAATGGGCTTTAGAAATAACTTTGGCTTAGAGCATAATGGCGTTAGCCAGCTTGCAGGTGATGGTTCAGCACCACTAAATTCACCTATTAATGGTGGATATCCACAAATCACAAAAGAAAATATAGAAACAGTTCTTGGAATAACATTAACCGATGAAGAACGAGATGCTATGGGTCCTAGCTGGACAACTGATGGTAGTGGCATAATAGCTAAGAAGTGTATGGAAAAAGGAATTACTCCTTATGGAAACGCAAGAGCTAGAGCAAGGGCTTGGAATTTTAAAGATCAAATTCCACTTCATAGAGAGCCACTTCACACTCCAAGATATGATCTTGCTCAGGAGTATCCGAGCTTTGATGATGTTGAGAGTCTATTTAGGGTTGAGACTAAATATAAAAGCATTCAACTTGCAAGAGACTATAGTAAGGAATTTCCGATTAATATGATAACAGGAAGACTTGTGAATATGAACGGAGCTGGTATGGAAAACAGAGCAAGTCCGTATTTATCAAGACTAACTCCTGAGATGTTTTGTGATATGAGACCAGAACTTGCTAAGAAATATGGCATTAAAGAGGGCGATATGATTTGGATTCACTCTCCTGAGGGAACAAAAATTAAAGTAAAAGCTAGATTTACTTACGCGGTTGCTGAAGATATGGTATTTTTACCATTCCACTTTACTGGAATCATGCAAGGTGTTGATATGACAGGAAATTTCCCTAAAGGAACTAGGCCATATGCGTGGGGTGAGAGTGCAAACACAGTTACAAACTATGGTTATGATATTTTTACTCAAATTCCTGAGACAAAAGGCGGAATTTGCCGCATAGAAAAAGCATAAGGAGTAATAAATGGCAAGACTTAAATTTATATGTGATTTTGATAGATGTATAGATTGTAATGGGTGCTCTGTTGCTTGTGATAGCGGACATGAGCTACCTTTGGCTGTTAGAAGAAGAAGAGTTTATACCTTTAATGAAGGAATTCCAGGTAAGCAGTTTTCAGCTTCCATAGCTTGTATGCACTGCAAAGATGCACCTTGTGCACAGGTTTGTCCGGTTGATTGCTTTTACATAAGAGATGATGGAATCGTCCTACACGATAAAGACACTTGTATAGCGTGTGGATATTGCCTGTATGCATGTCCATTTGGAGCACCTCAATTTGATAAAAATGGCAGTGGAATTTTTGCAACAAAAGGGGTTATGGATAAATGCACGATGTGTGCAGGTGGACCGGATGAAACTCACTCTTCTAAAGAGCATCACAAATATGGACAAAACCGTATAGCTGAGGGTAAAGTTCCATTATGTGCAGCAATGTGTTCTACAAAAGCACTCATTGTAGGAGATGCCCAAGAAGTTGATAAAATTTACAGTGATAGAGTCAAGCTTAGAGGTTATAATTTAGGAAATCTTAGTACGCCAGATGATGAGGCTAGTGATTATCCACTAACATCAATAATGTTTGGTTGAGATAATATGTGGATTTATCATATTAAGTAAAAATATGATATAATCCACATAAGGTTAAGTTTTATTAAAGGAAATTAGATGAAAAAGGCAGTTTTATTTCTATTTATCTGCACAAGCGCTATCTTTGCTGGTGTTTCAAACAAAGAGTTTATTGATCAAGTGCAATATAATAGTTCAGTTTGGGGTGAAGGCAGGGTAGAAAATATAGTTCCATATGCTTCTAGCCCTTTTGCTCAGCTTTTTGTTGAGCTTCAAAGTGCAGGCGTGTTTAAATATTTAGCACTTTTTGCAGTTATTGCTGTAATTATCGCTTTTATAGGTCACTATATGATTGTTGGACCAAAGTCATTTTCACACGATCATGGTAAGGTTTATGCGTTTAGTAAATTTGAGAGAATTATCCATCTTATAGCTGCTGTTGCTTGGGTTATACTTGTTCCAACAGGTTTAATTATAATGTTTGGCTCATCTTTTGGTGGCGGTGGATTTGTATCATTTATGAAGGACTTACACGGTGTGGCAACTATTTTCTTTGCTATATCACTGCCATTTATGTTTGCTTTTTGGTTTGTAAGAATGCTTCCTGTTATGTATGATTTAAGATGGGCATTGATAGTTGGCGGGTATTTATCTAAGAAAAAAAGAGCAATACCAGCTGGCAAATTTAATTTTGGTCAAAAAGCATGGTTTTGGGTCTGTACGTTAGGTGGATTTTTTATGATTGTTACTGGTGCTGTGATGTTTTTCTTAGATGGTACGATTCCTGGAGCAAATGGAGCAGTATTTGGTATAAGCCAGATTGAGTTTTTAAGACTTTCAGCTATCATCCATAACATTTTAGGTGCAGCTTGTGCGGTATTTTTATTAGTGCATATTTATATGGCAGTTTTTTGTATCAAGGGTGCAATACATGCTATCATAAATGGCTACAAAGAAGAAGAAGAAGTTTATGTGCTTCATCACTACTGGTATCAAGAACTACTTAAAAAAGGTAAAATCCAAGAGTCTGTTTTTGAAGATAAATACCCAAGATTAGAACCTGTTAATGCTGTTGGCAAGGTTATATGATAAGCCCAACTGCAAAGACTTCAATAGTTAAATTTAAAGATAACTTACAAAAAGAAGTAAGTGATATCTTAGTTAGAGAGGTCAAGTATGACCTCTTTGTAAATTCTAAATTTTTAATATCTATAATGGCTACGCCAATTGATGAAAAAGCTTTGATAATAGGCTATTTAATAAGCGAAGGTATTGTGGCAAATTTTAAAGATATATCTAAATTTGAATTTAACCTAGTAGATGAATTTAGCATAAATGTAGAAATTTCAGCCAAAATAAATGAAGAAAATTTTGCTAAACTTAACTCTTATGGCATTATCGTTAGTGGTTGTGGGAGTGCTAAAAGTCTAAATTTATTGCCAAAAGATATTAAAGCTAAGAAATTTAGCGGTGAAGTTAAATTTAGCAAGCGTTTAGTTTTGTCAAGAATGGCTACTTTTTATACTGAGTGTGATCTTTACGAGCAAACTGGATGCGTTCACACAGCAAAACTCTATACCAGTGATAATGAGTTTTATTTAGGTGAAGATATAGCCCAGCATAACACCATAGATAAAGCATTAGGAAAAGCCATTTTAAATGGTGCTAATCTAGGAAATTCATTCTTAATGGTAAGTGGTAGGCTCAGTTCTGAAATGGTTGTTAAGGCGATAATGCACGGTGTTCCACTTATCGTCTCAAGAACAGCACCAACTTATCTAGGAGTTATGGTAGCAAGGAGTTTTAACTTAGGGCTGTGTGGTTTTGCTAGAGGACAAAATATAAATGTTTATAGTGGAGAGCTTATATGAGTAGTTTAGAAGAGCTGATTGATAAGCATACAGTTGATGGCAAGATTGATTGTGGGATGTGTTTTAAGATTTCTAAAAATTTAAACATTGATATTTCAGAAGTTAGCGATAAAGTTAATGAAATGAATATAAGAATTTCTGCTTGCCAACTTGGGCAGTTTGGTAAATTTAAACATGAAATTAACAGCAGCGATGTAGAAACTGCAGAGCTTTTAAAAGAATTTATGGATGATAAAAGGCGAGTTTTTTGTAAAGATGCTAGAGAAATAGCAGAAAACAGAAGCGGTTTTAGAAAAGTAAGAGCTAGTCTTAGAGAAAATAAAATAGATATAAAATACTGCCTACTTGGCTGTTTTAAAGAGAAAAAAGGCAAACAAATGGAGATTAAAACTAAAATTTGGATAGAAAATTCAAACGGAGATCTGCTTTTTGGGCGTGGTAAAACTGAGGTTTTGGATATGATAGATAAGGTAGGAAGCATTAAAAAAGCGTCTGAAAATTTAGATATGAACTATAAAAAGTGCTGGAATCACCTTAAAATTTTAGAGCGTCATTTCGGCGAGACTCTTTTTGAAACAAAACAAGGTGGTGGCAATCAAGCTGGAACTAGACTAAAACCAAAAGCATATGAGCTAATAAAAGCTTATAGAGAGCTTGAAAGAGATATTGAAGAATTTGCTCACAAAAGATTTAAAGAGCTTTTCATAAAAAAATAGATGCAAATTTAATATACTTAAATTTATATTTTAGTTATTGAAATTTAGATATAATATCGAGGTTAGCTTTGAGTTTCAAAGATTTAAAATTTATAAGGATATGTTATGAAGCTAGATTTACGAGATTTGGAGTGTCCAGAGCCAATTATTAAAGTCAAAGAAAAACTTAACTCTATTAAAATCGGCGAAAGCTTTGAAGCTGTTGTAAATACACTTCCACCGCAAGAAAATATTAGCCGTTTTTTAAAGACAAATGATGTGCCTTTTGAGATGAGCAGAAATGGCAAAGAAGTGCTTTTTAAAATTACAAAAAACAAAGATATACAAGAGCAAGATTTATCTGTTTATAATTGTGGACTTCCAACAAATGCTACTAAAATTTTATATCTAAATGATGATAGAGCTGGAAGTGGCGAAGTTGGCCCTAGTTTGCTTGCAAAATTTCTAGGATCTATTTCAAATTTACCAAATAAACCAACTAAAATTTTCATTGTAAATAACGGCGTTAAGATGACAACAGATAGAAGTCATCCATGTTATGCGGTTTTAAAAGAGCTAGAAGATAAAGGAATTGAAATTTTTACATGCGGAAGTTGTCTTGAAAGCTATAAATTAGTAGATAAACTTAGCATTGGAAAGATGACAAATGCTTTAGAAATAATGGAAAATTTGACTAAATTTGAGGTTATTTCACTTTGATATATAAAGATTTTAGTCTTACGAAATTTGTAAAAGCTGCGGGCTGAGCTGCTAAAGTAAGCCCGGAGGGTTTAGACAATGCATTAGGCGGTATCTTGGAAAGTAGCCCGAGTTTAATCTCAAGCATAAATAGCAATGAAGATGCTAGCGTTTATCAAATTTCATCTGATACTGCTTTAGTTCAGACTCTAGACTTTATAACTCCAGTTGTAAATGATCCATTTATTTTTGGGCAGATTGCAGCTGCAAATTCTTTAAGTGATGTGTTTGCTATGGGGGCAAAAGTCATCACAGCCCTTAACATCATGGGCTTTGATAGTTGCCATTTTGGTAGCGAGATAATGAGCGAAATTTTAAGGGGTGGAAAAAGTAAAGTAAAAGAGTGTGGCGGGATAATGACTGGCGGACACACGATAGAAACTCCTGAGATGTATTATGGTTTAAGCGTAACTGGTTTAGTAAATCCTACTAAATTTTGGTCTAATAATACAGCAAAAGTTGGAGATGTCTTAATCCTTACAAAGCCCCTTGGAAGCGGTGTTGCAAGCACGGCTATAAAGGGAGATTTTGCTAGTATAGCTCAGATAAAAGAGACTGTATTTTACATGAGTCAGCTAAATTTTTACGCAGTAGAAGCTCTTAAAGATTTAAGCGTGCACGCGGCAACCGACATTACTGGTTTTGGGCTTTTAGGACACGCTAGTGAGATGTTAAATTCTCAAATTTCACTTAAATTTGATAGCTTGAAAATTCCTTTTATGAGTTTTGCTGCTAAATTTAGAGATCTTGGTCTTATACCAGCTGGTGGATATAGAAATTTAGAATTTGTTAGCAAATTTTTAAACAAAAAACCAGACATTTTACTTACAGATCCTCAAACAAGCGGCGGACTTTTGGTAGCAATCCTAGAAAAAGATGCCCCAAAAGCCCTTAAAAATCTACAAAATTTAGGTTATGAAAAAGCCGCCATAATCGGTGAGGTTATACAAAGAGGAGAATTTGAAATTTATATATAAATTTGGATATTATAAGCTAAATTATGACAAGGAGCTAAAATGATGAGTTTTGAAGATAGTCTTAAATTTCGTCATGCTTGTAAAATTTTTGATGATAAGTTAAAGATAAGTGATGAAAATTTTTCTAAGATTATAGAAGCTGGTAGGCTTAGTCCAAGTTCACTTGGTTTAGAGCCATGGGATTTTCTTTTAGTAAAAAATACTGAACTAAAACAAAGGCTTAAAAAAGAGTGCTGGGATCAGGCACAAATCACTACCGCATCGCATCTTTTGGTTGTTTTTGCTAAAATTTCTGATCTTTATCCAGGCAGTGAATATATTAAGGATATGGTTTCAAGACGAACTGATAAAAATAGCAATCAGCACGCTACCTATATAGAAAAAATAGAAAATTTTATTAGAAATAATGTTGGGCTTAGCGATCTTGAAATTTTTGCGTGGAGTAAGGCTCAAACCTTTTTAGCTGTGCAAAATATGATGAGTATGGCAGCAGTTTTGGGTATAGATAGTTGTCCGATGGAAGGTTGGTTTAGCGAAAAAAATCTAGATGCAATTCTTACAAATGATTCGCAAAAACGCCGTATTGCAGTAATATTATCGTTTGGATATAGGCTTAATGAACAAAGTTTAAAGATAAGAAGAAGTGTAGATGAGATACTAAAAGTTATCCATTGATCCATAAAAGCTTAGTATGAAAAAACTCTTTTTAATCACAACTTTGCTATTTTTTAGGTTTTCATTAGCTAGCGACATAGCTTTAGAAAGCTTTAAAAGTAGCGTTTTAAATGTTGATTTTAACGCTACTACTTTAGTGCTTAGTAGTGATTATCTTGATGATGATATCAAGGTTAAATATAATATTTTTGAATTAGGAAAAAACACCTACATAGATACACAACTTCCAAGTTTTAGGTTAAATTTAGATGGTGATTACCTGTTTTATTACCCTATGTTTTGGGCAAATTATGAATATGCTAAACCTAAAACTATAAGAGTTGAAAGTAGCAAAATAAATGGAAATATCGGCGGGTTTAGTCTAACTTTAGATGAGATAATAAATATAAAAATTAAAAATTATGTAAAAAAGGGAAGCTCTTTTTTAGCACGACTTGAAAATATAAACACAGATATTGGTTTTAAAACAGATGAAAATTTTATAAACCTTAGTTTAGATGGCGGAATTTCAGAGTTGGTTTTTGATTTTTTAAAGCAGATATATAAATTTTCAAATCTGAAATTTGATGTTAAAATTTTAAATTTAGATAAAGATTTCATAAAAAAAGAGCTAAATTTAAGAGGATTATATGAAATTTTATCACAAAATTTAAAGGTAGAAGTTTCAAATATTAGCTTTAGCGATATCCACAATAGAGAGGTTTTGATAAGCGGTAGATTTGGCGTGGATAACTACAGTGGCGATCTTACGAAGGCTATATATGCTGATTTAGATATCTCTTTTGATAAGGAGTATTTAATGCTTTTTACAAAAGGCGATACTACAGTAGAGAAGCTACTTTTTAGTAGTGGAATTTTAATTAGTGATGGCAATAAAGCAACTTTAAATATAAAAACTTTAGATAATAACATAATCATCAATACTCAAATAAATTTAAACAGCCTAATAAAAGATACTAAATATGCTAAAAGTTTAGAAAATATTGGGTTAAAAATAGATGAGTTAGATAGCCAAAATGCTTTGAAAAGTGGAGTTATAAATTTTTTAACACATAATAATACCTTAAATACAGCAAAAACTTATAATATTTTTAGTGAAATTTTAGATAGAAACAGAAGTTCTAATGTTAGTGTATATACAAAAGAGCAAAATCAAACTAGTAACAACCACCCAAATAACAAATTCTAAAAACCCCTTGAAATTTCTCCCCAACTTTCAGCTATATTTAAGCTTTACTCTTGTATAATTTCATTTCGCTTTTAAAGGAAGCCTTTTTAAAGAGCTTAAATAATAATTTTATCAAGCTAAGTTAAACAGTCTTTTTATAAAAGTATGTTTTTTAAATTTAATAATGTTAAACTATAAATCAAAGTCAATCTTTGAAATCTAAATAAGTGATCGATTGAGCCATTTATTTATATACTCTTTATAGTCTTTTCTATCGTATATAGATAACTTTAAGATATCTATATAAAATATGGAGAACCTTAGATATAAGCAAGTAATTAACTTACTATATCAATTAAGAGTAAAATTATAAATTAATAAATATTTTAAAATCTTATTTTTACTATAAATTCCATAGTAGATTTAAGCTATTAAAGTTTTAAAGATTAAACTTAAATAAAAACAAACACTCTTTAGTTTTTATATACCATAATAGTAATATAAAAATACTAAAGTTTCATATTTTTATGGAGAGTTTGATCCTGGCTCAGAGTGAACGCTGGCGGTATGCCTAATACATGCAAGTCGAACGATGAAGTCCTAGCTTGCTAGGATGAATTAGTGGCGCACGGGTGAGTAATATATAGTTAATCTGCCTTACACTAGAGAACAACAGTTAGAAATGACTGCTAATACTCTATACTCCAACTTATCATAAGTTAAGTTGGGAAAGTTTTTTCGGTGTAAGATGAGACTATATCGTATCAGCTAGTTGGTAAGGTAATGGCTTACCAAGGCTATGACGCGTAACTGGTCTGAGAGGATGATCAGTCACATTGGAACTGAGACACGGTCCAAACTCCTACGGGAGGCAGCAGTAAGGAATATTGCGCAATGGGGGAAACCCTGACGCAGCAATACCGCGTGGAGGATGACACTTTTCGGAGCGTAAACTCCTTTTGTTAGGAAAGAATAATGACGGTACCTAACGAATAAGCACCGGCTAACTCCGTGCCAGCAGCCGCGGTAATACGGGGGGTGCAAGCGTTACTCGGAATCACTGGGCGTAAAGGACGCGTAGGCGGATTATCAAGTCTTGTGTGAAATCTAATGGCTTAACCATTAAACTGCACAGGAAACTGGTAGTCTAGAGTAGGGGAGAGGTAGATGGAATTCTTAGCGTAGGGGTAAAATCCGTAGAGGTTAAGAGGAATACTTATTGCGAAGGCGATCTACTAGAACCTAACTGACGCTGAGGCGTGAAAGCGTGGGTAGCAAACAGGATTAGATACCCTGGTAGTCCACGCCCTAAACGATGTATACTAGTTGTTGCTTTGCAAGTCAAAGCAGTAATGCAGCTAACGCATTAAGTATACCGCCTGGGGAGTACGGTCGCAAGATTAAAACTCAAAGGAATAGACGGGGACCCGCACAAGCGGTGGAGCATGTGGTTTAATTCGAAGATACGCGAAGAACCTTACCCGGACTTGATATCTAACAAATCATCCAGAGATGGAAGAGTGTCTGCTTGCAGAAATGTTAAGACAGGTGCTGCACGGCTGTCGTCAGCTCGTGTCGTGAGATGTTGGGTTAAGTCCCGCAACGAGCGCAACCCACGTGTTTAGTTGCTAACAGTTCGGCTGAGTTCTCTAAACAGACTGCCTACGCAAGTAGGAGGAAGGTGTGGACGACGTCAAGTCATCATGGCCCTTATGTCCGGGGCGACACACGTGCTACAATGGCATATACAGTAAGACGCAATATCGTAAGATGGAGCAAATCTATAAAATATGTCCCAGTTCGGATTGGGGTCTGCAACTCGACCCCATGAAGCCGGAATCGCTAGTAATCGTAGATCAGCCATGCTACGGTGAATACGTTCCCGGGTCTTGTACTCACCGCCCGTCACACCATGGGAGTTGATTTCACTCGAAGCAGGGATGCTAAATTAGCTACCTTCCACAGTGGAATCAGCGACTGGGGTGAAGTCGTAACAAGGTAACCGTAGGAGAACCTGCGGTTGGATCACCTCCTTTCTAGAGTACAATATAGATACTCTCTCACAAGATATCTATAAGAAAGTTACAATTAAATGATCAATTGAAAGCTTATTTAGATTTTAAAGGTTGACTAAGGTTATTGTCTAATTTCTTAAAAAATAGATATAAATACTAAACCAGTAGCATTTATGAAATTAAGATATATCTGTATTGTAAATGTAAAAAAATATATAAAGATGGGGAATTAGCTCAGCTGGGAGAGCGCCTGCCTTGCACGCAGGAGGTCATCGGTTCGATCCCGTTATTCTCCACCATTAAAATAATTGAGTTAATAGCTTGTCTTAAATTTATAGTTTAATACTAAATAGTAGAGATTTAATCTTAAAATTTACCCAAATTTTAAGATTAGGTCTTTACCTAAACGATCTTTAAAGTACAATTGTTAAAAGTCACAAACAAGTTTTATAAAATAAAACAATTTTACAGGAACTTGTTAAAGCTTTAATCTAACTATTATAAAAGCAAACATATAGATTTTAACTGTTATCAAGATCTATTTGTTAAAGATTGAATCACGGATATATAAAGAGTTAAAACTTATCTTTATATCATCATTAATCTCTTTCCGTCTTAAATAGTTAGTTTAAATATTATAAAGCATATTTAAAACTTCAGTAGTTTTAAATTTAAACATAAAGATATAATTTAAAGATACTATGTAATAATAGATACACTATAATATGATCTATAAGAACTATATAGTATAAATCATTAAATTTCAAATCTTTATAAATTTAACTTTATCTTTAACAAGGAAGTAATGCGAATTAGAATATCAACATAATAAAATGATTCTAATACTTCGTAAGCGACATAGTAAATCTACCTTAATTTAGATTTAGGTGGGTCAAGGGAGTGTTTACACTCCTTGTCGCAAAGAGTAGCTTTGCTACTCTGCGAAGTTAAAAAAGGTAAGCTACTAAGAGCCAATGGCGGATGCCTTGGTTGGTAGAGGCGATGAAGGACGTACTAGACTGCGATAAGTCTCAGGGAGCTGTCAAGAAGCTTTGATCTGGGAATTTCCGAATGGGGCAACCCAGTATATAGTGATATATACTACCATTGTTATGGAGCAAACGTGGGGAATTGAAACATCTTAGTACCCACAGGAAAAGAAATCAATAGAGATTACGCTAGTAGCGGCGAGCGAACGCGTAATAGGGCAAACCACTAGTTTACTAGTGGGGTTGTAGGACTGCAATAAAGACTAAAAAGAGTTAATAGAATAATCTGGAAAGTTTAAGCATAGAGGGTGATACTCCCGTATATGAAAACTCTTTTTTACTTAGCAGTATCCTGAGTAGAACGAGGCACGTGAAACCTTGTTTGAAGCTGGGAAGACCACTTTCCAACCCTAAATACTACTACCAAACCGATAGTGTACAAGTACCGTGAGGGAAAGGTGAAAAGAACCGCGGTGAGCGGAGTGAAATAGAACCTGAAACCATTGGCTTACAATCATTCAGAGCACGATTCTTTATGACGTGTGATGGACTGCCTTTTGCATAATGAGCCTGCGAGTTGTGATATCTGGCAAGGTTAAGGAAATCCGGAGCCGTAGCGAAAGCAAGTCTTAATAGGGCGTTTAGTCAGATATTGCAGACCCGAAACGAAGTGATCTATCCATGAGCAGGTTGAAACCGGTGTAAGAGCCGGCGGAGGACCGAACCCGCTGACGTTGAAAAGTCTTGGGATGACTTGTGGATAGGGGTGAAAGGCCAATCAAACTTCGTGATAGCTGGTTCTCTCCGAAATATATTGAGGTATAGCGTTATGTAGTAACTATAGGGGGTAGAGCACTGAATGGGCTAGGGCATACACCAATGTACCAAACCCTATCAAACTCCGAATACCTATAGTGTAATCATAGCAGTCAGGCGGCGAGTGATAAAATCCGTCGTCAAGAGGGGAACAACCCAGACTACCGACTAAGGTCCCAAAATCTTATTTAAGTGGAAAACGATGTGAAGTTACTTAAACAACCAGGAGGTTGGCTTAGAAGCAGCCATCCTTTAAAGATAGCGTAATAGCTCACTGGTCTAGTGATTTTGCGCGGAAAATATAACGGGGCTAAAATAAGTACCGAAGTCGTAGACTTAGTTTTACTAAGTGGTAGGAGAGCGTTGTATTTAGCGTTGAAGATGTACCGGTAAGGAGCGTTGGAGCAAATACAAGTGAGCATGCAGGCATGAGTAGCGTTAAATCAGGTGAGAATCCTGATCGCCGAAAACCCAAGGTTTCCTACGCGATGCTCGTCATCGTAGGGTTAGTCGGGTCCTAAGCAAAGTCCGAAAGGGGTATGCGATGGAAAATTGGTTAATATTCCAATACCAATTATTATGTGCGATGGAAGGACGCTTAGAGTTAGTGGGGCTAACTGATGGAATAGTTAGTCTAAGAGTGTAGGTTGAGTTATAGGCAAATCCGTAACTCTTTATCCGAAACTTTAAAGGCTTTTCAAACTCTTCGGAGAGCGAGAAGAACCCATGATACTGTCGAGCCAAGAAAAGTTTCTAAGTTTAGTAATAATTGCCCGTACCGTAAACCGACACAGGTGGGTGGGATGAGTATTCTAAGGCGCGTGGAAGAACTCTCTTTAAGGAACTCTGCAAAATAGCACCGTATCTTCGGTATAAGGTGTGCCTACCAGGGTGCAAGCCCTAGAGGTTACAACAAAGAGTCCCTCCCGACTGTTTACCAAAAACACAGCACTCTGCTAACACGTAAGTGGATGTATAGGGTGTGACGCCTGCCCGGTGCTCGAAGGTTAATTGATGGGGTTAGCATTAGCGAAGCTCTTGATCGAAGCCCGAGTAAACGGCGGCCGTAACTATAACGGTCCTAAGGTAGCGAAATTCCTTGTCGGTTAAATACCGACCTGCATGAATGGCGTAACGAGATGGGAGCTGTCTCAAAGAGGGATCCAGTGAAATTGTAGTGGAGGTGAAAATTCCTCCTACCCGCGGCAAGACGGAAAGACCCCGTGGACCTTTACTATAGCTTGACACTGCTACTTGGATAAAGATGTGCAGGATAGGTGGGAGGCTTTGATTAATAGACGCCAGTTTATTATGAGCCATTGTTGAGATACCACTCTTCTTTATTCGGGTAGCTAACTAGCATATGTTATCCATATGTAGGACAATGTCTGGTGGGTAGTTTGACTGGGGCGGTCGCCTCCCAAATAATAACGGAGGCTTACAAAGGTTAGTTCAAAACGGTTGGAAATCGTTTGTAGAGTATAAAGGCATAAACTAGCTTAACTGCGAGGCCAACAAGCCAAGCAGAGACGAAAGTCGGTCTTAGTGATCCGGTGGTTCTGTGTGGAAGGGCCATCGCTCAAAGGATAAAAGGTACCCCGGGGATAACAGGCTGATCTCCCCCAAGAGCTCACATCGACGGGGAGGTTTGGCACCTCGATGTCGGCTCATCGCATCCTGGGGCTGGAGCAGGTCCCAAGGGTATGGCTGTTCGCCATTTAAAGCGGTACGCGAGCTGGGTTCAGAACGTCGTGAGACAGTTCGGTCCCTATCTGCCGTGGGCGTAAGAAGATTGAGGAGAGTTGACCCTAGTACGAGAGGACCGGGTTGAACCAACCACTGGTGTATCTGTTGTTCTGCCAAGAGCATCGCAGAGTAGCTAAGTTGGGATGTGATAAGAGCTGAAAGCATCTAAGCTCGAAGCCAACTCCAAGATTAATCTTCTTTTAAGAGCTCTAGTAGACTACTAGTTTGATAGGCTGGGTGTGTAAGTGATGTAAGTCATTTAGCTGACCAGTACTAATAGCTCGTTTGCTTATCTTATTTTTATTTTTTACTCTTTTTGTTTTATGTGTTGTCAGGTTTCGTAAAACACTGTGGTCACTACCTATAAGGTAGCTCCCTTGTATTTTACTCACCTTCCTAGCCTAAAATCAAAAATAGTTAAAAAAATAGCTATTATGAGATTATAAATATCATATAGTTTTAAGCATTACTTCCTTGTTAAGGATAAATCTTTATCCAAAGTAAAATAGTTTTATAAAATAAAACTTTTGACTTTTAACAACTCCAATCGTTAAATTAGAGATTTGACTACAGTTTTATTTTTAGACTGTAGAGTTTATATCTTAGATCTTTAATTTAACGATTGTCCGTGATTATAGAGAGTTGGAAACGCCTTGACCCATCCCGAACCAAGAAGCTAAGCAACTCATCGCTGATGATACTCTCTCTTACTGAGATGTGGGAAAGTAGGTCTTTGCGGACTTCGTTATTATACATTACTAAAATTCATTAAAACCAACACCCCTTAATAAAAATAACATAATAAAATATAATCTTACCTATTTACTAGTTGTAACAAGTCTTATAGAGAATGTTTGTTTGTAGAATTAAGCTATTTTAACTTATATAAGTTTATAAAGCTATACTATTTTTAAATCTTATGATAGTTTAAATTTGCTTTAATATATTAGGATAATTAAGTAAATTTGGTGTATAGCCTAGTAGAATAAATCTTATAGCTTTTACCGCTTTAAATTAATACTTGTAAATCTTTGTTGGTTTAATACTGTTTTTTAAGTTTTTAAATCCTATCTAGGAAGTTAAGAATTTAATTCAATACCAATATGAACTAACTGGTATTATTATTTTAAATCAATACTTATAAATCTTTTAACTCAAAAAACTACTTTAACTTTATTTTAGTGGTTAAATTTGCTTTTGTAGTACTTGGAATTTAACACCACCTTTAAATTTTAGTATCCATATTAAAATAATAATATGCTATAATTTTTTAAATTTTAGGAGCTGTTATGGGTGATAGGGTAGTTTTATTTACAGATACAATCCAAGATTTAAATGGAGTTAGTAGATTTATTCAAGATATGGCTGATTATGGTAAAGATGATGGTTTTTATGCTATATCATCAAGCTCTTTTAGGAATTTTCCTGATAAGGGGAATGTGGTAAATGCCAAGCCATTATTTGAAATAAGTATGCCGTTTTACAAACATATGAGACTAGTTTTTCCTAAATTTAGTGCTGTAAAAGATGCATATAATAAGTTAAACCCAAAAGCTATCATTGTCTCTACACCTGGATTTTTTGGGCTTTTAGCACTATTTTTAACTAGAAAAAATAAAAATATCAAAAAACTCTCTATCTATCACACTGATTTTCCAGCTTATCTTTATGATAATACAAAAAGCAAGATTATTGAAAAGATTAGCATCTGGTTTATGAGAGCATTTTATAGCAAATTTGATATTGTTTTTACAAGAAGTAAGGAGTATAGAAAAAACCTTATAGAGGTTATTAAGCTAAATCCTAATAAAATAAAAACTCTTCCAAGTGGCATTAATAGAAAAAATTTTAGTCCAGATTTTAAAGATGATAGCTTTTATCCGAGTAAATTTAAAGCTTTATATGTTGGAAGACTTAGTGTTGAGAAAAATTTTGATCTGCTTCTTGAGATTTGGAAAGATATTCATAAAAAGCATCCTGATACTTTGCTTTTATGTTGTGGAGAGGGAAATTTTATGGATAAAAAAGATATTTTAGAAAAAGATGGCATCTATTTGCTGGGGGCAAAAGTTGGAAAAGAGCTTTCTAAAATTTATGCAAGCAGTGATATATTTCTTTTTCCATCTACAACTGACACGCTAGGTCAAGTTGTTATGGAGGCTCAAAGTTCAGGAATCCCAGCAATCGTAAGCGATAAAGGTGGTCCAAAAAATTTGGTAGTAGATGGCAAAAGTGGGTATATTTTAAAAGCAGACAGTAGGCTATGGAAAGATAAAATTTTAGATATTTTAAATGATCAAAAAAAGCTAGAAAGCCTTAAGAAAGGAGCTTTAGTTAACTCTGTAAATTTTGATTTTATTAAAAGCTATGAGACTATAATGAGCCAGGCAAGGCTTTAAATTTACTAAATTTAGCTAGAATTTACCTTTTTAAGGATGTATTATGTTTGTTCAAAATTTAAGAGCTAAAAATCCACTTATTCACTGCATAACAAATTATGTTACTGTAAATGATGTTGCAAACGCGATTATTGCTTGTGGTGCAAGCCCTATCATGGCTGATGATATAAATGAAGTAGCTGAAATAACTAAGATAAGCGATGCTTTGGTTATCAATCTTGGAACACTAAATGAAAGAACCGTTAAATCTATGAAAGCTTCACTTAAACAGGCAAATTTAGATGATAAAATAACCGTTCTTGACCCAGTTGGCGCTTCAGTTAGTAAATTTAGAAGTAGTGTTGCAAAAGAGCTTTTAAAAGAGTTTAGATTTAGTGTGATAAAAGGAAATTTATCTGAGATTAAATTTTTAAATGATCTTAAAAGTAGCTCAAAAGGCGTTGATATAAGCGATAAAGATAAAGATGAGAGCTTAGAAAATATAGCTTTCATAGCTAGAAATTTAGCCACTAAAACAGGCGCTATTATTGTTATAACTGGTCAAACGGACATCATCTCAGATGAGAATACAACTTATATTTGTAAAAACGGCAACTCTATGATGGCAGAGTTTTCAGGAAGTGGTTGTATCTTAGCTGGTCTTATAGCTGCATTTGTTTGTGCAAATAAAGATATGCCACTTAAAGCTGCTTTGATGGCGGTTTGCTGTAATGGTGTAGCAGGTGATTTGGCTAAACAAAAAAACGTCCTTACCAAAGTAGGAAATATGACATTTAAGCAAAACTTAATAGATGAAATTTATAAAATGAGCGATGATAAGATCGAAGATTTAGCAAAATTTGAGGAGATTGAGTGAAAAGAGTTATTGTAAGTTTAGCTCTATTTTTTGGAATTTTAAATGCAGATATTATTGATGCTACTACAGATATTATGCTTTACACTAATAAAACAGACCATGAAATTAACCAAAACATAGAAGTTTATGATCCATTTGAAGAGTATAACCGCGTCATTACTGCAGTAAATGGCGCGTTTTATGACTATCTTTTTTACCCTATAGCTTTTGGATATGATTATGTTGTGCCAGATCCTATTCAAGGAGCTTTTTTAAATTTTTTTGATAATCTTTTATATCCAGTAAGGCTTTTAAACAATCTTTTACAAGGAGATTTAAATGGCTCATGGGGCGAGACAAAGCGTTTTTTAATAAATACAACGCTTGGTTTTGCTGGCTTTAGTGATGCAGCAAGTTTGCATTTTAATATGCCAAGATACAGTGAAGATTTTGGTCAAACTTTAGGGGTTTGGGGAATTTCTAGTGGACCGCACATTGTTTGGCCGATTTTAGGGCACTCTAATTTTAGAGATAGTTTAGGGCTTGTTGGTGACTATTTTGCAAATCCAATAGGTTATATTAATGATGATCCTACAAGATATGGCGTAGGTGGTGGCAAAAAACTAAATGAGTTTTCAACACAGCTTGATCCCTACAACGCCTTAAAACTCAAAAATGATCCTTATGCCTTTTCAAGAGATATGTACTACTTGCAAAGACAAAAAGCTATAAGAGAGTAAATTTAGTGCCTTTAAAATACTAAATTTATCTAAATTTATGGATAAATTTAGTATAATATTATTTTATATTTAAATGGAGAGTATAACGACCTGGTGGCGTTCACGGACTTCAAATCCGATGTTGGAGCGGTTGACCGTTTCGTGGGAGGTTCGATTCCTTCACTCTCTCGCCATATGGAGCACGCCTTGAATTTATATAGATCTTTTATATTTAAAAGCATAGCCTATCTAGTAGTATCTGTTTTGCTTATTATTTTGATAGTTTTCGTTATCTCATCTTATGAGAATTATTTTATTTCACAAAAACTTGTTTTTATATATATACTTTTGGCACTACTGTTGCTATTGTATATTATAAAATTTTATCAAAGTTTATTTCCTATAAGGCTTCTAGATGCTATTTTTAACTACTCTCACGATGCGATTTTTATAACAGATAAAGATGGCAAAGTAACACATATAAATGAAGTTTTTTTAAAATCAACAAACTACAAAAAAGAGACAATTCTAGGTGAAAAAGTTATCTTTAAAGATAAACCAATGCCGCTAGAAGAGATAATATATAAAGAACTAAGAAGAGTTGGTTTTTGGCAAGGAGAGTTTATATCACTAGATAGTAGTGGTAGTGAAATTTTACAAATTTTAACACTAAAAGAGTTAACCTGTAAGCCAAAAAAATATCTTGGTATTTTTTATCCACTTAAGGAGTATACAAAGCGTATAAAAAATCTAGAAGAGATAGCCTACTATGATGCTCTTACAAAACTACCAAATAGAAGGCATTTTGAGAGCTTACTTACAAATGAGATGAATAAAACAAAGATGCAGTATGGCAAAAAAATGGCACTTTTGTTTATTGATTTTGATGATTTTAAAAGTTTGAATGATACATATGGTCATGCCATTGGCGATGAGTTTTTAAAGCTTATATCTTTTAAGATAAAAACTTCTCTTAGCAAAAATGATATATTTGCTAGATTTTCAGGTGATGAGTTTGGAATCGTTTTATCAAATATCAGAGATGATATCCAGCTTGAAAGAAAGATTTTAGAAATTTTAAATGTTGGAAAAACTAAATTTGATATAGCAAATAATTTACAAATCGGTACATCTTTAAGTATCGGAGTTGCTATATACTCAGCAGAAAATAATATTGGCTTTAAAGAGCTTTTAAAAAGAGCAGATAGAGCTATGTATATGGCAAAGCTTCAAGGCAAGGGTAATTTTATGATCTATAAAGATATAGGGTTTAACAACAAGTAAGGAAAATTTTGGTATCCTTATGTTTTAAAAATTTGGAGGCGTAGATGCATAACTTAGATCATGAAATCCCTAATGGTTCAAAGCTTTACTTTGGCAAAAGTGCAAAACTTAAAAGAGAACTTGAAAATTTAGCAGCTAGCACTCTTTTAAAAAGTGGTTTTGATGAGATAGTTACACCTTATTTTTCATATCATCAACATTTAAGTGTAAAAAAAGATCAAATTTTAAGTTTTAAAGATAGCTTAAATAATGACCTTGCACTAAGAGCTGATAGCACAGTAGATGTAGCTAGAATAATACTTAAACGTTTAAAAAGTGAGAATTTAAACCGTATTTTTTATATCCAACCTATATTTAGGTACCCAAGTAAGGAGCAGTATCAAATAGGTGCTGAGCTTATAGGAGAGCAAAATTTAAGTAAATGTCTTGATGTTGTTAGTGAAATTTTTGCTAAATTTAACTTAAAAGCTAGTATTCAAATAAGTAATATAGAAATTCCACACAAGGTTTGTGAAATTTTAAACCTACCTATATCTGTTTTTGAAAAGGGCGATATAAATGCACTCACTAAGCTAAATTTAGAGTGGTTAAACGCACTTCTTTGGCTTAGTGATACTAGCGATTTAGAAAGGGTAAAAGCTTTAGTTCCACAGCCTTTAAAGCCTATGCTTGATAGTTTAGCCGCTCTTGCAAAGGGGCGAGATATGGTATGTTTATCGCCGTTATACTACTCAAAAATGAGATATTATGATGGACTATTTTTTAGATTTATAGATAAAAATGATATTTTGTGCAGCGGTGGGGATTATGAGATAGATGCGTTAAAATCAAGTGGTTTTGCTATAATGAGCGATGCAGTAATTGAGAAAATTTTAGAAAAAAGAGGATAAGATGAGAAGAGTTGATATAGTAGTAGGAAGCCAGTGGGGCGATGAAGGCAAAGGCAAAATAGTTGATATGTTATCAAGTAAATACGATCTTGTTTGTAGAAGTGCAGGCGGACACAACGCTGGTCATACAGTTATCGTAGATGGTAAAAAATACGCACTTCACCTAATACCAAGTGGAATTTTACATAAAAACATAATAAATATCATAGGAAATGGAGTTGTAGTAAATCCAGATGTGCTTATAGAAGAGCTTTCAAATTTTGGTGATGTAAGTGGAAGATTTTTTATAAGTGATAAAGCTCACCTTAACTTAGAGTATCACGCCTTGATAGACCAAGCAAACGAAAAAGCAAAAGGTGATAACGCCATAGGTACCACAGGAAAAGGTATCGGACCTAGCTATGCTGATAAGATAAGTAGAACTGGTCATAGAGTTGGTGAAATTTTAGATCCTGAAAAATTAGCTGATGAGATTTTAGAAAGCTTAAAATCAAAAAGTGAGTTTTTAAAAACTTTGGGTATCAAAATTCCAAGCAGAGATGAAATCTTAGAAAAAACTAAATTTTATAAAGAAAAACTGGGTAGCTTTATAGCTGATACAACTCATATGATCTGGGATGCAATGGATAGTGATAAAAAAGTACTCTTAGAAGGTGCTCAAGGAACTATGCTAGATATTGACCATGGGACTTATCCATTTGTAACAAGCTCAAATACCATATCTGCTGGGGCTTTAGTTGGTGTAGGGTTAAATCCAAAATCAGTTGGAAATGTTATAGGAATTTTAAAAGCATACTCTACAAGAGTTGGTCATGGACCATTTGTAACTGAAGATTTAGGTGAAGATGGTGAGAAGATGTGTCAAGTTGGAAAAGAATTTGGCACAACAACAGGTAGAAAAAGAAGATGCGGTTGGTTTGATGCGGTTGCTGTAAGATATGCAGCAAGACTAAATGGCATAGATGAGTTTGCTTTAATGAAGCTTGATGTTTTAGATGGATTTGAAAAGATTAAGATTTGCACTTCTTATAAGTTAAAAAATGGCGAGATAACTGATGATTTTCCTACAAATTTAGATGGTGTAACTCCAATTTATGAAGAGATAGATGGCTGGGATAGCGTTATAGGAGTTAGAGAATTTGAGAATTTACCAAATAATGCTAAAAGATATATAAACCGTTTAGAAGAATTAACTAAAGTAAAAATCAAAATCGTCTCAACAGGACCTGATAGAAAAGATACTATTGTAAGATAAAAGGAGAGCCAATGCGTATAAAAAATCCACACATACCTTATGTAGCAAGAAAAATCGCTATTGATATGCTAAATTCTGGCTTTATTAAATTTAGCGGTGGTATAGAAAGTGTTGCTGATGTTGCAAATAGTGTACTTTTAGAAAATGCTCAAGAAGAAAGAGCTTTGGACGAGAGAACAAATGAACTTTTAGAAGAAAATGAAGATGATATGGAAAGCCTTGGTGTTGATAGGCGAAATATATTTTGGATGGTTAAAAGGCGTTTAGCTGAAGAGAGTGGTTTTATTTTAAGCCACGAAGATAGATATAACGCTTTATCTCACGCTATACTAGAACTTGCTTGGAAGAAAAATCTAATTGATTATAGCGTTTCAGAAAATAGAGCCAAAAATATTATATATCAAGCAATTGCTGATTATCTTAAGAATTTTGAAGAGATAGAGGATATAGTAGCTGATAAAATAGCAAATGGCACTAGAAAACTCATACCAGGAACTGATGAGTATGATTTGGTATTTGAGAAAATGTATCAAGATGAACTTAGAAAAAGAGGGGCGTATTGAGTGAAATTTTAGCTGTTGTGCCTATGGCTTTTATGCTAAGTCTTAGCCACTGCATTGCAATGTGTGGTGGCTTTGTTGTAGCTTATAGCGCAAAGTTAAATTCTAAAACAAAAAAACTAGCCTTCATCTACTCTTTTGTCTATCAAATTTCACGCGTTTTTGCTTATGCTATTTTAGGTTTAATCGCTGGATATTTTGGCTATTTGTTTACAATCACATCTAAATTTATGGGGTATTTTCACTTTTTTATAGGCGTTTTTTTAGTTTTTATCGGCTACGCTCTTATAAAAAGGGGAGAAATTTTAAAATTTTTAGAAAATGATAAAATTTGGAGCAAATTTATAGCAAAACCTTTTAGAAATCTAGCCGCCAAAGACTCTCTTATAGCTTTTGGAGCGCTTGGGTTTTTAAATGGACTTATACCGTGTGGGCTAGTTTATACATTTATAGCTATGGCTATGTTAAGTGGTAGCGTGATAAAAGGGGTTATAATAATGACTCTTTTTGGAATTTCTACTTTGCCATCACTTCTTTTTTTATCTTTTATCTCAAATTTTTTAAACTCTAAATTTCAAAAAACCATGCTTTTTGTATCAGCAATTATCGTTATGGCGTATGGAATTTATAGCATGTATGGTGGATTTTTGGCTATAAAATAACTAAATTTATTATAATTTTTAGAATTTGTTACTTTTTTATCTTTTTTAAAGCGATATTTTACTATATTTATACGAAAATATTTTATAAAGGAATATGGTGGATAGAAGTCAAAGCCGTTTGAAGCAGTATCAAGATGCTATCGATGCAAGTAATATAGTCTCAAAAACAGACATTAACGGCACTATAACTTTTGTAAATGATGAATTTTGTAACATTAGCAAATACACAAGAGACGAACTTCTTGGTCAACCACACAACATCGTTCGTCATCCAGATGTTAGCCCAAAGGTATTTGAGAATTTATGGAGTACTATTTTAAGTAAAAAAGTTTATAAAGGAATTGTTAAAAATAGAGCTAAAGATGGTTCTACTTTTTATCTAAACGCAACTATAATTCCTATTCTTGATGAGAGCGGCGATATAGAGGAATTTGTTGCTTTAAGATATGATATAACCGAAGTTATTAGTTTAAATGAGCGTCTTACTCAGACTAAAAATGAGCTAAAAGAGCTAAATTTATCTCTTGAAAAAAAGGTCGCTGAGCAAACTAGAGAGCTAAAAGAGTTAAACTCAGGACTTGAGGCAAGAGTAGCTGAAGAGATAGCTAAAAATGAAGAGAAAAACCGCCTTTTAGCCCAACAAGCAAAGCTTGCTAGTATGGGTGAAATGATAGGAAATATTGCTCATCAATGGAGACAGCCTTTAAGTGAACTAAGCATTGATCTATTTAAAATGAAGCAAAGTGCCAAAGATGAGGATAAATTTCTTGAAATTTATGAACATGCTAAAATTTTGATAAAAAATATGTCAAATACCATAGATGATTTTAGAAATTTCTTCCGCTCCGACAAGGAAAAAAACTATTTCAATGTAAAAGAAGTTGCCGAGGAAACCATAGCTATGTTAAAGTCAACTATCCAAAAAGAGCGAATTGACCTTGATTTGGATATCGATGATGATCTTAAGATTTATGGCATTAAAAGCGAGTTTTTTCAGGTTTTGATGAACCTTATAACAAACGCAAAAGATGCTATGAGTGATTTGGATGAGAAGTGGATTAAAATTTCAGCAAAGCAGGACTTATCATATGTATATTTTTCGGTTTGCAACAAAGGAAATGCAATAAGTTCTAAAATACTAGATAAAATTTTCGAGCCATATTTTACTACTAAGCATAAAAGTAGCGGAACTGGGCTTGGACTATATATTTGTAAAATGATAATAGAGAATTTAAAAGGAAGCATAGTGGCTAAAAATTTTGAAGATGGAGTCAAATTTGATATTACAATACCTAAAAAGGAGAAGGAATGAGTGAGTTGAAAAATTTAAAAGTAATGATTGTTGAAGATGAGAAAAACATTAGAGATTCAATGGCTGAAGCACTTGAGAGCTCTTTTGGTGAGATTATAACAGCTCAGCACGGCAGTGAGGGTGTTAAGAAATTTAAGAAATACACCCCGCACATTGTCGTAACTGATATCTCAATGCCTATAATGGACGGTCTTGATATGACTAAAGCTATAAAAGAAATTTCAAGTTCTACGCCTATTATCGTTTTAAGTGCATTTAGTGAAAAAGAAAAACTCTTAAAAGCTATAGACGTTGGTGTGGATAAGTATCTTTTAAAGCCGATTGATATGGATGAGCTTTTAGCTTCCATTGCCGAGCTTGCTAAACGAAAGATAAATGCCTTAAATGATGTGGAATTTGGAGATGGATTTAAATTTAATCTCTCAACAAAAGCTCTTTATAAAAATGATGAAATGATAGCCTTGACCAAAAAAGAGCTTGCTTTTGTAATGCTTTTAGTCGAAAGAATTGGCACTTTAGTGCTTCATGAAGATATAAAAAAGCATGTTTGGTTGGGTGAGCATGTAAACGATACTGCAATTAGAACTTTTGTAAAAAGAGTTAGAGATAAGATCGGAAATGAAACCATAAAAAATGTTCCAGGTCTTGGGTATAAGATAGAATTTTAAAAAGCTCTATAGTGATAATTATTTATAAATTCTATTTTTATAGAAACATAAAAGGGTGTTAAAAGCTATTGTATAGTAAGGGCTAAATTTTAAAATTTCTTAATGATTAAGTTTATTTATGGTTATTTCATAAAATTTGGCATACTTGCTTCTTGTCTTCTGCACCCTAGTGCCTCAGCTTCTTTTATTGTTGCTACATATTTTCTGGTACTTTTGTGCATATGTATTTTATCATAAAGAGGGTCATCTGGAAGATGATAAATTTTACTTTCAAGATTACATTTTACCATAGGATATTCATCATTATATTTTATGTTTGGGTTGTATTCAATTCTCAGCCTTTTACAAATTTCTCTACTTTTTTCATCTAGATTATCATTTTGGATAATCAGCATTAGTTTAATCTCTTTTTTATGTGGGTATTGCTGTCTATATAGGTCTCTAGCCATATGTAGTTTTGCTAAAATATCATATCTCATATCTTTTTCTTGATTCCACATTTTGCATTGAACTAATATTGCTTTATCGTAACTAGGCTCTACTACCAAGTCAACACCTAAGTCGTTTTTACCTTCAAGGATACCTCTGTAGGTTACTTTTTTTCTAGGCATATCAACCCACTCAAAATACCAACCAACATACCTTTCATACCTTTTTCCTATTTCATCATAACTTAGGTTTTGTTTGTTTTTATAAATATTGAGCCAATTATTCCATTGATTTTCCTTATAAGCCATATATTTGGTTATTTTATTAATTCGCTCTAATTCTGCTTCATATGCTTTTTTAGACTCCGCTTCTGCTTTAATCTTTTCATCTTGAGCTATGGAGTCAATTGCATCACGGTATAAACAAACATCTAAGTTATAGTTGTTTTCTTTACAAAAACTTACAAATTTTTTGGCACACTCTAAGCAGAGATATGGTTTATAAAAAGCTCCTTTTATAGAGTGTTTGCAGCTAGAGTCCAGCTTTTCTTGAAGTTCACTTATTTTATCTTTTTTTTCGTTAATGGTTTTTAGCAAATTTCTATAAACATGTCGTTTTGAAGCCATATTATTTTACCACCTTTTTTTATGTTTCTTTTTAGCAAAATATTTTCTTCTTTTATAGTCTGCCAAATCTTTTTCTGTTTTCTGTTTTCTGTTTTTCTTTATCAATAAATGTTAAAACTACTGGGTCAATGTTTTCTATCTTTTCTTCTAATAATTGTATCTGCTTATCTAAATTTGATATTTTAATTTTGGCAGATATGATATCAGCATCTGTTACTTTATTGCCTATAAAAAATGGAAAAATATACTTAATAAGTCTAGACAAAAATAAAAACATAAACAATAAAAAACTCCAAGCAAGAAACGCTAAAGAAATAATCTGTTCAATTGTTAAGTTAAAATCCTTAAAGGTAAACAATGCAAATACACAAAAAATATATAAAATAAAAGCTTTTATTGCCAATTGCTATTTCTACTCCTTTTAAAATTACATTTCCCTAATAATCTTAATCTTTGCTTCCTGCCATCATCAATAACTCTAGTAATGTGAACAACCTTAGCTATAGTAAGGTTTTCTAGCATCTCTTTATCATCATCTAGCACAGTAACTGTTTTAAAATCAGCTGTGTTATTATAGGGTATAAATTGAGTTATGCCTTTATTTTCATCTCTAAAATAGACTTTAATAGCACTATCGTTGTAAAATTTATAATGCACCAAATCTCCACTTATAATCTCTGCTGTTGGGTCGCACACAACTCTATCGCTATCATTTATCTCAGGAGTCATACTATCGCCACTTGCTATAACGGCATAAAGCCCTTTTTTATAGTCATTTTCACTAATGTAGACTACTTCATCATCTTGATATGAATTTAAGATAGGAAGTCCACAACTAGCCTCTCCTACGATAGGAACGCATTTTAAATTTGAGCTTTGGGGCATAACATTTGAACCACCACCTATCATAGCTAATCCTTTTTTATTTTGTGTAAGAATTATACACCATTTTTTCTTAAAAGTAATGAGTATAGTAGAACAATACTTTATGTCATAAGATATAAATTTTAATTTACAACGGATTAAAAGCGATAAGTTTTAAAAAATAATAGATTTTTAACAAAATTTTGATATTTTAAGAATAAATCTAGGAAAATGACATTATAATAACATATTACTTTTTAGTAAGAGCAAAATTTAAACTTAGGAGGTTGTAATGCGACCTGGTAATGTTATCAGTTACGATTACACGGTAGCGAAGTACTTTTTATTTACAACGATTATTTTCGGTGTTATTGGTATGCTTGTTGGAGTTATTATATCTTTTCAGCTTGCATACCCTGACCTAAACTATATCGCTGGTCAGTACTCTGCTTTTAGTCGCCTTAGACCGCTACATACAAATGCGGTAGTCTATGGCTTTATGCTAAGTGGAATTTTCTCAACCTGGTACTATGTGGGGCAAAGAGTTCTAAAAGTATCAATGGCTGAGAGTAAATTTCTTATGACTATAGGAAAACTTCACTTTATTTTGTATGTCATAGCTGTTTTGTTGGCTGTTGTAACTCTTTTAATGGGAATAACAAGTTCAAAAGAGTATGCAGAACTTCAGTGGCCAATAGATATACTTATAGTTGTAGTGTGGGTTTTATGGGGCGTTAGTATATTTGGACTTATCGGTATAAGAAGAGAAAAAACTCTTTATATTTCATTGTGGTATTACATAGCGACATTTTTAGGTATTGCTATGCTTTATTTATTTAATAATATGGCAATTCCTACGAGATTACTTACTGGAATGGGCGATTGGTGGCATGCAGTATCAATGTATGCAGGTACAAATGATGCTTTGGTTCAGTGGTGGTGGGGGCATAATGCTGTTGCTTTTGTCTTTACAGTTGGAATTTTAGCTCAAGTTTATTACTTCTTGCCAAAAGAGAGTGGTCAAGCAGTTTTTTCATATAAATTATCACTATTCTCATTTTGGAGTTTGATGTTTGTATATTTATGGGCTGGTGGTCACCACCTTATATACTCTACAGTGCCTGACTGGGTTCAAACAATGGGATCAGTTTTCTCTGTTGTTCTCATACTTCCATCTTGGGGATCGGGTATTAATATGCTCCTTACAATGAGAGGTGAGTGGAATCAACTAAGAGAAAGTCCATTAATCAAATTTATGATATGGGCAACTACGTTTTATATGTTCTCAACCCTAGAAGGACCAATTCTTTCTATTAAGTCAGTTAACGCTTTAGCTCACTTTACAGACTGGATACCAGGACACGTTCATGATGGAACTTTAGGATGGGTTGGATTTATGACTATAGCAGCACTTTACCATATGACTCCAAGAATTTTCAAACGCGAAATTTACTCTAAAAAGCTTATGGAGACACAATTTTGGATTCAAACTATCGGTCTAGTGATGTTCTTTACATCTATGTGGGTAGCGGGTATTACTCAAGGTATGATGTGGAGAGCAACTGATGAGTTTGGAAGTCTTGCTTACACATTTATGGATACAGTAAATGCTCTTATAAAATACTACTGGATAAGGGCTATTGGAGGATTTTTATATTTAGTAGGCTTTATTATGTTTGCTTACAATATGTATAAATCATTTACAACAGGTAGAGTTCTTGACGCTGAGCCAAGAAACGCTTCACCTATGGCAGCTTAGAAGGAGGACGAAATGTTTGCATGGTTAGAAAAACATCCATTCTTTTTTGCAGTATTTTTGTTTATAGTTATAGCTTATGCTGGAGTAGTTGAGATACTACCAAGCTTTGCTGATAGTGCAAGACCGCTAAAAGATACAAGACCATATACGGTTTTAGAGCTTACAGGAAGGCAAATTTACATCTCAAATAGCTGTAATGCCTGCCACTCTCAACAGATTAGACCATTTAAGTCAGAAACTGATAGATATGGTGAGTATTCAAAGAGTGGTGAGTATGCTTATCATAGACCATTTCTTTGGGGTTCAAAAAGAACTGGACCTGATCTTATGAGAGTAGGAAATTATAGAACTACAGACTGGCATGATCACCATATGAGAGATCCAGAGTCGGTTGTGCCAGGTTCAGTTATGCCAGCTTACCCTCATATGTACAACAAAACAGCTGATATTGAAACAGGTTATGCTGAGGCTTTAACTGTTAAAAAGGCTTTTAATGTTCCTTATGATAAGGAAGGAATGCCAAAACTTGGCTCTTGGGAAGAGGCGAAAGCTGCTGCCATGGAAGAGGCTAAAGCCATAGTTGAGGGAATGAAGAGTGAAGATGTTAAAAAAGCCTTTGAAAATGGCGAAATAAAAGAGATAGTAGCGTTAATCGCTTATCTTAATAGCTTAAAATAAGGATCTAGGATGAGTATGGAGCTTATAAGAGAGATTCAAGCTTATGCATATGTTGTGCTTATTGTTGGGCTTTGTGTAGGACTATATGCATATTTTTTCCATCTTTTAAAATCTGAAAAAACTGGTAGAAGAGATTATGAAAAATATGGAGATTTGGCTCTAAATGACAGCATAGATGATAATCTCTTAGAGCCCAAAACTCCTAGCGAAAATGATAATAAGGAGCTTAAAAAATGAAATGGTTTAACTTAAGTGATAGTGTAAACCTTCTTAGTATCCTAGCTGCCATCGTTTTGGTGGGAGCTACTATCTTTGTGGTTGGAATTTATGTTAAGCAAATGAAGACCAAAAAGAGCGAGGGAGAGTTAAGAGAGGGTGCTAATCACGATGAAATTAAAGAGTATAATAACCCAATACCAACGGGATGGGCTATTGTTTATGTTATTCTTATCGTGTGGGCGATTTGGTACTTTTTAGTTGGATACCCACTTAACTCTTACTCTCAAGTTGGAGAGTATAACGATGAGGTAAAAGCATATAATGCTAAATTTCAAACAACTTTTAATAACCCTACAAAAGAGACTTTACTTGCTATGGGCGAGGGAATTTTCCTAACTCAGTGTTCAGCATGTCATGGAATCTCTGGTACAGGACTAAATGGTAAAGCTAGAGATTTAACTGTATGGGGTAGTGAAGAAGGTATAATAGAGTCTATATCAGATGGTTCAAAGGGACTTGATTACCCACTAGGAGAGATGCCTGCTAAAAACTTAGAAGGTGAAGCAGCTCTAGCAGCAGCGGCTTATATGGCTAAAGAAATTTCAGCTATTGGCAAGACCTCTAGACCTGATCTTGTTACAAGAGGTAAAGATGAGTGGATGGTTTGCGCAGCATGCCATGGTGAAGATGGCAAAGGTATGGACGGGCTTGGACCTGACCTTACAAAATATGGTGCATCAGATTTTGTAGTTGATGTTTTAAATCGTGGTAAACAGGGCTTTATCGGCCATATGCCAGCATTTACTGATAGCAGACTAACTGATATTCAAAAACAAGCCGTTGGTGAGTATGCTGTATCACTTTCAAAGGAGTAGAGTATGGAAGAGATTAAAACAGAAGAACTAAACCAAAATAGAAATGTTTTTAGCATTCATGGTGTAACTGGTATGCTTATAGCTACAGTTTTACTAATCTCTATTCTTGTTGGTCTTACTATATGGGGAATTAAAGCTCAACAAAAAGTTGCAGATGAGCCATATACTTTAGGAGAGAATTTATCTTCTGTTCCTATGAAGACTGATATGAATAAAGTTAAGGAGGTGATAAATGTCGAAAAACGCTAGTTCAAAAAGTCCATTTGATTTGGTTATTTTAGCAGGGCTTATAGTATTAGCTGTTATTACCGCTGTATGTGTTTTAACTGGTAATAACCTGTTTTTAAACTAATATGAAAAAGTTTTTTATTGGCACTCTTTTGAGTGCCTTTTTTGCATCGTCTTTATTTGCTAAAAGTGTTATCATAGAAAATGACAGTATTTTAACGCAAAACACTATGTCTCATATGCAAATCATCGGCGATGAGCTAAAAGAGAAAACTGGAGTTTTTTTAGGTGTTGTTGCTATTAAGAGTTTAAATGGCAAGAGTTTAAAAGATAAAGCAATAGAAATTTCATCAAATTTAGAAGCACCTTACGCTTTTGTGATACTATCATCAGGCGATCAAAAGGTTGAAATTTTTATGAGTGAGAATTTATTTGATAAAGAAGAAGTTCTAAGTCCAAGTCCAAGAAAAGGAACCATTATACCACTTCTTGTATCAGCAAAAAAAGGAAATGACCCAATAAATCCAGCTTTGATGAATGGCTATGCTGATATGGCAGAAAAGATTGCCTTATCAAAAGGTGTAGAACTAGAAAACGCAGTTGGTAATACAAACAAGATAGTTTTAAATTTGATAAGATTTTTTGTATATGGCTCTATAATTTTAGTTATTCTTAACTCGTTGTACTATAGACTCAAAAGGAAAAGAGATGCAAAAGAGTAAAAAAAGAAAACCATTAGGGCTTTATGTAATAATTCTTAGCTTTATAGGTATTATTACAGCTTGTGTGTGGACTATTGTATTTTCGTTAGATTACCCAGTTTATATGGATAATTACTACTTTTCAAGTGTTGATGAGGTTGATAGAAACATAAATGAGATAGAGGCTAGCCAGGAAAGGTTTGAAGAGAAATATAGTTTAACTTTGGTTGATAAGGTTATCTATCAAGGCAAAGATTCTCAAGTTAAGGCCATAGCTAGGGCAAATTTAGGAAGCTCATTAGATAATTTAAGCGGAGAAATTTTGCTTACTAGGCCTGATACAAGTGAATTTGATAAAAATTTAAAGTTTAAATTTGAAGATATTTATTTAATAAGTGAAAATTTCAAGGTTAATAAACCAGGCCGTTGGCAGGTTTTTATTAAACTAAGTGATGGTAAAGATACAGGCTTTTATAAATTTGAATTGATTGCCTCATGAGAGAACTTATTGTTTTTACAAATAGTAGAAATATAAGAGAATTTGTTAAAAACTATGATGGAATTTTGCTACCTAAAATTACCACAATAGGGGCTTTTTTTAGTGAAATTTTATACAACAAAACAAAAACACAAGTTTTTGAAATTTCAAGGGTTTTATATCTAAACGAAGCTGTTAAAAAAACTGAAAATTTAGAAAAAAAACTAAACATAAAATCACAATTTTTTGAGTTCTTGCAAAACAAAGAGTATCTTTTTTCTTTTTTTAAAGAGCTAAGTGATTCTAAAAAAACTATAAATGATCTAAAAAGTTCTGATATATATGCTGAGTATGAAGAACATCTTGAAATTTTAGGTGAGCTTTTTAATAATTATAAAGAAATTCTAGATAAAAACGGCGTTTATGATGATATAACTTTGCCTTTTGATTATGAAATAGATGAGAGTTACATTAGAAGTTTTGATAAAATTACTATAAAAATAGATGGGATTTTAACTAATTTTAACATTGAAATTTTAGATAAGATTAGAAATCTTACAAATGTTATTCTTAAATTTAAAGCATCAAATTTAAACTCAAATTTAGTTTTAAATTTAGAAAAATTATCTTCTTTGGAAATAGAACCAGGCTTTAGTTATGAGCTAAATTTATCCACAAACACCCTTAATAAAATCTCACCACTTCCATCTAAAAAAAGTATAAAATTAAGAGGTTTTAAGAGCCAAACATTACAAGCACTATATGTGTATACTAAAATTTCAAGCTTTATAAGGGCTGGGATTTTGCCTGAAGATATTGTTGTGATTTTGCCTGATGAAAGTTTTAGTGAGATTTTAAAACTATATGATTTTAACAATATGCTAAATTTTGCGATGGGATTTAAATTTAAAAACACGCTATTTTATAAAATTTTTAGTGAAATTTTAGAGTGTTTAAAAGGTCAAAAAGAGCTAGATTTGGCTCATAATTATCTACAAAAAGATGTTTATACAAAAATAGAGCTTTTTTTAAATAAAGCAAATTTAAGCTCTCAGATTTATGAGAATTTCAAAAAAAACTATGATGAAATTTGTGATTTTAACCAGTTTAAGTCCTTAATAAATTCTATTCTTACAATAAGTGGGGAGAGTAATTTAGATCTTATAATAAATGAAGTTCTTTTTGAGATCGAGATATTTTTGCGTAGTTTTACTTTAAAATTTAGTGAAATTTGTGAGATTTTTTCTATGCTTATAAGGTCTAAACAAATTGATCATGTTGGCGGTGGAAAAGTAAGCGTTATGGGACTTTTAGAAAGTAGAGGTATGAAATTTAGAGCTGTTATTATTCCTGAATTTAATGATAATCTAGTTCCATCAAGGGTTGTAAATGAGATGTTTTTAAACTCAGAAGTTAGAAAAAGAGCTGGTCTTATTAGCTATACTCAAAGAGAAAATTTACAACGCTTTTACTATAAAAGTTTAATAGAAGCTTCTGAATTTACAGCTATTTGCTATAAAAACTCAAATAGTGAAATTCCATCAAGATTTTTAAAAGAATTTGAAGTTGTTGATGACAATGAATTTAGCGATAGTGACTATATGAAGCTTTTAGAAACTAGTAAAACTATACTTAATTTAGAACCTACAGATATAAAAATAGCTCACGATTTCTTTAAAGAACCACTCTCATTTTCAAGGTTAAATGACTATATAAAATGCCCTAAAATGTATGCTTATAAGAGAATTTTTTGTACTAAAGAGGCAAAAAATGTTGATAAGGAAAACACAAATCTTACTCGTGGCACAAGTCTTCATGAGATCGTAGCAAACAGCTATGAGAATAATAAATTTGATTATCAAAAATTTTGTGCTTTAGTTGACAGTAAATTTCTAGGCATTTATGGCGAGATTGTAAAAGAAAACTTTAAAAACTTTAACATTGATATGGGCGGGATTATAGAGCATGAAGTTGATATTACAAACAAAGAATTTGAAGGAATTCTTATAAAAGGTAAGATTGATAGAGTTGAAAAAACTGCTGATGATATCTACTTAACTGATTATAAACTTGGCAAGCTAGATAGCGCAACTAAGAGCTTTCAGCTTGCATTTTATCAAGCTTTACTAGGCATAGAAGAAAGTATAAATTCCTACTTTAGTTTTACTCAGATGAGTAGCGAACCACCACACAAAGACTACAACTTAGAAACCTTAAAAGAAAAAATATCTCAACTAAAAGAGATATCTCGTAAAGTGATGAAATTTGAAGAAAATCATAACTTTTGTAGAAACTGTCCATATACTTTGATTTGTAAAAGGAGCGTAAATGGTTGATTTTTTAGCTCTTGAAGCAAGTGCTGGCAGTGGCAAGACCTTTAACTTAAGTGTTAGAGTGGTTTCTCTTATTCTAAATGGAGCAAATTTAAACTCCATAATGGCACTAACTTTTACAAACAAAGCTGCTGCTGAGATGAAAAATAAAATAATTGATCTTTTTTTAAATTTAGAAAACAAAGAGGCTGAGTTAGAAAAGATTTCACTTCAAACAGGACTTAACAAAGCTCAAATTCTAGATAAAAGAGATGAGTTAAAAGAAGAATTTTTAAACTCTAATCTTAAAATTTCAACCATCGATTCGTTTTTTTCTACCATTATTAAAAGCTTTTCGCTAAATTTGGGCATAAGTCCTGATTTTGAGATGATGGATGAAAACGAGTTTAAAGGCTTAGTTAGGGATGAGTTTTTAAACTCTTTAAGCAAAGATGAGACAAGAAACCTCGTAAGTTTTGTGCTAAATGATGAAAATAAAAATTTAGAAAAAAGCTTAGAGTTAATAGAGAGCCTTTATGAAAAATCAGATGATTTTAAATTTAAAAAAGATGCTATTTTTCCAGGTAGCGATTTAGTTATGCAAAAGCAAAAAGCTCTTAGAGATTATGCTATTAAAAACAACGCTTCATCAACTGCTATAAACTCTTTTAACGCAAACTCGCCTTTTGAAATTTTAAAGAAAGGCTATATCAATAAAGAGAGTTTGAATTACAGAACATACTCTAAAATTTACACTTCAGAACTTGATGATATGTTTCAGGAGTTAAAAGATAGCTTAGAAAAGTATTTTATAGCTTTAGAAGAGTATAAATTCTCAAATTTAGGCTCTTTGCTTGAAATTTATGAAAAAGCTAGAAAAAAAGTAGTGCTAAGAGAAAATAAGCTAACTTTTTTTGACATTACAAAATTTGCATACGAACTTCTCTCAAAAGATGAATTTAAGGAGCTTTTGTACTTTAGGTTAGATGCGAAAATAACTCATCTTTTAATAGATGAATTTCAAGATACTAGCGTTTTACAGTATAAAATTCTAAAACCACTCATCGATGAAATAGTTGCAGGCTATGGTCAAAACGGTCTTGGAAGCTTTTTTTATGTGGGCGATACCAAACAAAGCATTTATCGTTTTCGTGGCGGGGTTAAAGAGCTTTTTAATAAGCTTAAGGATGATGATTTTCCACAGATAGTCTCAGATAGCCTTGATACAAATTATAGAAGCGATGGTATTATAGTAAATTTTATAAATTCGCTATTTAATGGAGTAGATAATTTTCATTATAAAGATCAAAAAGTTTCAGAAAATCATCAAGACAAGGGCTTTGTAGAAGTAGTAAGCGCAGATGAAAATGTAGCACAAAAAGCAGCTTTGAAAGCCAAAGAGATGATTGATTTGGGCGTTTATCCAGATGATATTGCTATACTTTGTTGGAAAAATTCTGACATCGATCTACTTAAAAAAGAGCTTGATGATTTAGGAGTTAAATCAAGTGGAGTTGGTGGAGAGCTTTTGTTTAACACTCCTTTTGTAAGATCAGTTTTGGAGTGCATAAAATTTCAGATAACAAAAGAGGAAATTTATGCTAAAAATGTTTACTCACTTATAGCCAAAGAGCCAAAACAGCTAAATCTCGATCTAAAAAAGAGTGTAGAACAAACTGTTATTGAAGTTGCTAAATCATTAGATGTGAGCCTAGATAAAATCTCACAATTTATAGAAATCTCTAAAAATTATGAGAGCATCATCCATCTAGCTTTTGGAAATGATGATACAAAAAGTGGAGATGATGAGCAAAGTGGCGTGGTGCTTTTAACGATACATAAGTCAAAAGGGCTTGAGTTTGATCACTTGATAGTTTGTGATAGAATAAGTGGCGATAGCAATGATAGCGATAAGATTATACAAGAATTTGATGCTAAAGATTTTAGATGGAGATTTGCTTATAAAATTAGCGGTAGAGAAAATGTTGATGATTTTTATAGTGAGCTTTTAAAAACAAGAAATATACTTGATGATGATGAGAATTTAAATAAAATTTATGTGGCTTTAACAAGGGCTGTTCATAGCCTAAAAATTATAAAAAACGAAATACAAAAACCAAGAAATCCAACTTTTTTTTCTGAAGTATCCCAAAAAGAGCCATTTTTTTATATAGAAAATTCTAAACAAGGTAAATTTGAAGTTGAACAAAAAGAGCCTATATTGCAAAAAGCACCAAATCCTATTTCTTTGATTAAGGTTGAAGCTCAAGAGAGCCAAAAAACCAAAGATAAAAGTGAAAATAGTGAGTTTATAAGTTATGGTGTAGCGTTACACTACACTCTTGAGAGTTTATGTGGTTTTGGCGAAGAAGAGCTAAATTTGGCTATATTAAAAAGTAAAAACAGATATGCTAAATTTTTAGGTGATGATAAATTTGAAAGCATTAAGCATAGAGTTGGCATGTTATTAAATGATCCTAAATTTATAAATTTATTAAATGGTGCTGAAATTTATAAAGAACTCCCTATTAAAGTAGATGGCGGTTTGAATTATATAGACCTTTTGGCTGTTAAAAGTGATGAAGTTTTTATAGTTGACTATAAAACTGGAGAGAGTTTTAAAGATAGTCATAAAAAGCAAGTCTTAGGATATAAGTATGCTATAAGCGATGTTTTTGCGCCAAAAGAGATAAGGTGTGTGATAGTTTATATTTTAGAAGATAAAATTCTTATAAAAGAAGTTTAAATTTAGCTTAATTTAAGTATATATTAAGCTTATTTTTTATACAATCACCTTTCACAAATTTTATAAAGGTAGAAAAATGACAAAGAGCATTAGAGCAAACGAAGTCGAGAGAGACTGGGTTGTAATAGATGCAACTGATAAGGTTTTTGGTAGAATGATAACCGAAGTTGCAACTCTTCTAAGAGGTAAACATAAACCAACTTATACGCCAAATGTTGATTGTGGTGATTATGTTATCATCATTAATGCATCAAAAGCAAGATATACAGGACTTAATAAAGGAAGTGATAAGCTATATCACAGACATTCAGGTTATTTTGGAAGCGTAAAGAGTGAGAAATTTGAAGATCTTCTAAAAAATAATCCAGTAAAACTATATAAGCTTGCAGTTAGAGGAATGCTGCCAAAAACTAAACTTGGTAGAGAGATGATTAAAAAACTTAAAGTGTATGAAGGTAGCGAACATCCACATACAGCTCAAGTAAATAAAGGAAAATAAATATGGCGACAGTTTACGCAACAGGAAAAAGAAAAACAGCAATAGCTAAAGTATGGGTAAAACCAGGAAGTGGCAAGATTACAGTAAATGGACTTGATTTAAACTCATGGTTAGGTGGACACGAAGCTGCTAAATTAAAAGTTATTGAGCCGCTTCTTGTTACAAAACAAGAAACTTCTATGGATATTAAAGCTATCACTTTAGGTGGTGGTTTTAATGCTCAAGCTGAAGCAGTAAGACATGGAATTTCAAAAGCTTTATCAGCAATGGATGCTGATTTTAAAGCAGCTCTTAAACCAAAAGGTTTACTAACAAGAGATAGTAGAGTAGTTGAAAGAAAGAAATTTGGTAGAAGAAAGGCTAGAAGAAGCCCACAATTCTCAAAAAGATAGTTTTAGTTTTATAAGGGTTTATCTTTATTTAAAATTCTTTATGATATAATGCGGTAATTTTTTTGAAAGGAAGAGAAGAAAAATGAAAAAGATTTTACTTGCACTAAGTTTATGTGCAGCGACAGCTTTAGTAGCTAATGAAGACAACTATCATTGGCAATTTACTCCAGTTATCGGTGGAACATCATTTGATAGCGATTTTGATCTAAAGGACGAGATGTTTTTTGGTGCTAGAATAGCTAAAAACTTTGAAGAGGGTTCATTTTTTGATCACCTAGAATTTGGTTATGATAGAGTAAATGGTGCTGATGTTAAAGGCAAAGGTAAGGGCGATATGGATATGAATCTTTATCACTTAAGCTTAATCAAAAACTTTGATGTTAATGATGACTTTAAATTCTATGGTTTAATCGGTGGTGGTTATTTAGATGGAAAAGGTAATGGCAGTTATGCTGATGGTACAAAAGTTGATGATTATGATTCAGGTTTTGCTCAAGTTGGCTTAGGTGCTAAATACTATGTTACAGATAATTTTCATTTAAGACTAGAGGCAAAAGATGTTATCGCATTTGAAGATGAAACAACTCATAACCTATTCTATTCATTAGGATTTGGTGTTGATTTTGGAAGCAGAACTCCAGCAGTTGTTCCAGTAGTTGCTGTTCCAATAGGTGATGAAGATGGAGATGGTGTTCCAGATAATCTAGATAGATGTCCAGGAACTCCAGCAGGTACAGTTGTAGATGAAAACGGTTGTGAAAAAATCATCAGACTTGATGTTAACTCGCTAAAATTTGGTTTTGATAGCACTAAAATTAAGCCAGAGTCAAAACACATAGTTAGAGAGATTTCTGATTTTGTAGCTGATAAACCAAACTATGCTATAAGACTAGAGGGTCATACTGATAGTACAGGTGATGCAACATATAACCAAGGACTATCAGAAAGAAGAGCAGCAGCTGTTAAAGATGTTCTAGTTGAACTAGGTGTTGATGCTAATAAAATCACAACACAAGGTTATGGTGAGACTCAACCAGTTGCTACAAATAGCACAAAAGAAGGACGCGCTCAAAACAGAAGAGTTGACGCTAAATTTAGAAAATAATTTATTCTTATGGGCGGAGCTTAATCCGCCCTTTTATTTTATATGACAAAAACCATACTATTTGATTTGGATGGAACTTTAATAGATTCAACTTTCGCTATTATAGAAGGCTTTAGAGAGGCTTTTTTAAAATTCTCTCTTAAATATCCAGGAGATGAGTTAGTAAAAAAGCAAATTGGTCATCCACTTGATTTGATTTTTAAAAATTTAGGTGTTACTAAAGATATCGATGAGCTCATAAATGTTTATAAAAAAAGATATGGCGAAATTTATCTAGATACAACTACTCTCTTGCCAAATGCTAAAAATGCTATTATACAAGCTAACAAATTTGCTGATTTAGGCGTAGTTACTACTAAAACTAGCAAGTATTCAAAACTTATACTTGATAAACATGAAGTATTAAGCTATTTTGGTACTGTTGTTGGTAGAGACGATGTTATAAATCCAAAACCAAGCCCAGAACCAGTGCGAAAAGCTTTAAAAAATTTAGGAAAATCTACTGAAAATGCTTTTATGATAGGAGATACGAAAATGGATCTTATCTCTGCTAAAAATGCTGGTATTATCGCAATTGGCTTATCTTGTGGTTATGGTGCAATAGAGTCTTTGAAAGCAAACACAAAATATATTTTTGATAACTCGCTTGATGCGGTAGAATTTATAAAAACATTTAATTCGTAAATAGTTTAGACTCAAATTTATTCACTATCAAATTTACACATTTTATTACTATAGAGCTTTAACTAAGTTTTAGAAAAATTACTTATTTATACATTAATCATATTTTAGCAATATTTTGATACAATACCCTACTTAATACTAGGAGATTAGATGAGTAAAATAATGAAAACAATGGATGGCAACGAAGCAGCAGCATACGCGGCTTATGCTTTTACTGAAGTTGCTGGAATCTATCCTATTACGCCTAGTTCACCTATGGCGGACTATACAGATATATGGGCGTCTCAAGGCAAGAAAAACCTTTTTGGTATGCCTGTTAAGGTTGTTGAGATGCAAAGCGAAGCTGGAGCTGCTGGGGCTGTGCATGGTTCACTTCAAGTTGGTGCTTTAACTACTACTTATACAGCTTCTCAAGGACTTCTTTTAAAAATTCCAAATATGTACAAAATAGCTGGACAACTCCTTCCTGGAGTTATTCATGTAGCAGCACGCTCGCTAGCCTCACAAGCACTTTCTATATTTGGCGATCATCAAGATGTTTATGCATGTAGACAAACTGGATTTGCAATGCTTGCAAGTGATTGTGTTCAAGAAGTTATGGATTTAGCAGGCATTGCTCACCTTGCAGCTATTAAAGGGCGAGTGCCATTTTTACACTTTTTTGATGGATTTAGAACAAGTCATGAAATTCAAAAAATAGAAGTTATGGATTATAAAGTTTTTGATAGACTATTAGATAAAGAAGCAGTCCAAAAATTTAGAGACGAGTCACTAAATCCAGAAAATCCTAAAACCCGCGGCACCGCACAAAATGATGATATATATTTTCAAACAAGAGAGCTTCCAAACCGCTTTTATAACGCTATTCCTGATATTGTAGCTGATTATATGAAAGAGATTTCAAAAGTTACTGGTAGGGATTATAAGCCTTTTAACTACTATGGCGATCCAGAAGCCACCAGAGTTATCGTAGCAATGGGTTCTGTTAATCAAACTCTTGAAGAGGTGGTTGAGTATCTAAATAAAAAAGGCGAAAAGGTTGGTATTATTAAGGTTCATCTTTATAGACCATTTAGTTTAAAATATCTTTTTGATGTTGTTCCAAAAAGTGTAGAAAAAATAGCAGTTTTAGACAGGACAAAAGAGCCAGGTAGCCTTGGAGAGCCACTATATCTTGATATAAAAGCTGCATTTTATGGCAAAGATAACGCCCCACTTATCATAGGTGGTAGATATGGTTTAAGCTCAAAAGATGTTGATCCTGCACAGATGATAGCAGTATTTGATGAGCTTAAAAAAGAAAATCCTAAAAATGGCTTTACTGTTGGTATAGTAGATGATGTGACAAATTTATCACTTGAGATTGGCAAGAAAATTTCACTATCTGATGACAGTGCTATTGAGTGCTTATTTTACGGACTTGGTGCAGACGGTACAGTTGGAGCAAATAAAAACTCTATAAAAATCATCGGAGATAACACCGATCTTTACGCACAAGCTTACTTTGCTTATGATAGCAAAAAGTCAGGCGGATATACAAGAAGCCATTTAAGATTTGGTAAAAAGCCGATTCGCTCAACTTATCTTGTATCAAACCCACATTTTGTAGCCTGTTCTGTAGCATCATATCTTGAAATTTATGATGTGATTGATGGTGTTAGAGAGAATGGAACTTTTCTTTTAAACTCCATTTGGGACGCAGATGAGACCGTAAAAAGACTTCCAAACAGAGTTAAAAAAATCCTAGCTGATAGAGATGTAAATTTCTTTATCATTAACGCTACTAAATTAGCACGAGATATTGGATTAGGTGGTAGAACAAATACCATTATGCAATCAGCCTTTTTTAAACTAGCAAATATCATACCTTTTGAAGATGCAAGAAAATATATGAAAGAATTTGCTAAAAAAAGCTATGGAAACAAGGGCGAAGCTATTGTAAATATGAACTACAGAGCAATTGATGAAGGATCTGATGCACTTATAAAGGTTGAAGTTGATTCTTCTTGGTCAAATTTAGATCCAAAAGATGAAAAAGAAGATAAATATATAGGAAATGACTTTATAGAAAATGTCGTTAAGCCTATAAATGCTGCTCGTGGCGATAGTTTGCCAGTATCAGCATTTATAGGATATGAAGATGGAAATTTTAGTCAAGGAACCACACAGTATGAAAAACGAGGAATTGGCGTAACTGTGCCTATGTGGAAAGAAGAGAACTGTATCCAGTGTAATCAATGTGTTTTTGTCTGCCCTCACTCAGTTATTAGGGCTTTTTTGCTTGATGAAGATGAGGTATTAAAGGCTCCAAATAATTTAAAAGAACACTTGCTTGATGCAAAAGGTAAAGAGCTAAAAGAGTTAAAATATAAAATACAAGTTAGCCCTCTTGATTGTACAGGTTGTGAGCTTTGTGCTATAAACTGTCCAAGTAAAGAGAAGTCTTTAGTTATGGTTCCTTTGCAAGATGAACTAGATAGAGGTGAACAAGAAAACGCTGATTATCTATTTAAAAAAGCAACTTATAAAGATGATCTTATGAATAAAGAAAGCGTTAAAGGCATAGGCTTTAGTGAGTCACTTTTTGAATTTCATGGTGCATGTCCTGGTTGTGGCGAGACACCATATATAAATTTAGTCACAAGACTTTTTGGAGATCATACAATTATCGCAAATGCAACTGGATGTAGCTCTATTTATGGTGGGTCAGCACCATCAATGCCATATAAGAAAAATAAAGACGGCAAAGGTGTAGCGTGGGCAAATTCGCTTTTTGAAGATAATGCTGAGTTTGGTATGGGTATGAAAGTAGCAACCGATACTATTAGGCATAGAATACAAAACATTATGCTTGATAGCAAAGATGAAGTGCCAAATTCTATAGCGGCATACTATAATGACTGGATAGAACATAGAGAAGACGCTAAAATTTCAGCTGAGATTAGGGAAAAACTCATTCCGCTTTTAGAGCAAAATTTAGATAAAAAAGGCGTAAAAGAGCTTTTAAGTCTTAAAGACTATCTATCAAAAAAATCTCAGTGGATAATTGGTGGAGATGGCTGGGCGTATGATATCGGTTTTGGTGGATTAGATCATGTTTTAGCATGTGGAGAAAATGTAAATGTTTTGGTTTTAGATACTGAAGTTTACTCAAACACAGGCGGACAAAGCTCAAAAGCAAGTAGAGCTGGCTCAATCGCTCAGTTTACTTCTGCTGGCAAACCAGCCCAGCATAAAGATCTTGGAATGATGATGATGAGTTATGGAAATGTTTTTGTAGCTCAGATTAACTCAAATGCATCTCAAGCAGCAACTCTTAAAGCTATTGTAGCAGCTGAGAGTTACCCAGGAGCTAGTCTTATCATAGCTTATAGTCCATGCATTGCTCATGGTATAAAGGGTGGTTTAAGTGGTTCTGGAAATCAAGCAGAACTTGCTACAAAATGTGGGTATTGGCCAACATATACATATGATCCGCGTTTGATATCTGAAGGAAAAAACCCACTTAAGATTACTTCAAAAGAGCCTGATTGGGATCTTTATGAGGAATTTTTGTCTAAAGAAGTAAGATATAGTGCTCTTAAAAAACTTGATCCTATAAGAGCAAATGATCTTTATGCTAAAAATAAATCTGATGCTATGAGGCAGTATAGGCAGTTAAAAAGACTTGCAAACGCTGATTTTAGTGATGAGATAGAAAATTAATTAGTTTGGGGGTGGATGTCTCACCCCAAATTTATAATGAAATATAACCATTTTTAACAATCAAATAATATACCCTATATAAAATTTAAGTTATGATAACGAATATCAGAATTAATTAAGCAGAAAAATAGTATAATTCTTTAAAATTTAAAAGGAGTCAATATGTCAGTATTAGTAGTAGGAGCAGATGAGATAACGCCTATAAAGGCTGTTTTATCGGATTTAGGGGCTAAAAAGATTGAGCATTGGGATGCAAGAAATGAAAATAGAGTTAATAGAAAAGTAATTCCTGCTGATACAGAGTGTGTAGTTATGCTTACATCTTTTCTTAATCATAACACAATGAAAAAAATCAAAGGTGATGCTAAAAAACGAAATATTCCTATTGTTTGTGCAAAAAGAAGCGTTAGTTGCGTATACTGTGAGTTTTGTAAGGTTTTTGGCATGGATAAAGAGTTTTCTTGTAAAGGCGAGTGCTAAGCAGATAGATTTAGAGTAGTTTTAAATTGAGTGGGTAAATTAAGTTATATTTCTTGGTTTTAAAATTTACTCTGATGAGAAATTTAAAATATCTTATGAAATGGCAGAATTTATATAAGCTTTAAAATTTCTGCGATAAAAATTAGACTATATTTTATTGTATGGATTTATTAAAAATAGTGATTTTATAGCTTTAGTTTAATTGGTTTGTAATTAATAAATAAAGTATTTTGATTATTTTATGAGAATTACAAAGAATTTATAAATTTAAGGAGAGAATATGTCATTTGCAGTTATTTTTGGCAGTTCTATGGGCAGTACTGAAGAGGCTGCGGGTTTAATAGCAGATAGTTTAGGCACTAAAGCTTTAAATGTATCAGATTGTGATGCTAACACTTTAAATAGCTATGATGGTTTAATATGTGGAACTTCAACTTGGAATGATGGCGAACTTCAAGATGACTGGGATAGCTTTGACTTTGATAGTTTGAATTTAAGTGGCAAAACTGTAGCTCTTTTTGGGCTTGGTGATAGTTTGTCTTACTCTGATAGTTTTTGCGATGGTATGGGAATTTTATATGAAAATTTTAAAAAAGCTGGAGCAAATATTGTAGGAGAAGTTAGTACTGATGGATATGAATTTGATGAAAGTAGAGCAGTAGTAAACGGTAAATTCGTAGGACTTGTGCTTGATTATGATAATGAAAGTGAAAAAAGTGAGGATAGAATTTCAAACTGGGTAAGTCAAATAAAAAAGTATTTTAACTAAAATAGCCCAAAATTTGGGCTATTTCTATATCTGTCTGCTTTGATTTTTGCAAATTTTTAGAAACTCTTCAAATTTATCACCATCATTTTTCATATCGTCATAAATGTCAGCTGGAATTTCATTATCTTTACTTAAAAAATTTAAAAATACCTTACCGTCTTTATTTATTAAAATAAGCTCTTTGTCATCCGAAATTTTCTCACTATATATCACATCAATAGAGTTATTTTGAGATGTTGGTGAGTCATTTTTTAAATCACTTGTTTCTGTTATGATTTTATCTTCATCGTAGATGGGTTGAGCTTCATATTTATCATCTTGTTCGTCATTTTCATCTTGAAAATTCTCAAACATATTAAATTCTTTTTTGTTTTTCTCTTTTTTTATTATTTTTATAATAACAAAAACTATAGCTAGGATTATGGTAATTGCTATTATCCAAAAGAGTGTTTTTATTATGCTAAAATTGCTACTTTTATCTACATTTTTTGGCTCTAGTGGTAAAGATGATGTGATAGAGCTATCTGTAAAACTTATATTAAGAGTTAACTCATCGATCAAAGTTGCTGCTGCTTGAAGGTTTTTACTTCCTTTTACAGAGATTACAGCTCCATCTTTGCTATTTTCTATAACAAGATCGCTTATTATAGGTGAGCCGATTTGATTTGTAAATTTATCATCGCTGTGAGTTCCTTTTAGGGTGAATTTAACTCCATTTTTGCTATTTTCTTGTAAAATTTCTGCATTAAATTTAGAATCAAACGAAAGCCTTAGTTCAATACTAGCACCTTTATCTATGATGTCGTAGTTTAAAAGAGTGGTTGCATTTATTGTGCTAACAAAAAATAGAATAACTGCTAAAATTTTTTTCATCTCAATCCTTAAAAATTTCATCTATCTCTTTTAAAAGTTCGCCCACACTCAAATTTCCACAAAGCTTAACTATAGAAGTTCCAACAATTGCCCCATCAGCGTAGCTTTTAGTTAGTTTTACATCATCATTTGTTCTAATCCCAAAGCCAACTGCAACTGGCAAATTTGTAGCGTTTTTAATATCGCCTACCATGTGTTTAAGCCTATTTATCGGCGTTTGTTTGCCACCAGTTACGCCGATTGACCCAACTGCGTAGATAAATCCGCTTGATTTTTCTAAAAGTTTAGGAAGTCTATACTCTGATGTAACGCTAATTAGTGGAATTAAACTAAGTCCGTGATTTTTACAAATTTCAAATAATTTATCACTTTCTTCACAAGGTAGATCTGGCACTATAAGACCGCTTATGCCAACCTCTTTTGCCTTTTTTACAAAACTCTCAAGCCCATATGAAAAAACTAAATTATAATAAACCAAAAAAACTAAGCATTTATTAGTTTTACACTCTTTTAGCATCTTAAAAACATCATCAGTTGTAACGCCGTTTTGACACGCCTTAAAACTAGCATCAAATATCACCTTTCCATCAGCTAGTGGGTCGGTGTATGGAATGCCGATTTCTAGGATATCAAGAGAGCATTTATCAAGGTTATTAATTAACTCTTTTGTGTAGTTTAAGTCTGGATATCCACCAACTATGTAGCCGATATTTGCCTTTTTGCCGTTTTTTAACTTCTCATCAAAAGCTTTTTTTATCTTATCCATAAATTTTTCCTTTTTGATAGTTCATAACTGTGTCCATATCTTTATCCCCGCGCCCTGAAATATTTACAACAATGGTTGATTTTTCTTCTAAAGTTGGACAAAGTTTTTCTAAATAAGCCAAAGCGTGAGCACTCTCAATGGCTGGAATTATCCCTTCTTTTTGTGAGAGTAATTTCAAGGCATTTATGCACTCATCATCGCTTACTGGAAAATATGAGGCTTTTTTGGTTTTAAAAAGATGAGAGTGCTCAGGTCCAATTCCAGGATAATCAAGCCCCGCAGAGATGCTATGAACTGGTAAAATTCTACCATATCTGTCTTGCAAAACGATAGTTTTCATGCCATGTAAAATTCCCTCTTTTCCATTTGTTAGCGTTGCTGCGTGATAAGGTGTATCAGCTCCTAGCCCACCAGCTTCAACGCCTATTAAATTAACATTTTCATCATCTAAAAATGGAAAAAACATTCCCATTGCATTACTTCCACCACCAACACAAGCGATGATATAATCAGCCTTTATGCCCTTTTGTTGAAGTTGGGCTTTGGTTTCATCGCCTATTATTCTTTGAAAATCCCTAACCATTTTTGGATATGGATGAGGTCCTACAACTGAGCCAATGACATAAAAAACGCTTTCTATCTCATTAACCCACGCTTGAATTGCAGCTGTGGTTGCCTCTTTTAAGGTTTTTAAGCCCTCACTAATCTCAATAACATTTGCACCCAAAAGCTTCATTCTAAATTTATTTAACTCTTGTCTTTTTGCATCAACTTCGCCCATATAAACATCGCACTCAAGTCCTAAAAGTGCCGCAGCTGTGGCTGTTGCAACGCCGTGCTGTCCAGCACCAGTTTCAGCGATAACCTTTTTTTTACCCATTTTTTTTGCTAGTAGGGTTTGTGCTAGGGCGTTATTTATTTTATGAGCACCTGTGTGGTTTAAATCCTCTCTTTTTAGATAAATTTCATGTTTATAATGTTTGCTTAAATTTTTTGCATGATAAAGCGGTGTTGGGCGACCAACATACTCTTTTAAAAGATAGTTTAACTCATCTTTAAATTCTTTTGATTTTGCTATATTTTCATATGCTTTTTCTAGTTCTTCTACCGCAAACATCGCAGTTTCAGGGATAAACTGACCACCAAATTCTCCAAAATATGCTTTTTTATTCATCACTTACCTTTTGTTTTTTGTAGATTATATATAAATTTATTTAATTTTAAGCTAATACGCACCACTTTCGTCCCAAAATTTACAATTATGCCTGATTGAGTGGCTATTTTTTTCAACATATGGCTTTGGCTCTTGAAAAATTAAAATATTTTCTAAATTTGGCTGATACTTTACAAAATCTGTTTTTGAAATATCTTTTAAATTTATGAAATTTTTAACCATATTATTAGCTAAATTTAGTTGATTTTTATCAAGCCTAGTTGCTAAAAGTCCGCCACCATGAAAATTTGGAAAAATATAAGGAAGTTCTAAAGTGTGAGCTGCTTTTAAATCAAAACTAACTTTTTCTAAATAGCTTGGTGCGGTAATATCGTTAAATTCATATGCATAAACAGGCATAAATTTACTAATTAAATCATTTATTTTTTTGCCACTGCAAGCAAACATTAAAGAAGTTTGAATTTTTGCGTAGGCATCGGCTGGGTCTTTTTTTATCTCATCTTTAAAAAACTCTTTTGTTTTTTTGGCTAAATTTGGCTGTAAATAGCCATTTAATGCTTCATTAAAGCTTTTTTGATCCATCGGTTTTTTAGATAAATTTTCCATTATCGCTGTAAAAAATCTTCCCTCATCTCTTGTGTTTCCATTTACAAAAGTAACGCGGTTAAACTCCCCATTTTCAAGCATATCAGCAGGGTGATATGGAAAAAACTCTTTATCAATCACAGGCATATTAATTTGATATTTAAATGAGTTTTTAAGGATTTCATCACTGCTTAAGCTTTTTAGACATTTTAAATCTTTACAACCTTTAAATTTACTAAACTCTGCACCGATATTTTGTGCAACTTCCAAAGGATACGGCGTTCCAAATGCAGGATATCTTCCAACCAAAGCAGCCCCACTCATTGAAATTGCGTGGTTAAATTTACCTTTACTAAGTGGAGATATAAGGTGCGAAATCACACTTACGCCACCTGAGCTTTCGCCAAAAATAGTGATATTATCTTTATCGCCGCCAAAATTTTCAATATTTTCTTTTATCCATTCTAAGGCTTTTAACTGGTCATAAAGACCAAAATTTGTGCTATTTTTAAGTTCTGGATGAGCAAAAAATCCAAACATTCCAAGGCGGTAATTAATACTTACTAAAACAGCGTCATTTTTAGCAAATTTAGAGCCATCATAGTCGCTATTTCGCTCAACCCAAAGGCTTCCACCATGGATCCAAACCATCACAGGTTTTTTAGCGTTTTTATTTAAATTATCTTTTTTTACATAGATATTTAAATTAAGACAGTCCTCATTTCCACCAGCTACTGCAAAGTCACCCAAATCAGCATTTTGTGGGCAAAAATTTCCAAATTCTTGTGCTAAAATTTTACCTTTTAGTTTTAAATTTTGTGGCTTTTCCCATCTTAAATCTCCAACTGGAGCTTTTGCGTATGGAATGCCTAAAAACTGAGCAATTTCTGTGTTTTCATAATCCTTATAAACGCCATAAATTTCAGCATTTTTAAGATTTACCTTTGGCATACTTGCAAAACTAAAACCTAAAATCATTAATAAAATTAAAAACACTCTCATAAAATTCTCCTTTTATTTATAGTTATTTTCTTTTAAAACTTTTAAAATTTCAGCTATTAAATTTGGGTCTTTTATGTCGTTATTATCTTCAACGCAGCTATTTATATCTATGACTTTTGGTTTGTATGAAGCAGCTTTTAAAGCGTTTTGAACTCCTATGCCACCAGCTAAAATAAAGCTAAATGGCTTTAAACCTTTTAAAATTTTCCAGTTAAAAGATACTCCATTTCCGCCTAAATTTTTACCTTTACAATCAAATAAGGCAAAGTCAAAATTATCATAATTTAAATTTGGAATTTTATCTAAAACGCTAAAAACTCTCCAAACTTCAACGCCGTGCTTTTTTAAATTTTTATATAAATTTTGGCTATAATCTCCATAAATTTGAGCAGCGTTTAGTTTGGACACGGTGCAGTATTTTAAAATTTCACTTTCATTTAAATTTGCAAAAACACCAACGCATTTTTTGTTAAAACTAGATGCTAGGCTTGAAATTTCAAGGGCCGTTTCTAAGCTAACTTTTCTAATAGACTCAGCAAAAATCAAGCCTAGATAATCAATGTCTAAATTTATGATGCTTTTTGCCTCATCTACGCTTTTTATTCCACAAATTTTAACTTCTATTTTCAAATTTTAATCCAAATTTAGCTTTTTAAACTCTTATAGTTTTTATAAAACTCCCAAACTTTTCCGCTATTAATCGCTTCTAAAATTATCTCTTTTGCATCCATCGGGCTTTTTACTTTATTAGCACAATACATTCCAAACATCGCATTTAAGATAACTATATCAAATTTTGCCCCACTTATATCACCTTTTAAAGTTGCTTCTAAAATTTTGCCATTTTCCTCTCCAGTTCCACCCTCAACATCTTTGTGGAATGCCCTTTTAAAGCCAAATTGCTCAGGTGTGATTTTGTATTCTAAAATTTTGCCATCTTTTACTTCATGTATTAAAGTTTCATCGCAAATTGTTATCTCATCCATTCCATCCATTCCATGCACAACAAGTGCGTGTTTTCTGCCTAAATGCATCAAAGTTTCAGCCATTAAGCTATTTACTTCTTCTAAGTAATTTCCAGCAAGTTGATATGAAAGGCTTAAATTTGGATTTAAAAGTGGCCCAAGCATGTTAAATACAGTTCCGATTTTTAAGCGATCGCGAACTTCTTTAACCTCAGCTGTTATTTTGTGAAAAAGCGGTGCATGAAAAAAGGCCAAATTTGTTTTTTCTATTAAGGCTTCATTTTCTTCTATGCTTGATGAAAAAGGAATTTTCAAAGCCGAAAGGGCATCGCTACTTCCGCTTTTGCTAGTGATTGCTCTATTTCCATGTTTTGCTACTTTTACGCCAAGTGCTGCTAGGATAAAAGCTGTTGTTGTTGAGATATTTATAGTTTTTAGTTTATCGCCACCAGTTCCAACGATGTCAAAATACTCATTTGGATTATTATAAGTTACTGAATATTTTAAAATATTCTTAACAAAAGCCGCTAAACTATCTGGATAAAGGCTTTTTTCGCTGATTAAAACTAAAAGTCCCCCAAGCTGGACAATGTCATAATTTTTATCATTGATTGCCTTGCAAATAACCTCATAATCGCTACTATCAAGCGGATAACCTTTTTGTAACTTCGTCATAAATGGCGATAAATCTTGCATATTTTTCTCCTTAAATTTTGGTTTGTTGTTTAAATTTATAAAATTTTCTATTATTTTTTTGCCATATTGTGTAAAAAAACTTTCTGGATGAAACTGCACTCCAAAAATAGGCTTTGTTTTATGTGAAATTGCCATTACAACACCGTCGCAAACGCCATTTATCTCAAGTTCGTCTGAGATTTCATCAGCATAAAGTGAGTGATAACGCATAACTTCAAACTCTTTTGGAAGTCCTTTTAAAATTTCACTTTCTTTTGTAATTTTAAATTTTGAAATTTTGCCGTGAAATGGCGTTTCAAGGCGTTTTATTTTAGAGTTAAAATTTAAAGCAATTGCTTGATGACCAAGGCAAACTCCTAAAATCGGCACTCCCAAATCAGCCTTTAAAATTTCTAGGCAAATTCCACTATCTTTTGGGTGTTTTGGACCTGGACTTAAGATGATGTGAGTTGGATTTAGGGCTTTTATCTCATCAAGCGTTATTTTATCATTTCTCACACAAAGCGTTTTTTCACTACTCATCTGCTCAATGTAAGAAATTATATTATAAACAAAACTATCATAATTATCTATTACTAAAATCATTTTTTACCTTTAAATTTGGCTTTTTTCTTGGCAAAGCTCTTTTATAACCTTAAAGCAGGAATTTCTTTTATTTTGGATTTCTAAATACTCATTTTCTTTTAAGCTATCATAAACTATTCCAGCACCAGCTCCGATATAAATTTTACTATTTTTATCATCAGGAACAAAAATAGCCGATCTAATCAAAATCGCCATTTGCACGTCTGTATTAAAGTGCCAAAATCCAATCCCCCCGCCATAAATTCCCCTTTGTGAAATTTCAAGTTCATTTATGATCTGCATCGCACGAATTTTTGGCGTTCCACTTAGTGTTCCAGCTGGAAAAATCGTCTTTATCGTATCAAAAGCACTAATGCCTTCTTTTTTCTTTCCATAAACTTCGCTTATTATATGCATCACGCTTTCGTAAAATACAACTTCAAGTGGCTTTGCGACGCGAACTGATGAGGCGTGGCTAAATTTTGCGATATCATTTCTTGCTAAGTCAATTAGCATTTTATGTTCGGCTAGCTCTTTTTCATCGCTTAAAAGTTCGTTTTTTAGGGCGGCATCAGCGTTTGCATCAACGCCTCTTTTTCTAGTTCCTGCAATTGGAGCGATGAAAATTTCGCTATTTTTTATACTCATCACAAGCTCAGGCGATGAGCCAACAACTACGCCGTATTTGGTTGGGAAGTGAAACATATAAGGGCTTGGGTTGTTTGCTTTTAGCTTTTCGTAAAAGTCAAATGAGTCTAAATTTGATGAAATTTGTAAAATTTCACCCAGCACAACCTGAAAAATGTCGCCATTTTTAAGATAATTTTTAGCTTTTTCAACCATTTCATAAAAATGCTTTTTCTCATCATCTAAATTTGTTAAAACCTCATAAAACAGCTCATTTTTTAGCTTTTTTTTATCTTGATTTTGCGGTGATAGGTTTTTTAAATTTTCATAAATTTTATAATTTTCTCCATAAAATGAGTAAATTTTACTAAATTTATCAAAATGTAGATAGTTTTTTGCATTTGCGTAGTAAAAATTTGGAAATTTATATAAAGATTTTTTTGGAGTTCCTAAATTTTCAAATTTATAAACGCTCTCATACGCAGTAACGCCAAAAATTCCTGCGAAATTTGGAGAGTTTTTTAAGGCGTTATGTTTTGCATTTTCAAAAAAGTTAGCTAAATTTGAGATATCTTCACTTTCAAAATATTCACAATCAATACCTATAATAACTTGCTTTTCATCCTCAGCCAAATAACTATTTGGATAGTTTTTTAAAATATTTTTATAGTAAAATAACGGTTTTTCTAAAAGCATAAAAATCCTAAAAATAAAATTTGCCTATTATACCAAAAAAACTTTTGCTTACATTTAACTCAAATTTGATACAATTTTTAATTATTTTATTTTGTGGAATTTTGGTTATGGAAATTTTTATAGATATTGTTGGATTTTTGGTTTTTGGAACGGTTGTTGGGATAATTTCAGGTTTTTTTGGCATCGGCGGTGGAAGTGTTGTCGTTCCAAGTATGATTTTTTTGGGTTATGATATAAAAACCGCCGTTGGCGTTTCGGTTGTGCAGATGCTATTTAGTTCTATTTTTGGGTCGTATTTAAACTACAAAGCTGGAAAACTTCGTATAAATGAGGGCATTTTTATAAGTTTTGGTGGGTTTGTTGGGGCTATTTTTAGTGGATTTATCGTCTCAAATGTAAGTGAGATAGTTTTAGAAATTTTCTTGTCTTTTGTGCTTTTTGTATCAATTTTAAAATTTTTCTTTGCCCCTGAAAAAGCTAAAAAAGAGATCAACTCAAAGCCACTTTTGTTTTTAGTTGGGCTATTTATCGGAGCTTTTGCAGTTAGCACAGGCGTTGGCGGGGCTGTTTTTTTAACGCCGATTTTGGTTGGATTTATGGGATTTGATATCAAAAAAGCCATTTCTATGGGGCTGTTTTTTGTGGTTTTTTCATCAATTTCAGGTTTTGTTAGTATGTCACTAAATAATCTTATAAATTTTAAATACGGCGTGATGCTTGGCTTTGGCTCACTTTTAGGCGTGTATTTTGGGATAAAATTAAGCCATAAATCTAGCAAAAAACTACAAAAAAACCTACTTTTAGCACTTTATACTTTGATGCTTTTATTTATGATTAAGAAAATTTTTGTGTTATAATAATAAATTTAAAATTTAGCAAAAAAGTAGAAATTTAGGGAAATAAAAATGAATGATTTTATAGAAATTTATGGTGCAAGAGAGAATAATTTAAAAAATTTAAACTTAAAAATTCCAAAGAATAAATTTGTGGTTTTTACAGGACTTAGTGGAAGTGGAAAAAGCACTTTAGCCTTTGATACTTTGTATGCTGAGGGTCAAAGGCGTTATATGGAAAGCTTAAGTTCATACGCAAGGCAGTTTTTAGACAGAGCTGCAAAGCCTGATGTTGATAAGATAAATGGGCTTACTCCAGCCATTGCAATCGATCAAAAGACAACTTCTAAAAACCCAAGATCAACCGTTGGAACGATAACTGAGATATATGATTATTTAAGGCTTTTGTTTGCAAGAGTTGGAGTTCAGCACTGCCATAAATGTGGCAAAAAAATATCAAAAATGAGTGCAAGTGATATCATAAATGAGATTTTAAAGCTTCCAAATGAGACGAAAATCATCATCTCATCACCAATCGCAAGAGAGAAAAAAGGCACCTTTGTTGATGAGCTTGAAAGTTTAAAAAACAAAGGCTTTATAAGAGCAAAAATTGACGGCGTTATGGTAAGACTTGATGAAGAGATAAGCTTATCAAAGACTAAAAAGCACACCATTTTTGCGGTGGTTGATAGAGTTGTGGTAAGTGATGATAACAAAGAAAGAATCGCCTCTGATGTGGAAAAAGCACTAAATTTAAGTTATGGCGAACTTGAAGTTGAGATAATGAATGCTAATGAAGTTGGACTAAATGAGACAAATATCCATTATAGCGAGCATATGGCTTGTTTTGATTGTAAAATTTCATTTATTCCACTTGAGCCACTTACTTTTAGTTTTAACTCAGTTAAAGGAGCGTGTGAGGAGTGTGATGGGCTAGGAGTTAGATATACAATCGACATAGATAAAATCACAAATGACCAAAATAGCGTCCAAAAAGGTGCGATTAAGCTTTTATATGGATTTAATAAAAGCTATTATCATAAATTTATGATCGCATTTTGTGAGCAAAATGATATACCAACAAATGTGCCTTATGGAGAGCTTGATGAGAGCGATAAAAAGCTTATTTTATATGGAAATAGCAAGGAGATTAAATTTACATGGAAAAGACACGCACTTACTCGCAGGTTTGAAGGGGCGTTAAAATATGTCTATGAAATGCTTAAAAACGAGAGTGATTTTGAGGATTTTATGACAGAGAGGATTTGTCCAAACTGCAAAGGTCACAGGCTAAAACCTCAAAGCCTAGCTGTAAAAGTGGCTGGGAAAAATATGGCCGATATCATAGATATGAGTATTGAAAACTGCGTTAAATTTTTTAATGATGAGATAAATTTTAACTATTTTAGCGACCAGCAAAAAGAGATAGCAAAGCCTATTTTAAAAGAGATTAGAGAAAGGCTTATGTTTTTAAATAATGTCGGTCTTGGATATTTAAGCCTAGGGCGAGATAGTAGGACGATAAGTGGTGGAGAGGCTCAAAGGATACGAATCGCATCGCAGATTGGAAGTGGGTTAAGTGGGGTTATGTATGTGCTTGATGAACCAAGTATTGGACTTCATGAAAGAGATACTTTAAAGCTAATTAAAACTCTTGATGAGTTAAGAGATAAGGGAAATACCCTAATCGTTGTCGAACATGATAAAAAAACGATTGAAAATGCGGATTTTGTGGTAGATATCGGACCAAAAGCTGGAAAAGATGGTGGATATGTGGTTTTTGCAGGAGATGTTAAAACTCTTTTAAAAAGCGAGACCCAAACGGCAAAATATCTAAATGGCGTAAAAAAAATCAACCATCAAAAAAATAGAAAACAAGAGCTTTGGCTAAGTTTAAAAAATGTAACGATAAATAATATCTCAAATTTAAACGCTAAATTTCCACTTCAAAACTTAGTTTGCATAACAGGAGTAAGCGGAAGTGGGAAAAGCTCTTTACTTTTACAAACCCTTTTACCAGCAGCACTTGAAGAGTTAAATCACGCAAGAAAAGTAAGAACCTTAAAAGGCGTTAAAATAGAAGGGCTTGAAAATTTAGATAAGGTAATCTACCTTGATCAAAGCCCAATAGGAAGAACTCCTAGAAGTAATCCTGCAACTTATACAGGGGCGATGGATGAGATAAGAAATTTGTTTGCCCAGACTAAAGAAGCAAAAGCAAGAGGCTATAAAATAGGGCGTTTTAGCTTTAATGTAAAAGGTGGAAGGTGCGAAAAATGCAGCGGCGATGGCGTTATAAAGATAGAAATGCACTTTTTACCAGATGTCACTGTTGAGTGCGATACATGTCATGGCTCTCGCTATAACGACCAAACTTTGGAAATTTTATATAAAGGAAAAAATATCGCTCAGGTTTTAGCGATGAGCGTGGATGAAGCTTTGGAGTTTTTTAAAGCTGTGCCAAAGATAAAATCAAAACTTCAAACTATGCAAGATGTGGGGCTTGGATATGTGACTTTGGGGCAAAATGCTACGACTTTAAGTGGTGGTGAAGCCCAAAGAGTAAAACTTGCAAAAGAGCTAAGTAAGGCTGATACTGGAAAGACGCTTTATATCTTAGATGAGCCAACTACTGGGCTTCATTTTGCTGATGTTGATAAGCTAGTGCAGGTTTTGGGGCATTTGGTGGATTTAGGAAACTCAGTTTTTGTGATAGAGCACAATATGGACATCATAAAAAATGCTGATTATATCATAGATATGGGACCAGATGGCGGAAGTAAAGGCGGTGAAATCATCGCTACTGGAAGCCCAAAAGAGTTGGCTAAAAACTATAAAAAAACAGGATCATATACAGGTGAGTTTTTGGTTAGTGAGTTAAAGGAGATGAACAAAGCAAAATGAGAGTTTTTTTAATAGATGCTGAAAATGTAAATATTGAGTTTTTTATTAAAAGCAGAGAATTTAAAAAAAGCGATAAATTTTACATCGTAGTATACAATAGCCTTAAATTTAGTATAGATGTGCTTAAATTCTTACAAGATAGAGAGTTTTTTGTTTACGAGTTTAAAAATCCAAGCGAAAACTACGCTGATAAAATCATCTTTACTATTTTAGGCTATATAATGAATGACCCTAAATTTAGCCACTTTTATATAGTTAGCAATGATCATATTTTTGTAAATTTGGGCTTTACAGAGCGTCTATTTGGTAAAAAAGTAGAAAATATAAAATTTTCAAATTCCACAAGTTTAGTAGCTACAAAAAGCTCTTTTGAGCCTAAAAAGGCTGAGCCAAATATAGATGAAATTTATAAAAACAACATTGAAGATATTGAAATTTTAAGGCAGTCTTATCCTAAAAACGATGAATTTCACAATGCTTTAGTGAAGCTTTTTGGCATGGATATAGGCAAAAATCTTTATAAAATTTCAAAAAATACAACCAAAGATAAAAACGAAATTTTCTATCAAAAAAATAGAGCAAAAATAGATGAAATCTTAAAACAAAATAACAACTTAAAAGATACACATAATGCTTTAGTTAAGGAATTTGGAGAAGTTGGAAAAGAGCTTTATAATTATTTAAAAAATTCCAAAGTTTTTTTAAAATCTTAAGAATGCTACTAAATTTATGGTATAAATTATTAAAGGACAGATATGAAAACATTAACAATCATCGATACATTTGGATTTTTTTTCAGGCTTTACTACGCTATGAGTGGGCTAAGAACTAGAGATGGAAAACCAAGCGGCATGGTTCATGGTTTTGCAAATTTTATAGATAGTTTAAAGAGTGAACTTGAGAGCGATTATATAATATTTGCACTTGATAGCAAAGGTAAAACTTTTAGAAGCCAAATCGATCCAAACTATAAAATGAATCGCCAAACACCGCCACCTGCTCTTTTAGAGCAGCTTCCAGTATGTATTGATATGATAAAACAAATGGAACTTTGTGCAGTTGAAAAAGAGGGCTATGAAGCTGATGATATCATCGCAAGCTTGGTAAAAAACTATAAAGACAAGTTTGAAATCAGAATCGTCACTCACGATAAAGATCTCTACCAACTAATCTCAGAAAATGTGAGCATCTACTCACCAGCCAAAAAAGAGCTGTATGACAAAGATGGCTGCTTTGAAAAATATGGCGTTTATCCTGAGCAAATTCGCGATTTTCTAGCCATAGTTGGAGATAGTGCTGATAACATTCCAGGTGTTAAAGGTATCGGTGAAAAAGGGGCTAAAAAGCTTTTAGATGAGTTTGGAAATTTAGAACAAATTTATGAAAATTTAGACAAAATCTTAAATAATAGAACAAAATCAATGCTAATTGATGGTAAAGATAGTGCATTTTTAAGCAAAAAGCTTACAACCCTTTATGAATATTTAGAAATTCCTAAGCTAGATGGAGCTAAATTTCCAGATAAAAACCCACTTCTAAAAATAACTCAAACCCTAAAAGATTACAATCTCTCTAGGCTTTTAGCTTCGCTTAATGTTACTAGCCAAAACAGTGAGCTAAATTTTGAGCCTATTTTGGTTAATGATGATGAAAAACTGCTTGAAATTTTAAAAAACATTGACAGTAAAACTCTCATAGCTTTTGATACCGAAACCACAGGAATTGATAGCAAAACAGCTAAAATCGTTGGTTTTTCATTTTGTTTTGATAAAAGCAGATCTTATTACGCTCCGATAAATCACTCTTTTTTAGGCGTTAGTAAGCAAATTTCACCCAAAGTTGCCAAAGAAGCAATTGAGAAAATTTTTAGCACAAAGCTAGTTGGTCACAATCTTAAGTATGACTTTGCTATCGTAAAAAACAGCTTTGATATAAACCCACCTAAAATTTACGCTGATACGATGATAATGGCATGGCTACTAGATCCGCAAAGTAGCGTTGGTATGGATAATCTAGCAAATAGACTTTATGGGTATAAAACCATTAAATTTGAAAATATTGTTAAAAAAAGTGAAACATTTGCTAGCGTAAATTTTGAAAATGCCACCAAATACGCTAGCGAAGATGCTTGGATAACACTTAGATTTTATCACACGCTATCAAATGTGCTTGATCCAGAAATCTTAAAGCTTGGATTTAATCTTGAGTTTCCATTCATAAAAGTTCTTCTTGATATGGAAAGCGAAGGCATTGGCATGGATATAAACGCTCTTAAAAACCTTAGCCAAAGGCTTGATTTAGAGATAAAACAGCTTACTAATGAAATTTATGATCTAAGTGGCGAAAGATTTAACATAAACTCGCCAAAACAGCTTGGCGAAGTGCTTTTTGATAAACTAAATTTACCATCTAAGAAAAAGACAAAAACTGGATATTCTACAAATGAAACGGTACTAAATGAGCTTATAGATGCCCACCCAGTTATTACTAAAATTTTAGATTATAGAGAGGTTTATAAGCTTAAAAGCACATATGCTGATCCGCTTTTAAAGCTAGCTATGCAGGATAAAAACAGCAGAGTTTATACAAATTTTTTACAAACAGGCACCGCAACAGGAAGACTATCTAGTAAAAACCCAAACCTTCAAAATATCCCCGCAAGAGGAAGACTTGCTGATGATGTAAGAGCGTGTTTTGTCTCAAGAGAGGGTTTTAGTTTCATATCGCTTGATTATTCTCAAATAGAACTTAGACTCTTAGCTCACTTTAGCAAAGATCCAGCACTTTTAAAGGCCTTTAAAGATGGTGCTGATATCCACGAAAGAACGGCTATTTCTATATTTGGAAGCAGTGATAAAGATAAAAGAGCAATCGCAAAAAGCATAAATTTTGGACTTATTTATGGAATGGGTTCTACTAAATTAGCTAGTGAACTTCAAATTTCAAGAAACGAAGCAAAAGACTATATAGATAGATATTTTAAAGCTTTTACTACCATAAAAGAGTTTTTGAATAGCTTAAAAGATGAAGCAAAATCCAAAGGTTATGCTACTACTTTGTTTGGTAGGCGCCGTCTTTTTGACTTTGCAAACGCTACTCCTATGCAGTATGCTGCTTATGAAAGAGAGGCGGTAAATACTAAATTTCAAGGCTCAGCCGCTGATATAATCAAAAAAGCCATGCTTGAAATTTCACCACTTTTAGATGAAGATAGACATCTCTTACTTCAAATTCACGATGAGCTTATTTTTGAGGTAAAAGATGAATTTGTGGATAGTTTTGTTAAGCTAGCTAAGGAGAAAATGGAAAATGTCGTAAAGCTAAATGTCCCACTTATAGCATCTGTATCTACAGCAAAAAATTGGGCAAATTTAAAGGGCTAATCTCTCTTAAAGCTAAAGATTTCTAAAATTTAGTTAAGAAGTATAAAATAATTTATAAGAATTTAGTTAAGATGGATACCCACCTTAACTAAATTTAACTACATGCAGCTATTTACAGCATCTTTTAAATTTGTAACATTACCATTTTCATCAGTATTAAGAACTCTTTCACAACACTTTGTCTCTGGCACTGTTTTGCATCCAGTTTCGTCACATTTATCTACATAAAGACCTGTGGCTTTACAGTTTTCCCATATATAAACATCTCTGTTTAACGCATCTTTTTCTATTTTAGTAGGTGATCCCCAAGCCTGTATTATCTTATCTATATGAAGAGTTGGAGTTTTTGGTTTTTCTATTTGGGCAGGAGCTGTTTGCGTAGGTTCTTGTGTAGGCTCTTGTTGTTGACCAACGGTTTTGCCTACATTCCAGTTAGATACACCACAACCACTTATTGCCATAGCTATAAATACCGATATTAGCACTCTAAATTTAATCATACAATCCCCTTAAAAATTTAATAACGCCAAAGTATATCAAAAAATAGTTGTATTAAAGCTGAAAATTGTTATTATGTATATTTTGTGTTTTAAACTTCTTTTGTGATAATAAATTACTAAAATCCACTACAAATTAAAATTTACTATAACTTTTAAAATTTTAAGAAAAATACTGTGCTTTAGACATGAAATATAAAAATTTATTAGAAATCATTTTTTAAATTTCATATAATATCAACCGCCTAATTATCATTACATAACTCTTTTTCTTAAAATTTTATAAATCCACTTATAGATAAATTTTTATACCTTAAGTAAGAATTTAGCAACATTTTATCTTTTAAAAGGTATAATTCTACGTAAAAAACTTTTAAAAGGATAAAAATTATGAACAAAGCCTATAGGCATGTCTACAAAGAGGGTATCGGCTGGGTAGCTATCGCTGAAAATAGCTCATGTGTGAGTTCAAGTAAAGGCAGCGGAACAGTTACGGCTAGAAGTAAAGTTGAGGTTTTAAAAAACTTCTTTGATTTAAGAAATTCTATCGTTTTAAACAACGGTTTTTTACTAAAAGGGTTATTTGTCGCTACATTTTTTTGCGGCGGATTTGTAAATTTAAATGCAGCTGATACGAGTTATGTTTTAGATAAAAATCCAAATTTTTATCTATTAGATAAAGATACGGGTGGATACTATACACTAGACGATAATGGAAATAGAATTAATCATTCAGGTGAAAAAATAACTCAAGCAAAAGACGGAAAGTACTATTTATCCACCAATGTGGATAGTAATGGAAATTTAAATGGTTTAACTTGGAATAATAACAATAAAATTTGGACAAAAACTGTTGTGATTGAAAATAATTTTGGTGATTTAGCTGGTGGTGGCAATCTTTTAGATCATATAGATGAAAATGGTATAGTTAAAGTCTCTAATGAAAAAGGATTTTCAAACTACATTATTCCTGAAGGGACTCTTACGATTGGTGGTCATACTCTTACCATTGATGAGTTAAAAAAGTTAGATAAATACGCAATAGAAAATGATTACTATACTTCAAGTGCTACTCTTGATAAATATAAACCAAACTATTCTACTTTTGTTAAAGGTGTTTGGTATGATTTAACTAACGAACATGTGATTAAAGGGGAAGATGGTAAATATTATATAAAAAATAATGATAATAAACAATTATATTTAGCTGTAAGAGATTCTCCTATTGGGGAAAGGTTAGGGTTTTATAGGGCAGAAGATATTAAGGGATATAACAAAGAAAACCCTAATGATAAAAGCACTTGGCAAACTCAAGATATAAATGGTATTAAGGTATACTATGCTAACAGTGATAAATATAGAGCTGGTGAATTTAAGAAGGCCGCTGGTGGAAAAGGTTCAGATTTCACTTTTGAACCAAAGACTCCAACTTCTGAGAGTAGTTATGTAGATGCGGATGTTGATCGTATACACTTATTGGCTCCAAATACAACTCAAACCACAACCCCTATGTATCTAGGAAATGTTAAAAGGGGTATTTATCAAAACGACGCTGTAAATTTAGACCAACTTAGAGATTTTCTAGGCGGAAAAGGAGATGTTGATGGTATAAATGCCGATGCTAGTAAAAACGAGATAGCACAAGGAAAAATAGTCTATGATGACAAAGGCAACATATTAAATATAAACAACTCAGGCAAAAAAAATATAGTTGATTATGTGGATTTTAAGGCTTCAAAAGGAGCTTCTTATGTCTCTATAAGTTCAACCGAAGATGGCAATATAAATAGCGACGCAGCTATAGGAGAAAACTCTATAGCCATCGGACCAAATGCTAAAGAGTATACTTCTTTAAATCCTGATAAACAGAAAAATAATTCAAACAATGTAGCTCTTGGTTCTGGTTCTACTATCGGTGATAGCGATAAAGAAAAGCAAGATAAATATACCATTTCGAACTCTGTTGCCATTGGTTCTGGTACAACTGTAAAATTTGAAGGCGATGCTAAAGATATAGGTTTTGATAATGATGATCCTAAAAATATAACTATTGGATTATTTGACAATGCTACTGCCTTAGGAGCTAACTCAAAAGCTTCTCATGCAGGTGCTACCGCTCTTGGCGGAAAGTCAGTAGCCTCTGCTAAAGGAAGCGTGGCACTTGGCTTAGACTCAGTGGCTGATAGAGGTTCGTTAAATGGGCTTGATTTTGATAGTGGTCTAAAAAAAGATGCCTTGCTTGGTCTTGAAAAAAACAACGCTGGGTATGACAATATAAAAGCTACTCTCCAAAACACAGAAGGTGCTGTGTCTGTTGGAGGAAGCTACTATAAGGCAACTTACCATAAAGAAGCTCAGTTTTACTATATAATTGGTGATGATGGGGAAACAGAAATATTAAGTGATGAATTTGGTAATCCATCTAAGTTTATCGGGGGCGAATTAGTAAAATTAGAACTTGATAAAGACGGCAATCCTACAAATGGTAGTTTTCAGGATCTTCTTGGTCAAGATTTGACTACAGGCGTGAAACCCAAAAAATCAGATGTTACTCGCCAAATCACAAATGTCGCAGCTGGTAGCAAAGACTCAGACGCAGTCAATGTCGCTCAACTAAAAGCCGTCCAATCACAAGGCTTTTACACTCAAGCAAATTTGACAGATGCTACTGCTACTAAAGTAACAGACAACAAAGTTCATCACAATCTAGGTGGCATTGTAAAAGTAGTCGGAGATTCAACTGAAACAAATTTAGAAAATTTAAGTGGTGAAAATTTATCTACTTCAATAAAAAGTGACGGAAGTATAAATTTACTTATGAGTAAAGCTCCAAAATTTGATGAAGTAAAAGTGGGTGCAACTAATCCTATAGCTATCAAAAAAGATGGAGATAATCTTAAATTTGAAGGCACTAATGGCGGAAAAGTAAATTTAACTAACATTAATGATATTAGTCTTGAAGGTCATGAATCTCTAATAGCAACGCTTAATAAAATAGGCACAGGTGGCTCAACAGCTTCAGACATAAAATACTTCTCAGTAAATTCAACTGAAGCTGGTAATAAAGACAATAAAGGAGCTACAGCTACAAACTCCATCGCCATTGGGCCAAATGCACAAGCTAAAAATGAAAATACCATATCTATAGGAAATAGTGCTGGAAAAGACACTGAAGATAAACTAGGTAGCTCTATTTTCATAGGTGAAAATGCTGGTCAAAATCTAAAAGGTTATCAAAATGTTAATATGTCATATCCTAAGCCTGGTATGAATTCAGCAGGAGCTATAGCTATAGGTAAAAATTCAGGTAGAAATTCTCTCGGAGATAGAAATTTATTTTTAGGTGCAAGCTCAGGAGCAAAACATACAGGTTCTCAAAATATCTTCATAGGTGATGGAGCTAAACCAATAGGGAAAGAATTTACTGACAATAGAACAGAGAGCTATAAGCCTGACGAAATGGCAACTTATGGCAATAGAAACATCATCATAGGAAACCAGCACATTACTTCAAGTGATCTTTTTCCAAAAGATGGTGGTAACTATATAGATGACACTATCTCTATAGGAACACTATCAAAAGCAACTGGCCAAAAAGGCATAGCTATAGGTTCTACTAATGTCAATAACCACCATGGTGCTCAAGCATTTGGAGAGTCATCTATAGCTATAGGTTCTGCATTTGGAACTAATTATTCTGGTGCTAAGTCATTAGGAGATCAATCAGTGGCTATAGGTGCAGGTTCTTTATCTAATGAAAAAAGCTCTATCGCTATAGGAGCAGGGGCAGAAGCAACCAAAAATGGCTCTATTGCTCTTGGTGCAAATTCTACTGCTAGTAGAGGTCAATTAACAAGTGAAGATAAAAACGATGTTTATCTATATGACGACGAAGATGTTGCAAATACCGTAAGAACAACAGCAGGTGCTGTTTCTGTTGGTGTAGATAATGGAACAACAAAAGATAGGCGTACTGATAAATCAAAACCTGTGTATAACACTAAACGCCAAATCACAAATGTCGCAGCAGGTAGCGAGGACTCAGATGCGGTCAATGTCGCTCAGCTTAAAGCTGCTGCGGGTTTTATGCCAGAGCTATTAAAACTCTTAGGGGTAACTGATAAAAAATATGATGAAAAAAGTGGTGATGTATGGGATGATAATTCCTACAATGCGCAAAAAAAAGAAAAAATCTCTATAGATCCAGATGGAAAACTTACTAAATTAACACTTGGCGAAATGCCAACAGAAGAAGAGATTGAGAATGGTCCAGATGATGGCGTTAAGGTTGATTACAAAAAATCATCTCCATTTGATTCTATTAAAACGGCTGCTAAACCTGACGGTGATACAGCACCTAAAACACTATTTACCACTATAAACGATGCGATCGGCGCTATAAACGAGGGTTTTTATACACAAGCAAATTTATCAACATCTGAAGCTCTTGCTGCTAGTGTGAAGGATAGTAAAGTTAAACACTATCTTGGCTCAACTATAAAAGTGGGTGGAGATTATAAAGTTCCAGTAGGTAAAAAAGCAAGTGATCTCTTAAGCGGTGAAAATTTAGCTACTTCTATAGATGAAAATGGCAATATAAATTTACTAATGGCAAAAACCCCTAAATTCAATGATATCTCTATATCTGAAAATGGCGATGGAACAGGTGATTATGTAAATTTAACTAACTGGCTTAAAAATATTGAAAATAAAGCAGGTAGTGGTTCGGATATAAAATACTTCTCTGTAAAATCAAATGAAGTTGGAAATAAAAATAACAATGGAGCTAGCGGTATAGACTCAATAGCCATCGGACCAAATGCTAAAGCAACTGCTCAAAATGTAGTTTCTATCGGAGAAAGTGCTGGTTCTGGGGTATTGAGTAATCATGCTGGTGGTTCAGTATTTATTGGAAAAAGGGCTGGTTTTGGATCAAGTATTATAGACCCACAAGGTGCTAAAAACTGGGGAAGTGTTTATATCGGTCAAGATGCAGGAGCTAATGCAAAAGGAGATGGAAACTTATATCTTGGATCAAACACAGGATATAAACACCAAGGTTCTCAAAATATTTTCTTAGGTGATGCTGCTAGAAATTTAAAAGATGACGAGTTTTTTGGTGATGAAGATCTATACACTAAAGGCAATAGAAATATAGCAATAGGAACACAATATATACATAATCTTGATAAGATTGAAAAATCAAAAGGAACAATTAATGATGTGATAACCATAGGAACTGGTGCTAGAGCAAATGCTAATAATGGTATAGCAATAGGTTCTGGAGTGGAATATGAACAAATAAATGAAAATGATATAGACTACATAGGTACTGCCGCTGTTGCTGAAAACTCTATCGCAATAGGCAGTGCAGTTATAACAAAAAAAGGTTCAAACAATAGTGTTTCTTTTGGTTATAAAAGTGCAGTAGAAGAAAATATGGCTGATGCAGTTGCCCTTGGTTCATACTCTGTAGCTAATAGAGGTGCTTTAAACACTCCAGAACTACAAAAAGGAGTTTTTTTAGGTGGTGATTCTGTGGTTTATAGAACCGCACAAAATACAAAAGGTGCGATATCGGTTGGTTTTAATGATGGTAAGTTTGGTTCAGATAACTTTAATCGTCAAATCACAAATGTAGCAGCTGGTACAAAAAACGAAGATGCAGTAAATGTCGCTCAACTTAAAGCTGTCGTTCATAGTGTCGCTTCGGTTACAGGTGTGCCAGAAATTGAAGATGGCGTTTTAGGAATGCGTGAATTTGATTTTCTAAAAAATCAAATAGGTGTTACATCAAAAGTACCACTTGGGAGTGCTATAGATATTCTTGCTGGACAAGTCTTTTTAGATAAAGATAGGTTAGATGGCTTTGACACAAATGGTTTATTTAGCGTTTCCAATAATGGCAGCGATAAACAAGCTATAAAGCCAAATGGAGAAGTTAAATTTGCAGGTGATGACAATATTGCTTTAAGCGTTGTACAAGATGGTGAAAAAGGTGCAAAAGTATCTTACTCTCTAAATAGTGAACTTAAAAATATCACTAAAATTAAAAATGGCAATGATGAATTTACATTTGATAAAGGTAAAGATACTAGTGTAGTTAAAAAATCAGATCTTAATAACTATGTAACTTCTGGTCAAGACAAAACAGCTAAAGTTGCAGTAAAAGGGAAAGGTTTAAGTATTACAAATGATTCAGCCACAGAAAAAATCTCTCCAACTTATACACTGTCTTTAAATGAAGATGAAGTTAAAGAAATAGCTGGCACTAAAGACCTTGATAGGACAATAGAAGGTATTAATACAAATCTAGGTAAAAAAGCTGACTTGGATGCTGGAAATTTAAAAGATGCTGATGTTACTAGTTGGAAAAATAAACTTGGCGTTTCTGATTTAGATACCACTATAAACAACTTTAAAGATAAAGGTATGTTTAAAGTATCTACAAATGGTAGTAATCCTGTTGATATTAAAGCAGGAGATATTGTAGATTTTACAGCTGGTAATTCATTAGGCGATGAAAATTTAGTAGTTTCACATAATGGTGCAAAAATTAACTATACTCTAAATAGTGAACTTAAAAACATCAAATCTATAGGTGGAGAAGGCAAAACAATCACATTTAAACAAGAAGGTGTAGATTTTGGTGGTTCATCATTAAAAAATATTGCGCCAGGTCAAGGTGATAACGATGCTGTAACCAAAGCTCAACTAGATAATGCAATACGTAATCCACAAAATGTCGTAAAAGTTGATTCAAATTCACCTTTAGCATTTGTTCTGAAAGATGAAGATGGAAATTATAAACAACTTTTCAGAAAAGAAGATCCTACTGATCATAAAATGAAATTCTTTGATGGCAAAGAAGATACCGCAAAAGCAATTACAGATGGAAACGGAAACTTTACAGCAGATAGTGGAATGGGAGAAAGAAAAATAAAAGAAGATGAAATCATCATCTCTACTATAGATCCTAGAAATGGTACAGTTGCTGGATCGACAAAAATACAAAATGTAAAAAATGGAACAATAGATACAAATAGTCTAGAAGCCATCAATGGTTCCCAACTACACGCTTTAAATAGCAAAATAGCTGAAATTTTAGGTGGTGATTCGAAAGTGGATAAAGATGGAAATTTACAAAACCCAACTTATAAAATCACAAATCAAGATGGCACAACAAAAGATGCAGCAACCATAGGTGATGCTATAAAAGAGTTAAATTCATTTAATAATAGCTTAGCAACAAAAGGTTTATTTACTGTTTCAGACAAAGAAGATTCTAAACAGGCAATAAAACCAAATTATGATGTTAAATTTTTAGCTGGAGATAATCTAACAACCAAAGTTGAAGCAAACGGAGATAAAGGTGCTAAAATAACTTACTCTCTAAATAAAGCTTTAACTGGCATCGAAAGCATCACAGGTGATAAAAATGCAAATGGTGGTAAGGGGCTTATAGTTAAAAATGATGGCGGAAAGGAATTTACTTTTGGTGATGGCAATAAAGATAGTGATGTTATCACTAAAAGCCAACTTAATAAAGTTAAAGATGGTAATGACGAAAATACCAAAGAAATCAAGAAAGTTCTAGGTGTAAGCGATGATCCAACTGCAAATGATTCAGTTATTATAAAAGATGGTAAGCTTGCTAAAAAAGATCCTAGTAACACAACCAAAGAAATTTCTCCATTTACAGGCATAGAGACAGTTAAGCTTGATAATAATGGTAAACCAACTATAGGTAGTGATGGCAAACCTGAAACTACAACAACATCTAATGAGCCAAAAACATATCTTGAAGCTGTAAATGATCTAGCTGCTGCTATAAATAAAGGCTTCTATACTGAAGGAAATTTAACAGCTACTGGTGCAACAGATACTAGAGTTAATCACAAACTTGGTTCAACTATAAAAATAGGTGGTACTTCAAATGAAGAATTAGCAAATTTAAGTGGTGAAAATCTAGCTACTTCTATAAATAAAGATGGAAGTATAAATTTACTAATGGCAAAAACCCCAAGATTTGATGGAATAACAATCGGTGGAGAAGAAGGAAAACCAGAAACTGGTATAAAAATCACTCAAGGTAAAGATGGTCAAGACGGTGAAGATGGAAATACACTTAAATTTACTGGTAAAGATCAAAATAAAGGTGTAACATTAAAAGGTATTGATGGCATCAATGGAAAAGATGGAAAAGATCTACTAGCATCATCAAGTGATGATATAAGAAAAGTTCTAGGTGTAAGCGATGATCCAACTGCAAATGATGCAGTTATTATAAAAGATGGCAAACTTGCTAAAAAAGATCCTAGTAACACAACCAAAGAAATTTCTCCATTTACAGGTATAGAGACAGTTAAGCTTGATAATAATGGTAAACCAACTATAGGCAGTGATGGCAAACCTGAAACTACAACAACATCTAATGAGCCAAAAACATATCTTGAAGCTGTAAATGATCTAGCTGCTGCTATAAATAAAGGCTTCTATACTGAAGGAAATTTAACAGCTACTGGTGCAACAGATACTAGAGTTAATCACAAACTTGGTTCAACTATAAAAATAGGTGGTACTTCAAATGAGAAATTAGCAAATTTAAGTGGTGAAAATCTAGCTACTTCTATAAATAAAGATGGAAGTATAAATTTACTAATGGCAAAAACCCCAAGATTTGATGGAATAACAATCGGTGGAGAAGAAGGAAAACCAGAAACTGGTATAAAAATCACTCAAGGTAAAGATGGTCAAGACGGTGAAGATGGAAATACACTTAAATTTACTGGTAAAGATCAAAATAAAGGTGTAACATTAAAAGGTATTGATGATATTAAACTTCCATCAGTAGAAAGTGGTAAACCAGATTCATCTTTAGTTGAAAGACTTGCAAAGCTTGAAAACAATACAGGATCTTCAGCTGTTGGTAAAATCAAATTTGCAGCAGATGATGAACAGACAACACAACTTAAAGATAACACACTTACCATAAATGGTGATGGTAAAAATATCAAAACTTCAGTAGATGGTGATGGTATCGTAAAAATATCACTTAATGATAAAATATCTTTCGGTGGTGAAGGTTTGGATTCAAAAATCACACTTGATAAAGATGGTTTAAAAATTACAAATTCAGATGGTACAACTGGTCCTAGCGTAACAAAAGATGGCATCAATGGTGGCAATAAAAAACTTACAAATTTAGCAAGTGGATTGGGTGATAAAACACTAGATGATATCAAAAAAGCAATTAAAGAAGCTGAAAATGATCAGTCTAAAATGCCTACTGAAGCAAGTAATGCTGCAACTATTGGTGATTTAGCTAGTGTTGATAGTAAAGTCACAAATATCACAAATATATCAAATAATATCAACAACATTATAGGTGGAAATCCAAAAGATAAAGATGGAAACCCAATAAAAAATAAAAAGGGTAATGATATTAAATTTGTTGATAATAATGGTGAGTTAACTGATGATGGAAAAGAAGCCCTAACTACAAACGCAGCTTCAGGTCAAGATGAAGTTAAAAATACTAACATTATTCAAGCTATCAATAATATTAACAAGCAAGGAACAAAATTCTTCCATGTTAATAGTAAAGAAAAACCAGTTGGTCAAATAGAAAAACCAAAAGATCCAAACGATTCAAGTGCTGGATCATATGGCGGTATAGCAGTTGGTATGAAAGCAGAAGTTGGAGATAATGCTAAACATGCTATCGCTATAGGAACTGGTGCTCAGGCCCTAGCTGAAAATACTATATCGATAGGATATGGCAACATAGTCAGGGGTAAAAACTCAGGTGCTATAGGTGATCCAAGCATAATAGATTCTAGTGATTCTTACTCGGTTGGTAATAACAATAAAATGAAAGACTCGGCTACTTCTAATAACTTTATCTTAGGAAACAATGCTGAGATTACATCATCAAACTCTGTTGCATTAGGCGAGGGTACAAAAGTTACTGTTGATGGTGGTGTAGCTCTTGGTTCTGGTTCAGCTTCTAATAGAGAAGTTGGTAAAATATCAGGATATGACATAAGTACGAATGCGGCATCCACAAAAACAGATCCTACTTGGTTGGCAACTGCTGGTGCAGTAGCTGTTGGTGGAACAGATGATAAAGGAAAAGTTATTACTCGTCAAATCACAGGTGTAGCTGCAGGTTTAGAAGATTCTGATGCGGTCAACGTCGCTCAACTTAAAGCTGTTCAACAAATCAGTCAAAGTGCTCAATGGATAAGTGCAAATAATGAAAGTAACTTACCAAAATCAGAAGCAGGAAAAGGCAATGTAAAAGGCTATACAGGTAGTAACTCAGTAGCTATAGGGCCAGGATCAACTACTCATATAGGTACCACACAAGATGGTAAACCTCTATATAGAGAAAACACAGTCTCAGTTGGTGGAGTAACCAAAGATGAGAGAGGTAATGCAGTTCTAACCCAAAGAACTATAAGCAATGTAGCAGATCCAGTATTTAAAAATGATGCTGTAAATTTAGGATATTTAAACAATCGTCTAGGCGATGTTTACAACAAACTTGGCGAGTATAAAAAAGATGCAAGTGCTGGAACAGCATCTGCTATGGCTATAGGAAATATACCGCAATCAACAATTCCTGGAAAAGGCATGATAAGTTTAGGCAGTGGCTTCTATGATGGGGAGTCTGCTATGGCTATAGGCTTATCAAAAATGAGCGATGATGGCAAGTGGGTATTTAAAGGAAGTGCAAGTTATGACTCACAAGAAAAGGCTGGAGCTGCACTATCAGTGGGCTACCATTTCTAAAAAAGGGCTTTTAAGCCCTTTTAAAATTTAAAAAGGATAAAAATATGAAAAAACTTTCACTAATTGTATTAGTTATAATAGGAGTTATTTTTTTACAAGGTTGCACAACTAAATCAAGTACAAAAGTTCCAAAAGATGGCATTATGACAAAGGATGAAGTAACTTTTCCAAAAGAAAGTAAAAGTATTTACAATAAACCATTAGAGGTAAATTTAGAAAACCTTAGAAAGATAGAAGTTGATATGAGTAAAGATGAGATAAGAAAACTCATAGGCACCCCACACTTTGCGGCAGGTCTAGCGTATGTTGTGGAGTGGGATTATCTTTTTAATCTTAAAGAAAAAGCTGGTGATAAAGATCTGATTTGCCAGTATAAAATCGTCTTTGACTTTGACACTTATAAAGTCGCAAGTCTGTTTTGGAAAGATCAAATTTGTGAAGATTTCATAAACAAAAAAGATAAAAAAGAGAGTTTTGAGTTATCGGGGGATTTTTTATTTAACTTCGCAAGTGCAAATTTAAAACAAGATGGCAAAAAGGAAATAGCAAATTTAGTGAATAAATTTGGTAAAGAAAATATAAAAGAGATTGTGATTGTTGGTCATACAGATCTAATCGGTAGTGAAAAGTCAAACCTAAATTTATCACAAAAAAGAGCTAATGCAGTTAAAAACGAGTTTGTAAAAAACGGCATCGCTAAAGATAAAATCAAAACTTTAGGAGCTGGAGAGAGCGAACCTGTAAAAGAGTGCGACTCAAAACTTTCTAAAAATGAATTAATCCAATGTCTAGCACCAAATAGACGCGTAAATGTAGATATCACAAGCTACTAAGCTAGCCTTAAAGCCTGAAATTTAAATTTTAGGCTTTAAACTTTTAAAATATAACTGATTGATAATTTTATTATTTTAAAGTTTAGATATAAATTTATAGATTTGTAAAATAATTTATACCAAATTTAGAGTTATGCTTTGATTTTTTAAAATAAAATCTATAGTTAAATTTTGCATAATCAAAACCAATTGAGCTTTGTTTGATTTTAAATCTTATATAAATTTTATTATTTAAGAAAATTTAATTGAATTTTTGTATTTTAACACTTAGTTAACAAATATATTATATAATCGTTACGAATTCAAATATAAAGGAGTAAAAATGAGATTTTTATCAGTTATCGTATGCTCAGCATTGCTAGCTACAGCAGGTCTTGCAAGTGCAGAACTTGTAGAAAAAGCAAAAAGTTTTGGGCTAGTTGCATTTCCAAAAGATCCAGCAGATATTTTAAAGCTAGCAGAGGAAAAAGCACCAGATGCTAAAGAATTTCCACTAACTAACGAAAGAGTAGAACTTGGTAAAGTGCTTTACTTTGATCCAAGACTTTCAAGAAGTGGAATCATTAGCTGTAACACCTGTCATAATTTAGGTTATGGTGGAAGTGATAATATTCCAGCCTCAACAGGGCATAAATGGTCACCAAACCCACACCATCTTAATTCACCGACAGTTTTTAACTCAGTATTTAACACAGTTCAGTTTTGGGACGGAAGAGCTGCTCACTTAGCAGAACAAGCAGCAGGACCAGCAACATCTATGGTTGAGATGGCAGCAACTCCAGAACACATAGAAGCAGTTGTAAACTCAATGCCTGAGTATGTTGATATGTTTAAAAAAGCTTATGGTGATGATGTGAAGATTAGCTTTGATTTAGTTACTACAAGTATTGGTATTTTTGAAAGAACACTTAATACTCCATCAAGATTTGATGATTTTATGAATGGTGACTATAAAGCACTAAGTGATGATGAGAAAAAAGGTCTTGATCTATTCTTAGAAAAAGGCTGTGCAACCTGTCATAATGACATAAATTTAGGTGGAAATATGCAGACATTTGCTCTTGCAAATAAATATAAATTTGCAGATATTGGTGACTTTAAAGGTGATGCAAATGGTATGGTTAAAACACCACCTCTTAGAAATGTAAAAATGACTAGACCTTATTTTCACAACGGTGCTATTTGGACAGTTGAAGAAGCTATCAAAGAGATGGGAAGCGTTCAATTAGGCATAGAAATTTCAGATCAAGATGCAAAAAGCATCTCAACATTCTTTGATGCATTAAATGGTAAAATGCCTGAAATAGTATATCCTATCCTTCCTATTTCAACAGATAAAACACCAAAACCAGAGCTTGATTATTAAGCTTTAGATTTCGCTCCTTAAGGGGCGAAATTCCTAATTAAATTTCATTAAATAAGCACTCTTTAAGTAAAAAATAGTATAATTACCCCTTTACAAACCTACAAGCTCCCAAAATTTTCTATAAATTTAGAAATGCTTTTAGGTACTACCAAAATTTTAAAGGATTAGCAGTGAAGTATGCTATTATTAAACACAGCGGAAAGCAGTACAAAGTAAGTGAGGGTGATTACCTAAATTTAGACCGCTTTGAAGCTGAGAAAAAAGATACCGTAGAAGTTAGCGATGTGTTAGCTATAAATGACGGTGAGTTAAAGGTAGGAGCGCCATTTGTTGAGGGTGCTAAAGTTGTCTTAGAAGTTGTAAATTTAGGTAAAGATAAAAAAGTCGTTATCTATAAAAAACGAAGAAGAAAAGACTCAAAACTTAAACGCGGTTTTAGAAGAGAGTATACTCGCGTAAAAGTTACAAGCATAGTTGGATAAGGAGAAGAGATGGCACACAAAAAAGGTCAAGGTTCAACCCAAAATAACCGTGATTCCATAGGAAGAAGGTTGGGTGTTAAGAAATTTGGTGGCGAGTTTGTAAGAGCTGGAAATATCATCATCCGCCAAAGAGGCACAGCAACTCATGCAGGCGAAAATGTAGGTATTGGTAGAGATCATACTCTTTTTGCTCTAAGTGATGGCTTTGTTAAATTTGAAAGATTTGGCAAAGATAGAAAAAAAGTATCTGTTTATCCAGAAGCTTAACTCATATTTTAAGGGGCAAAATTTAGCCCCTTTTTCTCTTTTTACTTTTATAAATTTTTAAGGTTTTATTATGTTTGTTGATAGTGTGAAATTTAGCGTCAAGGCTGGAAAAGGTGGAGCAGGGTGTTCAAGCTTTAGGCGTGAAAAATACATCCAACTAGGCGGTCCAAATGGCGGAGATGGTGGCGATGGTGGTGATGTTTACTTTAAGGTGGATAACAACTCTCATACTTTAAGATTTTATAAAGGTAAAACTAAATTTCAGGCCCAAAATGGTGAACCTGGAATGGGTAAAAATATGACTGGCAAAAATGGCGAAAGACTAACGCTTGTAGTTCCGCCTGGAACTTTAGTGATTGATAGTGATACTAATGAGATTTTGTTTGATTTAGTTGAAGATGGCAAAGAGGTTTTGTTTTTAAAAGGTGGCAAAGGCGGTCTTGGCAATACTCACTTCAAAAACTCTATTAATCAACGCCCAACTTATGCTCAGCCAGGTCTTGAAGGCGAAAAAGCAAATGTCAAACTAGAGTTAAAACTAATCGCCGATGTAGGTCTTGTTGGGTTTCCAAATGTTGGAAAATCAACACTTATTTCAACTTTATCAAACGCTAAACCTGAGATAGCAAACTATGAATTTACAACTCTTACCCCACAACTTGGAATGGTAAATGTGGGAGAATTTGATAGCTTTGTTATGGCTGATATTCCAGGTATTATCGAAGGAGCAAGCGATGGGCGTGGTTTGGGACTTAAATTTTTACGCCATATAGAGCGAACAAAAGTTCTTTTATTTATGATAGATATGACAAATTACCGAGATCTTAAAACTCAGTATGAAGCACTCAGGGTTGAGATAGAAAAATTTAGTCCAAATTTGGCAAAGTCCAAATTTGCCATCGCTCTTACAAAAAGCGATGCTAGCGAAAATAAAGATGAGATTTATGCCAAATTTTTAAAAGATTTTAACTTTGAAAAAGCACAAAATTTAGACGAGCTAGACTCCACAAAACCAATCTTTGTAGATATGATATCAAGTGCAACCAACCAAGGACTTAAAGAGTTAAAATACGATCTTTTTAGAGTTATAAATTTATAAGCTTATTTTGTTATAATCTCTTTTTTAAAAGGAAGTAAATTTGAAAAGAGTTGTTATAAAAGTAGGCTCACATGTTCTTTGTGAAAATAGCACCATAAGTCATAAAAGATTTGAAGCTCTTTGTGGGTTTTTGGCTAAAGTTTTTACTAAATATGAGATTATTTTAGTTAGTTCAGGTGCTATTGCTGTGGCTAGAACCATAGTTGATATTAAAAAAGATAGCATTACAAATCGTCAAGCTTTGGCTGCCATAGGTCAGCCGTATTTAATGGAAATTTACGAAAATTTGATGAAAAATCGCGGCATAAATGTAGCTCAAATTTTGCTAACTGCAAGTGATTTTGACTCAAGAAAAAAGACCCAGTACGCTAAAAATGTCATTGATAAACTTTGTGAACATAAAATTTTACCCATAATAAATGAAAATGACACTATAGGAATTGAAGAGATTTTATTTGGTGATAATGACCGTTTAAGTGCGAGTGTGGCTCACTATTTTGGTGCTGATATGCTTGTGATTTTAAGTGATATTGATGGGTATTATACAGCTGATCCAAGATTTGACAAGAGCGCAACTATTAGAAAAACTGTTTTTAATCTTACAAAAGAAGAGCTTTCACAAAAAGCAGAAGCTGGAAGTGATTTTGGAAGTGGTGGTATTGTTACAAAGCTAAAAGCAGCTGACTTTTTAATGGAAAAGAATTTAGATATGTTTTTAGCAAGCGGGTTTGATTTAACTGTTGCGACAACTTTTTTAATGGATCAAAAGCAAATCGGCGGGACACTATTTAAGGGCAAAAATGAGTAAAAAAGTCATTTTTATGGGCACTCCTGATTATGCCTTAACTATACTTAAAGCTTTGGTAGAAAGCGAGTTTGAAGTTGTAGCTGTTTATACTCAACCAGATAAACCAGTCGGCAGAAAAAAAGTGATAACTCCACCTGTTGTAAAAACTTATGCATTAGAAAAAAATATACCAGTTTTCCAGCCCATAAATTTAAAAGATGATGGCATAAAAGATCAAATTTCAGCTTTCAAGCCTGACTATATCATCGTAGCAGCATATGGTCAAATTTTGCCAAAAAGCATTCTTGATATAACTCATTGTATAAATTTACACGCTTCAATACTTCCTAAATTTAGAGGTGCTAGCCCAATTCAAGAAGCGATTTTACAAGGTGAAAATTTAAGTGGCGTAACGGCTATGAGCATGAGTGAAGGGCTTGATGATGGCGATATGCTAGCGTTTAGTTTTGTTGATATCAAAGATAAATCATCAAATGAAGTTTTTGAAATTTTAGCAGATGTGGCAGCAAATTTAGCGCTTAAAACTTTAAGAAATTTTAATGATATTAACCCTATTGCACAATTTAACGCCTTGAGTTCAAAATGTGGTAAGGTTAAAAAAAGCGATGGATTAGTTAAATTTAGTGATGATATTATAGAAGTTGAACAAAAGCTTAGAGCATACACTCCATGGCCTGGGATATTTTTAGAAGATGGTACTAAAATTTTAAGTGCAAAAAAAGCTCAAATTTCAGGAAATTTAGGTGAAATTTTAGATATAAAAGATGATAGTTTTACTATTGGATTTAGTGGTGGTAGTTTAGAAATTTACGAGATTCAAGAGGCGGCTAAAAAGCCTTTAAAAGCTAAAGAGTATATAAATGGCAAGAGGCTAAAAGTTGGTGATAGAATTTATTGATAGCACAAAATCCACTCAGTTAGATCTTATAGAGGCTATAAAGTGTGGCGTGGTTAGCCCACCGCATGCTATTGTAGCAAAATTTCAAACCGCAGGAGTTGGCAGCAGGGGAAATGAGTGGAAAAGCTTAGAAGAGAATTTACATTTTTCATTTTGCGTAAGCTCTAAGGATTTACCAAATGATATTCCACCAAATTCCATAAGCATATATTTTGCATATATTATGAAGGAGTATTTATCAAATTTAGGTTCCAAAGTTTGGTTAAAATGGCCAAATGATCTTTATATAAATGATAAAAAAATAGGTGGAGTTATAACTACAAAGATAAAGGACATTTATATTTGTGGAATAGGGATAAATTTAGCAAAAAGCCCCATTTTTGCGGATAAACTTGACATTAGTTTAACTCAAAATTCCATTGCTATGGGGTATTTGGAATTATTAAAAAATAAATTCTCATGGAAGCAAATTTTTAGTAAGTTTTTGGTAGAATTTGAAAAGTCACGAAATTTTACCGCTCATGTGGATGATAAAGAGAGTAGTTTAAAAGATGCAGTTCTTTTAAATGATGGTTCAGTAGTGATAAATAACAAAAAGGTATATAGTTTAAGATGAGTGAAGTTATAACAATTGCCAATCAAAAAGGCGGAGTTGGCAAGACAACAACAGCAGTAAATCTCTCCGCATCTTTAGCAGTTGCTGGTAAAAAGGTGCTTATTATCGATATAGACCCACAAGCAAATGCTACAACAGGACTTGGCTTTAATAGAAATGATTACGAGTACAATATCTATCATGTTTTAATTGGTCAAAAAAAGATTTCAGATGTGATTTTAAAAACCGAGATAAAAACCCTTGATATGGTACCTTCAAATATCGGACTTGTTGGAATTGAGCAAGAATTCTCAGAACAAGGTGGAAATTTCAAACTAGTTTTAAAAAATAAAATCAGTGAAGTTTTAAGTAAATATGACTACATAATACTTGATTCACCACCAACTCTTGGAAGTATAACAGTAAATGCACTAACTGCAAGCGATAGTGTTATCATCCCGATACAGTGTGAGTTTTATGCACTCGAAGGACTAGCTTTGATACTAAATACAATCAAAGTTGTAAAAAAAACTACAAATCCAAAACTTGCCATTAAAGGCTTTTTGCCAACAATGTATAGTAGTCAAAATAACCTTTCAAAAGAGACAGTTGATAACCTAAAGCAGCACTTTGAAAACAAACTTTTTAAAAGCAACAACGAGCATGGTTTTGTAGTAGTTCCTAGAAATGTTAAACTAGCAGAAAGTCCAAGCTTTGGTAAACCTGTGATCTTATATGATGCAAAATCAGCTGGATCTGCTGCTTATCAAAGCTTAGCTAATTGTATAATGGAGTAAGTATGGCAAAAAATAAAAAAAGCGCACTTGGTAGGGGTCTTGATGCTATTTTAGGAGATGTAGAAATAGCATATACTAAAGAATTTGAAAGTGGTGCTAATAAAGATATGGTTATTGATATAGAAGTTAGTAAAATAAAGCCAAATCCATACCAACCTCGTCAAAATTTCGATGAAGAAGCACTAAAAGAGCTAAGTCAAAGCATACAAAGACATGGTCTTATCCAGCCAATCATTGTATTTGAAAAAGATGGCGAATATGTATTAATAGCTGGTGAAAGACGCCTTAGAGCAACTAAACTTCTAGGTGATAAAACCATAAAAGCCATAGTTGCTGATATCGAGTCTCAAAATTTAAGAGAGCTAGCTTTGATTGAAAATATTCAGCGTGAAAATTTAAATCCTATCGAACTTGCAAATTCTTATAAAGAGCTAATTGACGAGTATAAAATAACTCAAGATGATCTTTCTGACATCATTAAAAAATCTCGCTCACAAATCACAAATACACTAAGGCTTTTAAATTTAACAAAAGAGACCAAAGAAGCTCTAAATTTAGGTAAAATTTCTCAAGGCCACGCTAAGGTTTTAGTAGGTCTTAAAAGTGATGATGAGATTAAAATTTTAAATACAATAATCGGTCAAAAGCTAACAGTAAGAGATACTGAGAATTTAGTAAAAAGGCTAAAAAATAGTGATAAACCAAAGAAAAAAGAGTTTGCAAGCGAAGAATTTAAAAGTTCTATTAAAAACCTTAAATCATCGCTTGATAGATATGGTAAAGTGTCAATTAAAGATAAAAAAGTATCAATAGAATTTAAGGAAACAAAACAAATTCAAGATTTAATAGATAAAATTAGCTAAATTTAGCTTTTTTTCATTAAAGTTATTGTAGAATAGCACGATTTTGTATGATCAAGGAGAATATATGATTCAGATAGATGTTAGTGCATTTATTTTGACCATAATCGTTTTTATAGCTCTTGTTGGTTACCTAAATAGACGGCTTTACCAACCTTTGCTAGCTTTTATGGATGCAAGAGATGCGGCTATCAAGCGAGATGAGGACGCAGCTAATAAAAATTTAGCTGAAGTAGACTCTGAAGCTAAAGAGATCGAGGATATTCTTACTAAAGCCAGAAACGAAGCAGCAACTGTTAGGCAGGATGGTCTTAGCCAAATAGAAGCAGATGAGGCCGAGGAGATCAAGGCTAAAAAAGATAGCCTAGAAGATGATTTTAGTAAGTATTTACAAGAACTAGAAAAGGAAAAAGTAGAGCTTAAAGAGAGTCTTAAAGCAAGCATTCCAGTTTTTAGATCTAGTATAAAAGAGAAAATGGCAAGGATTTAATATGGGAAAAATTTTATATCTAGCTTTACTTATTGTGCCAACGATTATCCTAGCTTCAGCTGACGGCGGTGAGAAAAATTATGATTTCATCCCAAGAACATTTAACTTTATAGTATTTTTTGGAATTTTGTTTTACCTTCTTAAAGATATTGCAAAAAAAGCTTATGATGATAGGATTGCTAGAATAGCAAAAAGCTTAGAAGATATCGAAATCAAACTAAAAGAGTCAAAAGAGAAAAAAATTCAAGCTCAAAAAGATGTAGAAATTGCTAAAACAAGAGGTGAAAACCTAATTGATGCAGCTAAAAAAGAGATAATAAGTGCAAAAGAGAAGAGTAAAGAAAATATTGCTTATGAGTTTAGTAGTTTAGAAAAAGCTTATGAGAGTAAAAAAGAGTTTGAAAGTAGTAGAGCAACAAAAGAGATTGTGAGTGAGATTTTAAATGAAACTCTTAATGATGAGAGTATCTCTCTTAGCCAAGATGAACTTGTATCTATTATTAATAAGAAGGCTAGCTAATGAGTAAAGTTATTTCAGATAAATACATAGCAGCGATTTTAAGCTCTTTTGATAAAAGTGAACTTGATAAAGCTATATCAAATTTAGAAGTTATCGCTACAGCTTTTAAAGATAATAAATTTAGTGGTATCATAAATTCCCCTTTAGTTGATGATGCTAAAAAAGAGGAGTTGGTTCTATCTTTGGTAAAGGATAGTGATGAGAAATTTCAAAATTTGATCAAAATACTTTCTAAAAACTCAAGACTTGTTTTAATACCTAAAATTTTAAATGGTATTAATTTTAGGATTTCATCTAGTAAAAATGAGTATAGTGGAACTATATACTCAAAAGATAGTATAAGTAGCCAGCAGATTGAAGAGCTTGAAAGCCTGCTATCAAAGAAATTTGACTCTAAAATTTCACTTAATTATAAAAAGTCAGATTACAATGGTGTTAAGATTGATCTAGAAAGTCTTGGTTCGGAGATAAGTTTTTCGCTAGATAGGCTAAAACAAGGCATTAGTGAATATATATTAAAAGCAATATAAGGAGATAGAGTGAAGATTAAAGCTGATGAGATTAGTGCGATTATAAAAGAGCGCATTGAGCAGTTCGATATTGATATCAATATCGAAGAGACAGGTAAAATCATTACAGTTGCAGATGGTGTTGCAAGTGTTTATGGTCTTAAAAATGTAATGTTAAATGAAATGGTTGAGTTTGAAAATGGAACTCAAGGTATGGCACTTAGCTTAGAAGAGGACTCAGTTGGTGTTATTATTCTTGGGTCTATGGAGGGTATTGCAGAAGGCGGTAGTGTTAAAAGATTAGGCAAACTTCTTCAAGTTCCAGTAGGTGATGCTATGATAGGAAGAGTTGTAAATGCTCTTGGTGAACCAATCGATGGCAAAGGAGAGATTGAAGCAAAAGAGTATAGGTTTGTTGAAGAAAAGGCTAAAGGCATTATGGCTAGAAAGTCAGTTCATGAACCACTTCAAACAGGTGTAAAAGCAATTGACGCTCTTGTTCCAATCGGAAGAGGACAAAGAGAGCTTATTATCGGCGATAGACAAACAGGTAAAACAACAATAGCAGTTGATACTATCATTAATCAAAAAGGTCAAGATGTAATTTGTATATATGTTGCTATTGGTCAAAAACAATCAACTGTAGCTCAAACAGTTAAAAGATTAGAAGAGTATGGTGCTATGGACTATACTATAGTAGTTAATGCTGGTGCTAGTGAAGCAGCATCTCTTCAATACCTTGCACCATATTCTGGTTGTACAATGGGTGAGTACTTTAGAGATAATGCAAGACACGCACTTATTATTTATGATGATTTAAGTAAACACGCTGTTGCTTATCGTGAGTTATCACTTATTCTTAGACGCCCACCAGGTCGTGAAGCTTATCCAGGAGATGTTTTTTACTTACACTCAAGACTACTTGAAAGAGCTAGTAAGCTAAGTGATGAACTTGGAGCTGGAAGTTTAACTGCTCTACCTATTATTGAAACCCAAGCAGGAGATGTTTCAGCATATATTCCAACAAACGTTATATCCATTACTGATGGTCAAATTTTCCTTGAGACAGGTCTATTCAACTCAGGTGTTAGACCAGCTATTAACGTAGGTTTATCAGTTAGCCGTGTTGGTGGTTCTGCTCAAATTAAAGCTATCAAAAAGGTTTCTGGAACTTTAAGACTTGATCTTGCACAATACCGTGAGCTTCAAGCATTTGCTCAGTTTGCAAGTGATCTTGATGAGACTACAAGAAAACAGCTAGATCGCGGAACTAGAATGGTTGAAGTTTTAAAACAACCCCCTTATTCGCCTTTAGCGGTTGAGAAACAAACTGTTATAATTTACGCAGGAACAAATGGCTTTTTAGATGATATTCCAGCTTCTGCTATAGGAAAATTTGAAGCTGAGCTTTATCCTTTTATTGAAGCTAGATTCCCAGAAGTTTTTGAAACCATAAGAACTAAAAAAGCTATGGATAAAGATACTGAAGAAACTCTAGCAAAAGCATTAAATGAGTTTAAAGCGACATTTTCTGCAGAGTAAGGCTATAAAATGGCAAATTTAAAAGATATTAAACTTCAGATTAAGAGCGTAAAAAACACTGAAAAAACTACTAAGGCTATGAAACTTGTCTCTAATGTCAAGTTAAAAAGAGCTAAAGAAGCAGCTATTCAGTCAAGTGCTTATGCTATTAAGATAAACGAGGTCTTAAGTGAGATAGCCCACTACGCAGATAGCGTACCGCAAGATGGTGAACTTAGCAAACTATTTAATACCTCAGCTGATGTTAAGATAGTTGATATTTTATTTGTAACTGCTGATAAGGGACTTTGTGGTGGTTTTAATGCTCACACTATAAAAACTGTAAGAAATATGATAAAAGAGTATCAAGACCAAAAGGTTAAAGTAAGACTTAGGGCAGTTGGTAAAAAGGGTATTGAGTATTTTAGATTTCAAGGGGTTGAGATATATAAATCTTACATCGGAGTAAGCTCAGCACCTACATATGAAAAAGCTGAAGATATTATTAAAGAGGCGGTTGATGATTTTAAAAGTGGTAAAACAGATAAGATTATTCTAGTTCATAACGGTTATAAAAATATGATCGTTCAAGAGATAAGAATCAACACAATTGCCCCTATAGAGCCACCAGTAGTTGATAAGAGTAATAAATTTGAAAACTCTTTGATAGAATTTGAACCAGCTGATAATGCAGTTAAGATTTTAGAAGATCTTATGGTTAAATACATTGAGTATAGTATGTATTATGCGTTGATAGATAGTTTAGCGGGTGAACATAGCGCTAGAATGACAGCAATGGATAATGCTACAAATAATGCAAAACAAAGAGTTGCTGAGCTAAATCTTGCCTACAATAAAGCAAGACAAGGTTCTATTACAACTGAGCTTATTGAGATTATCAGTGGTGTTGAAGCGATTAAATAAGGAGAGTAGATGAAAGGTATAATTAGTCAAGTTTTAGGTCCTGTTGTAGATATTGCTTTTAGTGATTATCTGCCACAGATTAATGAAGCTATTGAGGTTAACTTTGAAGTTGAGGGTGAACAAAGGAAGCTTATTTTAGAAGTTGCTGCTCAACTTGGAGATAATAAAGTTAGAACTATTGCCATGGATACAAGTGATGGTTTGAGTAGAGGACTAGAAGCAGTTGCTCTAGGAGCACCGATATCAGTTCCAGTTGGTCCAGAGGTTCTTGGAAGAATTTTCAATGTTGTTGGTGATGTTATTGATGATGGTGAAGAGGTTAATGCTCAAGAAAAATGGTCGATCCATAGAGACCCACCAGCATTTAAAGATCAAGGAACAAAGAGTGAAATTTTCGAAACTGGTATTAAAGTAGTAGATCTTTTAGCTCCGTACGCAAAAGGTGGAAAAGTCGGATTATTTGGTGGTGCCGGTGTTGGTAAAACTGTTATTATTATGGAACTTATCCATAATGTTGCTTATAAGCACAGCGGCTACTCAATCTTTGCTGGTGTTGGTGAAAGAACAAGAGAGGGTAATGACTTATATAATGAGATGAAAGAGAGTGGTGTTTTAGATAAAGTCGCCTTATGCTATGGTCAAATGAATGAGCCACCGGGGGCAAGAAATAGAATCGCTTTCACAGGTCTTACAATGGCTGAATATTTCAGAGATGAGATGGGACTAGATGTTTTGATGTTTATTGATAACATCTTTAGATTCTCACAATCAGGTTCAGAGATGTCAGCTTTGCTTGGTAGAATTCCATCAGCTGTTGGTTATCAGCCAACTTTAGCTAGTGAGATGGGTAAACTTCAAGAAAGAATTACAACGACTAAGAAGGGTTCTATTACATCAGTTCAGGCTGTTTATGTTCCAGCTGATGACCTTACTGACCCTGCTCCAGCAGTTGTTTTTGCTCATCTTGATGCTACAACTGTTCTTAATAGAGCTATTGCTGAAAAGGGAATTTATCCAGCAGTTGATCCACTTGACTCAACTTCAAGGATGCTTGATCCGCAAATTGTAGGAGAAGAGCACTATAAGGTGGCTCGTGGAGTTCAAATGATACTTCAAAAGTATAAAGATCTTCAAGATATCATAGCAATTCTTGGTATGGATGAGCTTAGCGAAGAAGACAAACAAGTTGTTGAAAGAGCTAGAAAGATTGAAAGATATCTATCTCAACCATTCTTTGTTGCTGAGGTTTTCACAGGAAGCCCAGGAAAATATATCTCTCTTGAAGAGACAATCGCAGGATTTAAAGGTATCCTAGATGGTAAATATGATGACCTTCCAGAGAATGCATTTTACATGGTTGGAAATATTGACGAGGTTATAGCTAAGGCTGAAAAGCTTAAAGGATAATCTATGAAAAATAAATTTATACTTGAGATAGTTACCCCAAAAGGTATGATTTTTAGTGGCGATGTCAAAGAAGCTCAATTTCCAGGAAGCGAAGGCGAGCTTGGCATCTTGCCAAATCATGCATCACTTGTAACTTTGCTTGATACAGGACTTATTGAAGTCACTGATTTAAATGGTGATATAGAAAGAGTAGCTATTAACTGGGGATATCTAAAAGTCTCTGAAGAAAAAGTTACCGTTCTTGCTGATGGTGCAGTATATATCGGTGGTAAAAAAGATGGTAAAATAGCACAAGCTATTGAAAAGGCTAAAGAGCTAATAGAGTCTATGGGTAGTGAAAGTACAGCTTATGCTGCAACTATAGCTAGACTTGATAACTTATAAGAGAGTATTTAAGTGGAATTTATAGACATTTTACTAGCTTATATTTCAAGAAGTGCATTTATTACGATATTTGTACTTATTTGGTTATCTGCATATTTTATAGCTACATTTACGATTTTGATTTCAAAGATGATAACGCTAAATTCTTGGCTAAATAGTGAGTCTAAAGCTTTGGACTCACTTCTTTTGGGTGCTAAAGTTACAAACACTCCTACAGTTCTTAAAAAGTGTGCAACAGGCTTTGCATCAAAAGAGAAGTTAAATGTCTGTATAGCAATGGCGGAAAAAAGCTCAACTTCGGGACTTACTTGGCTTTCAATTATAGCATCAACTTCTCCTTTTATAGGACTTTTTGGTACAGTTGTAGCAATACTTGAGACATTTGCAAAGATGGGTGCTGGGGATGCAGGTCTTAGTGTTATCGCTCCAGCTATTAGTGAGGCACTAGTTGCAACAGGTGCTGGAATTTTTGTAGCAATACCAGCTTACACTTTTCACCTTCTTTTAAAGAGAAAATCTTATGAAATAATGAGCGTTATAAATAGATCCGCTGATGTGATACTTTTAAATTCTAGAAATAGTAGTGAGAGATTTGATGTATGATTTTGACGAAAAGCCAGAGTTAAATATAACTCCGCTTGTCGATATTATGCTCGTTTTGTTAGCTATTTTAATGGTCACAACTCCAGCTGTTATATATGAAGAGAATATTCTTTTGCCAATTGGGTCAAAGAAACAAATTTCTACTGAAAAAACAGAGGATTTAGTTGTTAGAGTTACACCAGATAAGATAATTGATATAGCAGGAAGTAAAATGAGTTTTGATGAATTTGGAGATAATCTTATACTTCTTATCTCTAAGTATAATTTACAAGCCCCTGTTTATATTCAAGCTGATAAGACTTTGCTTTATGATGATGTTGTCTTCGTGCTAAAAACTCTTAAAAAAGCTGGTTTTTCTAAGGTATCTTTACAAACTCTTGGATAATCTATGCAAAAAACTATAGATATCCTATCTTTTATAATAAGTTTATCAATATATATAATATCGCTTATTTGTGTTCTCTATCTATCTAACAAAGCTTTTCAAAATTTAGAAAATGTAAGATATACGGATGATATTAACGCAACAAGAGATCAAGTTACAATCGCAGATATTGATGATTTGATTCCTGCTGCACCTGAAGATGCTTTAGAAAAGCCAAGTGAGATTAAAGCTGAAACAGAAGAAGAAGTTGAAGAAGAAAAATTAAAAACTACACACAAAAAACCTGATGAAGCATCAAAACCAAAACAAGAACAACCAAAACCAGAACCTAAAAAAGAAGAACCCGCTCCAAATCAAGACTCTACAGAGCCAATAAAAATTGCCAAAGAAGAACCAAAACTACTTGATCTATTTTCTGATATAAATAGCACCAAGATCAATGAAGCAGCCAAAAGTGAAGAGTCTGTCCAAAGTAGAAAAAAGAGTGATAACGAAACAAAGGTTGCTAAGGAAAAAAGCACAAGTTCTCAAAAATCTGAAAAAAAATCTGAAAAATCTTCAGGTAAAACTATGTCAACAGGAGTTTATAATAAATTTCGTGGAGAAGTCCAAAATATTCTTACAAGAGTTTGGACATCATATAGAGCCATACCAAATCAAGATGCAACGGTTAAGATAACAATTAGTCCAAACGGAAAGCTTAGTTATGAAATAACCCAGTTAGCTTATGACTCAGCGTTTAATCAGAAATTTAGAGATTTTCTATCTAAGCTTGAAGGTATGAACTTTCCAAAGCCTCCAAATGGACAGCCGTTTACTCATACCTATAAGATGGCGGACTTAGCAAAATAAATTTACTAAACAATAGTACAATTCCAAAAATCCAACTAGAGGAGTTAAAGTGAGAAAAATTTTATTTGTTGTTACATTTTGTATAGCACTTTTTGCAAATGATGCTACTACAACAATTGTTAACCAAGGTGTGGCACTGCCTAAAATTTCAGTTGAGGATGGTTCAAATTTAGCCGACTCAAATTTCCAAAATCAGTTTTTTAAACTAATGGCAGGAGATTTAAAAGTTGGTGCTACTTTTGAGGTTGAAAATGCTTATTTTCAAAATGCATTTAATAACCCAGCTCTTAGTGGCGGTTTAGTAGTAAAATATGAACTAACAGGTGATAAAAGTTCGAGTTTAAATTTAAAGGTTAAAGTAGTTGAAAACTCAAATACCTTATATGAAGGCAGTTTTAGCGAAAGTGGTGAGAGATTTCCATTTTTAGCACACAAAGCAGTATCTACTATAGTTAAAAATATAGGATATTCTGATGTTGACTGGATGAATGGTATGATAGTTTACTCAGTTTATACAAGTGCAAGAGATAGCGATATATATGTAGGCGATTACACTTTAACTTACACAAAAAGGCTATTAAGTGATGGCTTAAATGTATTTCCAAAATGGGCAAATGCATCTCAAAGTGCATTTTATTACACATATTATGAAAACAGATCAAACCCAACAATTTATAGATATGATTTAGCAAGTGGTTCTAAAACTAAAATTTATAAAGGTAGTGGTATGCTTGTAGCTTCTGATGTTAGTAGTGATGGTTCAAAACTTCTTATAACGGATGCTCCAGATGAGCAAGCTGATATATTTATATATGATTTAAGAAACGGAAGTAAAAAGCGTATAACAAACTATCCAGGTATTGATGTTAGTGGAAATTTTGTTGATGGCGATAGTAGGGTTGTTTTTGTAAGTGATAGACTTGGATATCCAAATGTTTTTGCTACGGATATAAATGGTGGCTCAGTTGAGCAAATGGTATATCATGGAAGAAATAATAACTCAATTAGTACAAATGGCAACTATATAGTTTATTCTAGTCGTGAGCCAGATAGATCATTTAACCTATATCTTATCTCGACTCAGACTAATTATATAAGACAATTAACAGCTGATGGAAAAAACTTATTTCCAAGATTTTCAAGCGATGGTGGAAGTGTGATGTATATCAAAGACTCAGGATACAAAAGTGCTGTTGGTATAATTAGAGTAAATGAGAACAAAAGTTTTCAGTTTCCATTAAATGTTGGTAGAATTCAATCAATAGATTGGTAATTTTGTGGTAATTATTTAAAATTTATGATATAATTGTGAGTAATCTTATTTTATAAAGGTGGAGATATGAAAAAGTTAGTTTTAACTTCAGTTGCAGTAGTTGCTCTTATGATTGCTGGTTGTAGCAAAAAAGAGCCAGAAGTTGCACAAACTGGTGTGGTGATGACAGATGCAGAAAGACTTGCAGCACTTGCTAATCAAATTCAAGGTCAAGTTCAGAATGTATATTTTGCATTTGATAAATATAATGTAGATGCTCAAGGTAAAGTAGCGGCAAACAATAACGCAGCACTATTTAATCAAGCTGGTGCACAAGCTCTTAAGATTAAAGTTGAGGGTAACTGTGATGAGTGGGGTACAGATGAGTATAACTACGCTCTTGGTTTAAAAAGAGCTAAAGCAGCTAAAGATGCTTTAGTATTTGAAGGCGTTAATCCATCAAGAATTGATGTTGTAAGCTTTGGTGAGAGCAATCCAGTATGTACTGAAAGATCAAAATCTTGCGATGCTCAAAATAGAAGAAGCGAATTTAGAGTTTCATACTAAATATATGAAAAAAATTATCTTTTTGGTAACCCTTCTTGGGGTTACCTTCTCTTTTTCAGAGGAAGTTTCTGTTTTTGGTGCTGGTAATATTGCCTCAACAAATCCTTACGGTTTAACAGAAAATGAGCAAGTTCTTCTTGATAGCAAAAAAAGAATTGACCAAATTATTGCTCAACAAAAATCACAAGAAGAGGACATGATAGGACTAAGAAGCGTGGTTGAAGGTTCTCAAAACCAAGTATCAAAACTTGAAAGTAGAGTTTCAGATCTTGAAATAAGAACAACTGGAAAAGTTAGCAACCTTGCAAATTCAAATACTTCAGTTGCTGGTAAAAGCGATATTGATAGCCTAAAAAGGGATATTAACGAACTTAAAAAGCAAATAGAGACTATAAATCAAAAACTTAATATTCAAAGTAGTGTAAAAAAAAATTCTAGTCCAGTAGCAAAAACAGAAAACAAAGAAAATATATCACAGCCGCAGATTTTAAATAGCTCAGATTCTAAAAAGCCATCTAATAATCAAGTAGCAAATGCTCCTAAAAAAGTTGTTGGCTTTGATGATATGAAGCCAGCTGATATAGAAAAAGAGGCTAAAACTTTATTTGAAGCAAAAAAATATCAAGATGCTAAGATTTATTACGACTATTTAGTTAGTAAGAACTATAAGCCAGCACAAACTCATTTTATGCTTGGACAAATTTCATTTAATCAAAAATCATATGCCAATGCTATAAAAAGTTACCAAAATAGTTTAAAAAATAGTGATAATGCACCTTATGTTCCAGAACTTTTGCTTAATTCAGGAGTTTCTTTGGAAAAATTAGGCGATAAAGCAAATGCTGATAAATTTTATACATATTTAAAAACAAAATACCCAAATAGCTCACAAGCAAAATCACTAAACAGTAAATAGCATATTTTCTTTTATATGCTAAAATTAAGAAATTTATTTTATTAGGAGAAATTATGACAAATAGAACAATAACAATGTCATATGTGCTTAGGGATTTTAACTCTAAGTCTACTTTAGAACAGAGCCCACAACCGATTAAATTTATAACTGGTCTTGGGCAAATTATGCCAAAATTAGAAGAAGAGGTTCTTGCTTTAAGCGATGGTGATAAAAAAATTATTACTATTTTAGCAAAAGATGCAGCTGGTGAGTATGATGCTTCGGCTATTAAATCTATTCCAAAAGAGGAATTTGCAGGTATAGATTTAAAAGAAGGTATGGAGCTCTTTGGCGAAGGCGAAAATGGTCAAACTGTAAGAGTTGTAGTAAAAGCTATTGGAGATGATGAGGTTATGGTTGATTTTAATCATCCTTTTGCAGGAATGGATTTAGAATTTGATATTGAAGTTATTGAAAATAGACAAGCAAATGAAAATGAGGTAAAAACTGGTATGCCTGATGGTGTTGTGCATAGTTGTGGATGTGGTGATCACGATGATGATCATGAGTGTTGTGGTGGCCACCATCATGATGAAGATCATGAATGTTGTGGCGGCAATGGATGTGGGTGCCACTGATGAAGTATGCTTTTATTTTTCCAGGTCAGGGCTCTCAAAGTCCTGGCATGGGAAAGGATATGTATGATAACTTTACTCAATCAAGAGAGATTTTAGATAGAGCAAGTGATTTTTGTAAGATAGATTTTAAAACACTGCTTTTTATTAAAAATGACAATCTTGGAATTTCAAAATTTACCCAACCTGCTGTTGTTTTAAACTCTTTTATGTGCTACCTTGCTGTGGAAGAGAGCTTAAATTTAAAGCCAGAACTAACTCTTGGCCACTCTCTTGGGGAGTTTAGTGCTCTTGGTGTAAGTGGCGGTATAGATCTTCTTGATACTATAAAGCTAGTAAATAAGCGTGGTGAGCTTATGCAAAAAGCCTGTGAAGGTAAAAATGCCACTATGATGGTTGTATTAGGTCTTGAAGACTCAATTGTAGAAGAAATTTGCGAAAGCGCTAGAGAAGATGGCAAGCAAGTATGGGCTGCTAATTACAATAGCGATGGTCAAATAGTTGTAGCTGGAGTAAGAAGTGATCTTGAAAGTTTAGAAAAAACATTTAAAGATGCAGGTGCAAAAAGAGCCTTGGTTCTTGATATGAGTGTATCAAGTCACTGTCCGATGCTTAGCAGTGCAAGTGATGCACTTGTAGAAGAGTTAAAACCACTTCTTAGAGATAGTTTTAGCCCAGTTATATCAAATGTAACTTCAAAACCATACTCAACCAAAGACGAAGCTCTTACCTTGCTTAAGGATCAACTCGTAAAACCAGTTTTATATAAACAAAGCATTTTAAATATTGAACAAAACATTGACTGCTTTATTGAATTTGGAGCTACAACTTTAAAGGGTATAAATAAAAAGATTACAAATAAACCAACCTTTAGCATAACAGATGCAAAAAGCTTAGATGAGTTTATGAAATTTCACGAGGAGAACGCATGAAAATAGCAATTCTTGGTGCTATGCCAGAAGAGATTGAGCCATTTTTAGATGAATTTGAGTGCGAAAAGATAGATTATGCTAACAATAGCTTTTATATTACAAATTTTAAAAATCATGAATTAATCATAGCTTATTCTAAAATAGGCAAGGTAAACTCCACTCTTACAGCTACCATTATGATAGAGAAATTCAAAGCTCAGATTTTGCTTTTTACAGGAGTTGCGGGGGCTTTAAAAGAAGGACTTAAAATAGGCGATATACTCTATGCTACAAGCGTAGTCCAACACGATCTTGATATTACCGCCTTTGGACATCCGTATGGTTTCGTGCCAGGAAGTCCTATATTTGTAGAAACTGACAAAAAATTAAATGAAATAGCCCTTAAAACTGCTAAAAATTTAGGACTTAATATAACTCCAGGAATCATAGCAAGTGGTGATCAGTTTATAAACTCAAATGAAAAAAAAGAGTGGATAAAAACTACCTTTAACGCCAGTGCTGCTGAGATGGAAGGAGCTAGTGTGGGGCAAGTTTGCCATGCTTTAAATGTAGGGTATTTTCTAATGAGATCAATTAGTGATGAAGCTTGCGAAAGTGCTGAGTTTGACTTTGATGATTTTATGGTAGAAAGTGCTAAAAAAAGTGCTGAATTTATGCTAAAAATGATAGAAAATTTATAGGTTTTATGATAGAGATCAGCAAAAAACTTCTAAGAATAGTTGGTCAAACAAACGCAAGATATAAAATGTTTGAAGATGGCGATAAAATCGCTTTAGGCTTAAGTGGCGGTAAAGATAGTATGGTATTAGCTCACACGCTTAAGCATTTTAACTCTGTAAGCCCTTTAAAATGGGAATTTGAATGCGTTAGCATAAGTTATGGTATAGGTGAAAATTTCACATTAGTAACTAAAAATTTAGAAGCTCATGGCATAAAACACAGAGTCCTAGATACTAAAATTTTTGAAGTTGGTAGAGAAAAGATTAGGCAAAACTCAACTTTTTGTAGCTTTTGTAGCAGGATGCGAAGAGGGCATTTATATACTTATGCTCTTGAAAATGGCTTTAATAAGCTTGCTATTGCTCACCATTTTGATGATGCAGCAGAGAGTTTTTTTATGAATTTTATGTATAATGGTGCTTTGAGAACTCTAGCACCAAAATATACCGCTCAAAATGGTCTAGTAATTATTCGTCCACTTATTTTAGCTAGAGAGAGGCAAATTAGAGATTGTGCTATTAAAAATCAAATTCCACTTATGAATGAAGAAGATAGTTGTCCTGCTAAAACATATGGCGGTAAAGAGCCTGTTGCAAGAGCTTCCACAAAAGAGCTTTTGGCTAAATTTGAAGACGAAAATCCTAAATTTTTCAAAAGCCTAATGGCATCTTTTGAAAATATCCACCTTGATACATTTTTATAAGCCAAGTGTTAAAATTTGATACAAACTATCAACTTCAAAGTCTTCTAAATTTATAGTTGAAGCTAAATTTAAAAATTCTGAAATTTTAGAAATTTCAAAGCCAGTTTTGTTTAAACATCTCTCATGAGCAGGCAAAAAAGCCCTAGCTAAAGCCACTTTATCACCACTAATCTCCTCATCGCACAAAAAACAAAACTCTAAATTTGGAAGTCTTCCTTCAAATTCTAAAATTTTAACATAGCTTTCTAAAAAAAGCCTCTTTGGGTTTTGCAAATTTATCTTGTTTGCACACTCATCAAGAGTTTGAAAATATATGCTATCTACTTCGTTTAAGTCTTTTAGATGTGAATGCATTAGTCTTATAAATCCTTGCCAGTAAAGAAGTTTTTCTCTATCTAAAAGCCATGAATAGCCAAGATGCATAGTATTTACTAAGGTTGGTAAAAAATTTATACTTTCGTTTATTTCAAAGTCTATTTTATATCCTTGAGTTATTTTAGAGTGTCTTGCACCATAAAATCTATAAGTTTTTATCATGCTATTTGGTGTTAAAATTTCAACTATTAAATCTTCATCTTTAACTTTTGTGATTTTTAAAATGTATCCTTGCATTTTGTGATTATACAAAATTTTAGCTAAATTTAAAATTCTAATCTATACTATTTTGTCAGTTTAAAATTAAATTTTCGTTTTAAATTCTCAAAAACTAAGCAAAGATAAGGAAATTTTAGTTATAATGTAAAGATTTTATTTAAGGTGGTGAAATGAATTTCGGTGACATATTTTCAAAAATGAGGAGAAAGCAAGCTGATCCTAGTGAAGCACCAGCTCATTGGATCAAATGCCCAAACTGCCACGCTTTAATGTACTACAAAGAGGTTGAAGCGTCCTTTAATGTTTGCCCAAAATGCTCTCATCATATGAGGCTTTCAGGCTATGAAAGGATAGCAGTTTTAGTTGATGAAGATAGTTTTGTTGAGTATGATAACAACCTTGAACCAACAGATCCTATCAAATTCGTAGATAAAAAATCATACAAAAAAAGAATTAGTGAAGGTGAGAGCAAAACTGGTCGCCATAGCTCTGTGATTAGCGGCGAGGCTAAGATAGAAGGTGAGCCATTTCAGTTGGTTGTTTTTGAGTTTGGCTTTATGGGTGGATCTTTGGGTTCAGTTGAAGGCGAAAAGATCGTAAGAGCGATAAAAAGGTGTATCGCAAAGAGCCAGCCACTTGTTATAGTTAGTGCAAGTGGAGGAGCTAGAATGCAAGAAAGTACCTACTCTTTGATGCAGATGAGCAAAACAGCAGCTGCTATTGGTAGGTTGGCTGAGTATAAGCTTCCTTATATATCCATCTTAACAGATCCAACAATGGGTGGAGTAAGTGCATCTTTTGCGTGGCTAGGTGATTTAATAATAGCTGAACCAGGTGCGTTAATCGGCTTTGCTGGACAAAGAGTTATCAAGCAGACAATTGGAACTGATCTTCCTGAAGGTTTTCAAAGATCTGAATTTTTACTAGAACATGGACTTATTGATGCTATAGTTCCAAGAAATGAGCAAAAAAAATATATAAGTGATATGTTTAAGTTGCTTGGACCAAAGAAAAAAGATCTTGAGTCTTTTAAAGGCGAACTTATAGAGGATAAAAGCCAAGATAATCTTGTAGAGATTAATGAGAGTGCTCTTTTAGAAGAAAGAGAGTAGGTTTGGAAATTTCTGTGTACTCTATTGCTAAAAACAAGGACGGTTTTGGCATAGAAGAGTATATTAAAATGGCACAAAAATATGCCAAAATAGAAGATGTTATTTTGTTTAATAATAAAATAGCAAAAGCTCAAAGCATTAGCAAAGACGAAAGTCTTAGATGCTATGATGAAATTTACGCTTCAAGGATTAGCGGGTTTTGTATAGGACTTGATGAAAGAGGTAAGCTTTTTGATAGTCAAGAATTTGCAAAACTACTAGATAGTAAAGCTAAAATTTCGTTTTTCATAGGTGGGGCTTATGGTTTAAGCAGTGAGTTTAAGTCTAAAATGGATATGATTATCTCTCTTAGTAGTCTAACTCTTGCTCATAAGGTTGCCAAGCTTGTGTTATATGAGCAAATTTTTAGAGGACTTTGCATAAATGCGGGTCATCCATACCATAAATAAAGGACTAGGGTGAAACAAACAGAACTTGAGTTTTTCAAAAAACTTCTTGAAAATAGAAGGGTTGAAATTGTAAATAGTATAAAAAACTCAGCCTCAGAGATAAGTGAACTTATGCAAAGTGGGGCTGTAGATGAGTTTGATATGGCTAGTATTAGTACAGACTCAAATTTAGAGCAGTCTTTAAGTAGTAAGCAGAAATTTGAGCTTCACGAGATCGATGTAGCATTAGCAAAGATTAAAAACGGGTCATATGGGGTATGTGAGATGTGTGAAGATACTATAAACATGGCAAGGCTTAAAGCTAAGCCAACAGCAAGTCTTTGCATAGCTTGCAAGGAGATTTCAGAAAAAAACATATAAAAAAGGAAGTGTTATGAAGATAAAGCATTTTGTTGTTTACTCTCTTATCTATATAGGTTTGGTTGCTGCGGTAACTTTTATGGTAAATCCAAGTAGTTATGAGGTTGGGCTGATGGGCATAAGGGTTAGGCTTCCTGTAGCTATTTGGTTTGTTTTACCTCTACTTTTTATTGTGATTTTATCTATACTTCATGTTGGATATTATGGTTTAAAGACTGCAAGTGCTAGATATGCTATCAAAAATGATATGGAAATTTATGACACATATGCAAAAGAGATACTTTTAGGGGTTGAAAGTGATAAGAAATTTAAAACTTCGACATTTAAAACAGCTAATGAGGTCACAAAATATCTATCGCCATGGCATGAAAATGAGCCAAATTTACAAGACCCAGATATCACCGAAATTATAAATATTTTGAATTTAATAAATGCTGGCGAAGTTGTTGATTTAAAGAAATTTAAACTCAAATCAGATAATCCAGTAGTTCTTAAAAACGAACAAAACAAACTAAGAAAAAATCCAAGCTATGCTAGTGAAATTCTAAAAAATAGATCAAGCCTTGATAATGATTTGGAAAAAAGTGCTTATAAAGCAGTTCTTGAAAATGCAAAATATTTTGATATTAAAAAGTATGACTTTGAAAAGAGTAAGTTTGATATTAGACTTTTAGTTAGCAGATATGCAAATGATGAGAGCTTTGAGATGACAAAAGATGATCTTATAGTACTTCTTAGTTCGGCTGAATTTAGCGAAGCTGAGTATATAGATATGGCAAAAGAACTTACCACTAGACTTGAACCTGATACTTTGGTTGCTATATTTGATAGATTAAAAGATAAAAAGCAAGATGCTGGTGAAGCATACTTGTATTTGTTATATGAGTTTGGCATGATAGAAGAGCTTAGAGAGAAGCTTTTATACAGTGATGGCGAAGATCATGATAAATTTGAGACTCTTATTTTCTTAAGAGATCATGGCAAAAATGTTCCAGCTAGCTACTTCTTTTAATGATTGATTTCTCCATCAAACCTCTTGTTTTAGCCCCTTTGGCAGGATATTCTGACCTTCCTTTAAGGGGCGTTGTTAAGCGTTTTGGATGTGATCTTACAATATCTGAGATGATAAGTTCAAATGCCTTAGCTTACAGTGACAAAAAAACTCTTAAAATGTTAGAAAAAAATGAACTTGAAACACCTTTTATAGTTCAAATTTCAGGCAACAAACCCGATATTGTTAAAAAAGCAGTAGAGGTTTTAAACAGATATGATCACATTGATGGTATAGATTTAAATTGTGGCTGTCCTGCTAAAAAGGTAGTAGCACATGGATCTGGCTCAACTTTGCTTACAAATTTAGAGCTTTTAAAAGAGATCTTAGATACTATAAAACAGACTTCAAATAAACGCTATTTGTCAGCTAAAATTCGCCTTGGCTTTGATGAAAAAAATGGTATAAACATTGCTAGAGCAATAGAGAGTGTTGGGGTGGATTTTATCTCAGTTCACGGACGAACCAAAAAGCAAGGATATAGCGGAAATTCAGACTTTAAAGCCATAAAAGAGATAAAGCAAAGTGTTAAAATTCCAATTATTGCAAATGGAGATATAAATTCTAAAAATGCAAAAGAAGTCCTTAATTTTACTGGTGCTGATGGGCTTATGATAGGTAGGGCTAGTATTGGAAATCCTTGGGTATTTTATGAGATAAAAAGCTCTAAATCAGTATCAAAAGAGATAAAAAAAGAGATAATTCTTGCTCATTTTGATGAGATGATGAAATTTTATGGGCAAAAAGGCGTGGCTCTTTTTAGAAAACATGTCCACCAGTATGCTAAAGGCTATGAAAACGCAAGTGAGTTTAGAGACATAATAAACCGCATAGATGATACTCAAATCGCACGCTTAAAAATAGAAGAATTTTTTAGCCAAATTTAGTATAAATAGCTTTAAAATTTTCACTATTTTTTATTATTAGAGCTTTATTTTATGCTTAAAATTTTATATATTATATCCTAAATTTATTCTCTTAAACCTAGCTTTTACCGAATTTAAAGCAAAAATTAGCTATAATCAACCTTTATTTAATTAAGGAAATTTATGGAAAATAGCATTTTTGATGAAGATATAGAAGTAGTTGATGTAGAAGATTCGATTAAAACCAGCTATCTTGATTACTCGATGAGCGTTATTATAGGAAGGGCTTTACCTGATGCAAGAGATGGTTTAAAGCCTGTTCATAGACGAATTTTATATGCTATGAACGATCTTGGAGTTCGCTCAAACCAGCCTTACAAAAAATCAGCCCGTATTGTTGGAGATGTTATTGGTAAATACCATCCACATGGCGATATAGCAGTTTATGATGCATTGGTTCGTATGGCACAGCCTTTTTCTATGCGTGTTACAGCTATTGATGGGCAAGGAAACTTTGGCTCAGTTGATGGCGACGGTGCAGCTGCTATGCGTTATACTGAAGCTAGGATGACTATTTTGGCTGAAGAGTTACTTCGTGATCTTGATAAAGATACGGTGGATTTTACTCCAAATTATGATGGAAGTATGGTTGAACCAGATGTGCTTCCTGCAAGAGTTCCAAATTTGCTTTTAAATGGCTCAAGCGGAATTGCTGTTGGTATGGCTACAAATATTCCACCACATAGCCTTGATGAGCTAGTTGATGGAATTTTACTTCTTTTAGAAAAAAAGGACTCTAGTTTAGAAGAGCTTATGGTGCACATTAAAGGTCCTGATTTTCCAACAGGTGGAATTATCTTTGGTAAAAAGGGCATAATTGATGCTTACAAAACAGGCAGGGGTCGTATAAAACTAAGAGCAAAAACTCATATAGAAAAGCAAGGAAGTAAAGATATTATCGTAATTGATGAGCTTCCATATCAGGTTAATAAAGCAAATTTGATAATTAAAATTTCAGATCTTGTTAAAGCTAAAGAGATTGATGGTATCAGCGAAGTAAGAGATGAAAGCGATAGAGAAGGAACTAGGGTTGTAATCGAGCTAAAACGCGATGCGATGAGTGATATTGTATTAAATCATCTATTTAAATCCACAATGATGGAAGTAACCTTTGGCGTTATCATGCTTGCTATTGACAATAAAGAACCAAAGATTTTCAGCCTAATTGAGCTTTTAAATCTCTTTTTAAGCCATAGAAAAACAGTTATTATTCGTAGGACTATTTTTGAACTTCAAAAAGCAAGGTCAAGAGCTCACATTTTAGAAGGTTTAAAAATCGCTCTTGATAACATAGATGATGTTATAGCTTTGATTAGATCAAGTGCTGATACTCCAAGTGCTAGAGATGGGTTAATGAGTAAATTTGGCTTAAGTGAGCTTCAAGCAAATGCCATTCTTGATATGAGGCTAAATAAGCTTACTGGACTTGAAAGAGATAAGCTAGAAAATGAGCTAAGAGGGCTTTTAAAAGAGATAGAAAATTTAGAAAATATCCTAAAAAGCGAAGACCTAATAGAAGGAATCATAAAAGATGAGCTTTTAGAGGTAAAGGCTAAATTTAAATGCCCAAGAATTACTGAGATAGTAGATGATTATGATGATATAGATATTGAGGATTTAATCCCAAATGAAAATATGGTCGTTACCATAACTCACCGTGGATATATCAAAAGAGTTCCAAGCAAAACTTACGAAAAACAAAAGCGTGGCGGTAAAGGAAAAGTGGCAATCACCACATATGATGATGATTTTATCGAGCGTTTCTTTACTTGTGATACTCACGATACGCTTATGTTTATAACTGATCGTGGTCAGCTTTACTGGCTAAAAGTTTATAAAATTCCAGAAGGAAGCCGTACCGCAAAAGGTAAAGCTGTAGTAAATTTAATAGAACTACAGCCTGATGAGAAAATAATGGCTATCATTCCAACAACTGATTTTGATGAGAGTAAGTCTTTGGCATTTTTCACAAAAGAAGGAATTGTAAAAAGGACAAAACTAAGCGAATACTCAAATATCAGAAGCGTTGGTATAAAAGCTATAAATTTAGATGAAAATGATGAGGTTGTAACAGCTCTTATTATTGATAATCCTACGCCAACTGATGAGTTAAATGATGAAAATTTAGATGAAGAATTTGATGAAGCAGCAGAAGTTACATCAGATGGACAGATGCTTTTAGTTGTTACTAAAAAAGGAATGTGCATTAAATTTAATGTAAGCGATGCAAGAGAGATCGGCAGAGTAAGTCGTGGTGTAACAGCTCTTAAATTTAAAGAAGAAAACGATTATGTAATAGGCGCAGCCGTACTTCAAAGTGATGATCAAGAAATTTTAAGCGTAGCAGAAAAAGGCATCGGTAAGAGAACCCAGGCTAGTGAATACCGCTTGCAACGCCGTGGTGGAAAAGGTGTTATTTGTATGAAATTAACACCTAGAACTGGGGATTTAGTAGGTGTAGTTATCGTTGATGATGAGATGGATTTGATGGCTTTAACAACAAGTGGAAAAATGATAAGAGTTGATATGCAAAGCATTAGAAAAGCTGGGCGAAATACAAGTGGAGTTAAGGTTGTAAATGTCGATGGCGAAGAGGTGGTAAATATCGCTATTTGCCCAAAATTAGAAGAAGAAGACGATGAGTCTATGTTAGATATAGGAGAAAGCGATGAGTAGATCATATAATATCGCCATTGTTGGTGCAACAGGAGCAGTTGGTGAAGAAATTTTGCTTATTTTAGAAGAGCTTAAATTTCCTTTTAAAGATATCCTACCACTTGCTAGTAAAAATAGCGCTGGAAAATTTGTAGAGTGTTGTGGCAAAGAGTATAAAGTTCAAGAATTAACTGGGAGTGTTTTTGATGAAAACGAGATAGATATAGCGTTTTTTTGTGCTGGTGGAAGTATATCTGAGAGATTTGCACCTTATGCTGTAGAAAGTGGTGCTGTTGTCATAGACAACACAAGCAACTTTAGAATGGATCCAGAAATTCCACTAGTTGTTCCAGAGTGTAATCCACAAGATATTAAAATGTGGAAAAACAAAGGAATAATCGCTAACCCAAACTGCTCAACCATACAAATGGTTCAAATTTTAAAGCCACTTGATAGTGTTTTTGGCATAGAAAGAGTCGATGTTAGCACATATCAAGCTACAAGCGGAGCGGGCAAAAGCGGTATGGAAGAGTTGGTTCATCAGATGCAAGAATTCTTTGCATTTAAGCTTGATGAGTGTGAACCTAAGAAATTTCCTCATCAAATAGCTTTAAATTTATTTCCTCATATTGATGTGTTTTTAGAAAATGACTATACAAAAGAGGAGATGAAGATGGTAAATGAGACTCGCAAAATTCTTCATCATGGCATCGAAGTCTCTGCTACTTGCGTTAGAGTTCCAATTCTTAGAAGTCATAGCGAAGCAATTACGATAAGATTTAAAGATGAAATTGATGCGCAAAAAGCAAAAGATGTTTTAGCAAATGCACCAAGTGTGGTTTTGGTTGATGATGTTAGTAACAATGTCTATCCAATGCCTATAATTGCGACAAATAAAAACGAGACCTTTGTAGGAAGAGTTAGAAAAGATAACTTTGATCCGCGAATTCTTCATCTTTTTTGTGCAGCTGACCAAATCCGCGTAGGAGCGGCGACAAATGCAGTTAGAATCGCACTTAAATGGATAGAACAAAACCAATAAGATATGAAATTCTCATTCCAGCAGGAAATCCAACAGCTCTTGTTTGGGATGAGAATTTTAATCTCTTAGAAAAACAAAATATAAACGATGAAATTTTAGCTAAACACAGCTTTGTAGAACAAGTTGGTTTTATAAAGCCCAGTAAATTTAAGCTTACTATGGCAGGTGGCGAAGTATGTGTAAATGCCCTTAGATCGGCTGCATTTTGTTTGATGAATGAGCTAAATTTAGATTTTGTTGATATTAATATGAATGGTGAAATTTATAGTTGTGGGCGCGATGAAAATGGTATTTTTGTAAAGGCTAAATTTTCTAAAAATTTTGAAATTTCTCATCTTGATGATTTAAACACTTTAGTAAATTTAGGCGACATTATCCACATTGTAAATTTTAAAAATCTAGAGTTTAATAACGGTGATGAGTATAAAAATTTTGCATTTTTAGAGCTTAAAAGGCGAAATTTGTTGGATTTGAAAGCAAGTGGTTTTATAAATTGCACTTGTAAAAACGATCAAATTCTTATAAGGCCAGTTGTTTTTGTTAGAGATATTAAGACTTTATTTTATGAGAGTGCTTGTGGGAGTGGAAGTATAGCTACGGCTTTGAGTCTAAATTTAAGGGGCTATTTTTTGGATAAATACACTATCACTCAGCCTAGCGGTAAAGATTTAGTAGTTGAAATTTTTAAAAACGCTCAAGAATTTTTGGGCTTTAAAATTAGCGGAGATGTTAAAAATGCTAGAAAAACTTTTTGAAAAAATACTTTGGAAAAGTAGATATATAACGATTTTGCCTGTGATATTTGGGCTAATAGGTGCAGTTTTGTGTTTTGTCATAGCAAGTTATGATGTGCTTAAAGTTATGTTTGGCGTGTGGGATTATTTAGCAAATGGACAAAAGAGTTTTGATCTTCACACAGATGCAGTTGGTGTGATAGTTGGAGCGATCGATCTTTATCTTATGGCGTTAGTTCTTTTTATATTTAGTTTTGGGATTTACGAGCTTTTTATCTCAGAAATAGAGCCGATTAAGGAGGCAAAAAATTCTCAAGTCCTAGAAGTAAAAAGCCTTGATCAACTAAAAGATAAGATAGGAAAAGTTATAGTTATGGTTTTGATAGTTAACTTTTTTCAAAGAGTTTTACATGCAAATTTTACAACCCCGCTTGAAATGACATATCTTGCTTTATCTATTTTAGCACTATGTGTTGGGCTGTATTTCTTACACGGAAGCCATGAAAAAGGTTAAAATTAGTACTAAATTTAACCAAAATATTTTGATAATATTTTAGAAAATTTAAAAGTATTTAAGCTATTTTAAATTTATTAGTGGGTCTAGTTTTACAGTCTAAATTTGTCTTTTACCTTAAATTTAGGACTTTAGGGTATTATTATATGAAAATTTTAAAGGATGAAAATGATTTTTGTAGATGCATGTTTTGGCAAAAAAACTCCATACACTCCAGTGTGGATGATGAGGCAAGCAGGGCGATATCTGCCTGAGTATAGAGCTGTTAGAGAAAGTGCTGGGGGCTTTATAGGGCTTTGTAAGGATTACAAAAAAGCAAGTGAAGTTACTATTCAGCCAGTTGATATTTTAGGTGTGGATGCTGCTATTTTGTTTAGTGATATCTTGGTTTTACCGATGGAAATGGGACTAGAGCTTGAATTTGTAGCTGGAAAAGGACCTGTTTTTCATAATCCTGTTTTAACAAAAGAAGATATTAAAAGACTTGATGTTAAAAGTGCAGTCAAAAATCTAAGCTATGTCTATGATACAGTTAAGCTAACTCGTGATAATCTTAAAAAAGATAAAGCTTTGATAGGCTTTGCTGGTGCTCCTTGGACAGTGGCTACATATATGATAGAAGGTGGCTCAACAAAATCATATAATATCTGTAAAAAGATGCTTTATACACAACCAGAACTGCTTCATGAGATTTTAGCTAAAGTTACAGAAGGTACTAAGTTATATCTTGAAAATCAGATAAAAGCTGGAGTAAACGCAGTTCAAATTTTTGATAGCTGGGCAGGAGCACTTGAAAGGGATGTGTATTTGCAGTTTGGCTGGAGATATATCCTAGAAATAGCTGATTATATCAAGGCAAAATACCCTGAAATTCCAGTTATAGCATTTCCTAAAGGAATTGGTTCATACCTTGATAGTATAGGTGGAAATTTTGATGTATTTGGCGTAAGCTGGGATACACCTATTAGAATGGCAAGAAATAAACTAAGCGATAGATACACACTTCAAGGAAATATGGAGCCTTGTAGACTTTATAGTAAAGAGACAATAAAATCAAGCGTTACAAAGATCTTAAATATAATGGATGGCTATCCACATATCTTTAACTTAGGACATGGAATTTTACCTGATGTTCCTGTTGAAAATGCTAAGTATTTTATAAAGCTAGTTCAGGAGATGTCAGCTAGATAAGAGCTGTAGCCTATTTGAAATAAACTAAGGGTATCATAGTAGAAATTCAGTCTCAAAAGATTAAAAATGATACTAAATAAAAAAGATATCATCAGAGAAGATGGACAAGATACACAGTTTCGCTCCATCTTTATCTCTGATATTCACTTAGGCACAAAGTACGCAAAAGGGGATGAGCTTTTAGAGTTTTTTCGCTACACAACTAGCCAAAATTTATATCTTGTAGGAGATATTATAGATGGCTGGGCGATAAGAAGAAAGGTAAGTTGGGCACAAAATCAGTCCGATGTGATCCAAAAAATTCTAAGAAAAGCTAGAAAAGGCACAAATGTGTACTATTTGGTGGGAAATCACGATGAGTTTTTAAGGGGGTTTTTGCCACTTAGTTTGGGTCATTCCATGCAAGTTGTAGATGAGCTTGAGTATATCTCGCTAAAAGGCGATAGATATCTTGTCATACATGGAGATTTTTTTGATGATATCACGGTTAATAAAAAGTGGCTTGCCTTGCTTAGCGATAGGGTTTATAGTTGGCTTTTAGGCATAAGCGAAACCTTTACTAAGATTCGCAGATACCTTGGCATAAGAAGCACTTGGTCGCTATCTCAAGCTATAGAAGATAATGTTAAAAAGTCCATTAAATATATAGAAAATTTTGAGATAGTTCTCTCAGCTCACGCAAAAAGATATGAGTATTATGGCGTGATTTGTGGGCATATTCACCGTCCTGCTATAAGAGAGATCGATGGTATAAAATACCTAAATACAGGCGATTGGGTGGAAAACTGTACTGCTATAGTTGAGACTATGGAAGGGGAGTTTAGGTTAGTTAAGTGGGAGTAGGATGGATATAAGTTTGGCTTTATCAGGAGGTGCTTCAAGAGGGGCATTTCATCTTGGAGTTTTAGATAAATTTGACGAGTTAGGCGTTAGTATTAAGGCTATGAGTGGGGCAAGTATAGGCTCATTTGTGGCTGTAGCTTACGCTAGTGGTTTAAGCCCAAAAGATATTTTAAACATCATAAAAAGCAAGGAATTTAAAAAGCTCTTTGCTTTAAATTTTAGTTTTAAAAGCTTTGTTAAAGTCGATGAGAGTTCAGACATCATCCAAAATTTTACTAAATTTAAGCGTCTTGAAGATCTTCCAACACCTGTTATAATCTCAGCAACTGATCTAAAAAGTAACGAAGTTATCTACTTTGAAAGTGGTGATGTGGTTAAGATTGTTCTTGGAAGTTGTGCGATAGTTCCGATGTTTAAGGCCATTGAGTATGATAAATATCAGTTGGTTGATGGATGTTTTGTGGATAATCTTCCAGCAAAACCACTAGCTAAATTTGGCTATCCTATCGTAGCAGTTGATCTTCAGCCTTTAGAACAGATAGAAAAAGTTGGTATTCTTAGTTCAACTAGAAGGGCTTTACAGATCGCTTTAACACCATCAAAAAAGAAGCTTCAAAAAAATACAATTTATATAACTGATGAAAATTTAGCTAAATTTAGCCTTTTTAGTTTTAAAAAATTTGATGAAATGTTTGAAATGGGAAGAGAGGCTATAAATAACGAAATTTTAGACAAGATAAGAGAGTGGAAATGTTAAGTATATTTGATTTAGATAAAACTTTGATAAGTGGCGATAGTTATGATTTGTGGCATGAATTTTTAGTTGAGAAGGGTATTTTAGGGGTTGATTACACTACTAAAAATAACAAAATGATAGAGCTTTATAACAAAGGCGAACTTGATATGGATGAGTATATAAAGTTTTCTGAAATTTCGCTTAGTGCTTTAAGCTTAGATGAAATTTCAGCTCTTATGCCTGAGTTTTTAACTCTTAAAATTTCTCCAATTATCCGTAAAAATGCTGAAATTTGGTTAAATCAGAGTAGGGACTCTCAAATTATCATCTCAGCAACTCCTGAGTATATAGTAAAGCCAGTAGCGGCTTTGCTCGGTGTAAAGCATGCTATTGGCATAAAGCTAAAAGTAAAAAACAACCACTACATAGGTGAGTATTATAAGCCACTTAGCTATCAAGATGGCAAGGTAAAATGTCTTAAAATTTGGCTAGATGAGCATAAAATTTCACCAAAAAAGATGAGATTTTATACCGATAGTATAAATGACTTGCCACTTTGTGAGTTTGTAGATAGCGTGGTTTGCGTAAGTCCAGATCCAAAACTTCGCAAAATAGCTCAAGAAAAAGGCTGGGAGATAGTTGAGTAAAATTTGATAATGGCAAGCTTTAAAGCCAAATAAAATTTTAGCTACTAAGATATCTCTATTTTACTTAAAAATTTCTCCTGTTTTGTCGTTGGAAGTCCTAAATTTTTAGCTATTTGGATTGATCTATTGATTGAGTCTAAAAAGCTAGAATCTTTTAAAAGATACTTTAAAACAGCACTGAAAAAGAGCTGATCAGCAAGAAATTCTTCATCTATTTTACCCACTAAATTTATAGCCATCTCATTTAACGCTAATGAATCTTTTAAATTTCCACTATCAAAAAGAAAATTTGAGATACTTTTTAAAATCCCAGCTTTTTGTAGCTTCAATGCATCACTATTTTCAAGTTTTAAAGCCTCATCTATAAATTTTAAAGATTTTTCAAATTCATCTCTTTTTAAATTTAAAAACGCCAAATTTGAGTAGCTTTGAGCTAGTTCTTCACGCCAAATTTCAGGGTTTTTACTAAAACCTTCAAGGCAAATTTCATGAAATTTATTGTCCCAAATTTCAGCATTTTTAAGATCTTTCATAGCAAAATAAACTGAGCCTATCTCGCTAATACTCATAGCATACTCAAAGCTATTTTTATCTAAATTTGGCAAAACTTCTAAATAAATATCAAGAGCTTTTTTAAACTCTTTTTGTTCTACAAAATCTCTTGCTTTTTTTAATCTATCTAAACTCACAGACATTTCCTACAGCTTGAATGCAAGGTATTGCTGAAATAGAGTTGTTTGGTGAGCCATCTATTATCTTATCTGAGTAGGTTAGATAGATCAGTGTTTTTGAAGCTTGATCAAAAAACCTAACAACTTGAGTTTTTTTGAAAAGTAGCGAGCTTTTTTTCTTAAAAATGCTCTCTTTATCTTTGCTGATATCTTCTTTTATGATGATTTTTTCAGCAGTTTGTACACATGAAACCGAAGCATCGCTTTTATCTTCTTCTACGCCAAATATCTCGCCAGTTCCGCCTTTTTTAGCATAAGCTAAGTAGCAAGTAATGCCATCAATTTTAGGGTCTTTTACTGAGATGATTTCAATTCTGTCATTTTTACCAAGTAGTTTAAATGCTGTATTTACAGAGCCAATAAGCGTAGTTTCATCGCTATTTGCGTAAGCAAAAACGCCTAAAAACATTAAAACAAACATAATTTTTCTCATAATTTATCCTTTTAAAATTTGCTAAATTCTATCCATAAAGTGTAAATTCTTAAAGCTTTAAGCTAAATTTTGCTAAAATTATGCTCCGAAAGGAACTTTAATGACTTACAAACATAAAGACTTATTAGGACTTAGAGAGCTTAGCAAAGATGAAATTTTGTATTTTTTAGACTCTGCTGTTAAATTTAAAGAGCTAAATTTAAAAAGTGTTAAAAAAAGTGACGCTTTAAGGGGCAAAACCGTTATAAATGCCTTTTTTGAAAATTCAACTAGAACTCGCATATCTTTTGAAACTGCTGCAAAACGCCTTGGAGCGGATGCTATAAATTTTAGTGCTTCACAAAGTAGTACAAAAAAAGGTGAGACTTTAATAGATACTATTCACAATATGGAAGCGATGAAAACTGATATATTTGTCGTTCGCCACGAGTGTTCAGGTAGTGCTAAATTTATAGCTGATAACTCAGATGCTTCTATTGTAAACGCAGGCGATGGTCTAGGTGAACACCCAACACAAGGCCTACTTGATCTTTTTACTATACGCGAACATAAAGGCAAACTCGAAGGGCTAAATGTAGCTATTATAGGCGACATTGAACATAGCCGTGTGGCAAGAAGTGATATTTTTGCGATGAAAAAATTTGGCATAAATGTTAAACTTTTTGGTCCAGCGATGATGATGCCTAATAGAGCTGATGTTTTTGAGTGTGAAATAGCTAAAAACATGGAAGATGCAGTTAGAGATAGTGACGCTATCATAATGCTAAGAGTCCAGCTAGAACGACAAGGATTATCAACGCCTTTTCCAAGTAACCGCGAATATAGTAAGTTTTTTGGGCTAAATAAAAAACGCCTTGAGCTAGCAAACTATCCACTTGTCATGCACCCAGGTCCGATAAATAGAGGCGTTGAGTTAAATTCTGATGTAGCTGATGGCAAATGTAGCTTAGTGCTAAATCAAGTAGAAAACGGCGTAGCTATTAGAATGGCAGTTTTAGATATCTTAAATAAAAACAGGGAAAATTTATGAAAATTTTGATAAAAAATGGACTAATTGTAAATAGCGATGCAAAATTTAAAGGAGATGTTTTTATAAGTGGCGATAAAATCGTAGCCGTTGGGGAGAATTTAGAGGCTAAATTTGACGCAAAAGATGCTAAAATCATCGACGCTAAGGATAAAATCGTAATGCCAGGATTTATTGATATGCATGTGCATTTTAGAGATCCTGGATTTGAGTATAAAGATGATATCGTAAGTGGGTCTAAAACCGCCGTAGCAGGGGGCGTGACAACTGCTATGCCAATGGCAAATACAAATCCAGTAAATGATAATGCTGCTATAACTAGAGATATGATAGCTAAAGCTAAATCCTGTGGGCTTATTGACTTGTTTCCAATCGGAGCGATAACAAAAGGGCTAAAGGGTGGTGGAATCACTGAAATGGGCGATATGATAGAAGCTGGTGCGGTTGCTTTTAGCGATGATGGACTTCCTGTTTGTTCAAGCGATGTTATGCGCGCAGCTTTAGAGTATACAAAACAGTTTGGTTCGTTTGTGATAAGTCATTGTGAAGATTGTTCGTGTTGCCGTTCAGGTGTGATGCATGAAGGAAAGGTTTCAGCACTTTTGGGGCTAAAGGGTATGCCACGAGAAAAAGAAGAGATTATGGTAGGTCGTGATATGCTTTTAGCAAAGCTTACAGGGGGACATATCCATATAGCTCATGTTAGTTCTGAGTACTCTTTGAAGATGATAAAAAGAGCAAAAGAAGATGGCATAAATGTAACTTGTGAAGTAACTCCACACCATTTTAGCTTTACTGATGAGAATTTGATGGATTATAATACTAATTTTAAAATGTCACCACCATTAAGAGAAAATAGCGACAAGCTAGCTATCAGAAAGGCTTTAGCTTCTGGGCTAATAGACGTAATAGCAACGGATCACGCACCACATCATATAGATGATAAATTTGTGGAATTTGATAAAGCTGCGTTTGGAATTTTAGGACTTCAAACACTTGTGCCTTTAGCTTTAAAACTTGTAGAAGATAATGTTATTAGCTTAGAGCGTATGAGCCTACTTACTTCCAAAAATCCAGCTAAAATTTTAAATCTTAGCGATAAGGGTCAAATTTCTAAGGATTTTCTAGCTGACATTGTGATAATTGATCCAAATTTAGAGTATGTTTACGATGAAAATTTAAATCAATCAAAGTCAACTAACTCGCCGCTATTTGGCAAAAAGCTAAAAGGAGCAGCAGTTGTTACAATAAAAAGTGGCAGAGTTGTTTGGGAATTTCCAAACATTGTGGGTTAAGCCTTCAAGGCTTAACCAAATATTGAGTATATGTCATCTAGTAAGAAATATTTTGGCTCAGCAGTTCCTTTATAGAAAGGATTTAGTTGGTTGTCAAATGAATTTTTAAAATAACCCTCTTTGCTAAGCTCTATTAATTCGTTATTTACAAATTTCAAAAGCTCTTGATTTCCTTTTGCAACTGCTCCAGCTAAGAAGTCAGCACTTCCTAGATTCTTGATATTGACTTCAACATCTATATCAAGTATTGGAAATGCTAAGACAATCACATTATCATTTGCATAAGCATCTCCATCACCAGACTTTAGCATTCTATATCCTTCAGCTGATGTTTGACAAACTTTGGTTTGATACCCTTTTTTCTTAAAGAAATTTTCAGCAGTTGTTCCTGTTTCTACTATTATTGTTTTTCCATTTAAGTCACTAAGTCCTTTTACGCTATCTCCTTTTCTTGTCAAAACTCCGATGTTTACAGAAAAATATGGCATTGAAAAATCAACCAACTTTGCTCTATCATCAGTCACTGTTAAAGATGCAATTAGTAAATCAACTTTATTTTCTTCAAGATATGGGATTCTTTGGTCTGCATCTTCAATAATAACAAGCTCAACTTGACCTGAAGTATTATTTTTCTTAAATAGATCGCTACCTATGCGGTTTGCGAAATCAACCTCAAAGCCAACTGGAATCCCATCTTTCATAGAGCTAAATGGGGGTTGGTCTGTTGTAAGTCCTATCCTAATTACACCTTTATCTAAAATTTGCTCTAAGCTATCAGCAAAAACAGCTGAAACAGCCAACATGATAAAAAGAAACACTTTTTTCATATAAAATCCTTTAAAATTAAATTAAATATTAATTATTATACAACAAATCTATAAACTTAAGAATAATATTTTTATTTACATAAGATATTTTTTTATTTTTTACTACTTAAATTTTGCTTAAATTTAAAAAACCACTTGACAAAGTATAAAATTTAAGCTATACTTCTATTTCTTTTTTTAAAAGATATTATGTGTTCCGGATTGGCTCAGCGGTAGAGTAGTCGGCTGTTAACCGATTGGTCGTTGGTTCGAATCCAACATCCGGAGCCATTATTACAAAATTTCACTTTCAAATCTCCATTTTTAGGACATTTTGGCAATTTTAAGTTTCATAAAAAATCTATTTTTCCCCTTCATTTCCCCTTTGTTTTTATCTGAATTATAATGTATTGTGTATTTCTATAAATCATTTTAAGCAGCCATATTTTAAATTCACTCATAAAAATTTGGGTTTTTGAATGAAAGAGGAATTTTTTAAATATACCATAAGAGTTTTATTGAAAAAGATAAATTTTCATATTATTAAAAAATAATCACACTTGCTGGGCGAGGATACTATTTGTCCGACAAGTCAGACAAATAACCTCGTTAGGAGAAAGTTTCCCCTAAGACCCCTTTATTTAAAAAATAGTTTTAGTTTTAAAATGTTTTTAATAAAAAACGATTTTTATCAAAAATTTCATAAACAAATAATACTTTTTTACTTACTAAATAAACATAAAATAAAATAGATTTTTAAGATTTTTATATATAAAACTTTTATCTGAAATAATGTAATTATGTATTCATCTTGTAGTAAAATTTGCTTTTGATAAAAAATAAAAAGCGTAAATTAAATACTGGGTCTAAGCTAGCATTATGATATAATAATGCTTATGAAACAACCAAACAATGGTACTTTAAGCACTTATAAAAAGAAAAAAATAACTAAGTATTTTATTTTAGATATAAACTGGGTTACTACAAGCAAATTATTAGCTATTATATAGAAATACAATAAATAGATATTTTAATATTTTTAGACAAGCTATATATGAGTATCAAATGGAAAAATTTGATAATCTAATAGGACATATAGAACTAGATGAAAGCTACTTTTTACTTCACTAAAGCTTGTAACTGCAAGCAGAAGGTCCTACTAGAAAAAATAAAACTAAACTAAAAAGAGGTGGGGGAACTATAAAGCAACCTGTATTTGGAATATTTTTAAGAGATGGCAAAGTAAATACTTTTAAATAGTATCAGATGTTAAAAAAGCTACACTACAAGGCATTATAAGACGTAAAATAGATCCTAAAAGTATAATCTATACTGATGGTTGGCGTGGATATGATAAAGAGTTAATCATGGTAAGAATAAGTTTGCACTAGAAGGGTATATACATATAAATGATACTCTTAGTTTTTGGGGTTTTACTAAAAGAAGACTTGCTAAATTTAATGGTGTAAAAGTAAATTTTGAACTACACTTCCTAGTAGTGCAGTATCTTTACGAGCATAGCGAAGTAAAAAAGAGTGTGAATTTAGATGGAGAAAGGATGAAAAATTAATTGACATAATATACTTATAAATCTATTGAAAAAGAAAGGGTTGCTAGTCTAGAGCCATACATATTATCTAAACGGAAGTGAGCTTAAAGTTACTCACGATGAATCGCAAGAAAGTATAACTATAAATAACTTTAGTTAAGAAGAAAAATATTTAGGCATAACTCTTGAAAATAAAGTTGGTCTAAGAATAAAAGATTGGTTTGCGTCTAAGTCAGTGAAGTCTCCAGTTAATAATCCAGCAAAACCCATTATCTCTTCAAATTTCTCATCTTCACTATCATCTTGCTTTTTAGGAAAATCCTCTTTAAATACTGTGAAATTTATTTTCAAATTTGACATAAATTCTTTTAAAACATCCATTTTATCATTAGGTACTGCAACTAATGTGTATTTCATACTAACTCCTTTATCTTGCTAATTATAGCATATTTCACTCTACTGCTCCTATACATCCAGCTCCTTGATTTGCTAGTATATCAGCCCTTATTAATTTAGCTTCACTTTCTAGTTTGTAATCAGTTAGTTCTATTATGTTTTGCAGGGTTTTAATGGTTGAATCAAGTGCTTCTAATTTACTTTTTTCTCCACTTTTTTGTAAGCGTTTGATATTAGCTTCATTTTTCTTTGACTCATTTACTAGCTCTTTTAAGATATTTTCAGTCTCATCTTTGTTTTCTAAAAAAGCTAATAAATCAGCAATTTCTTTTTCATACTCTAATTTAGCTTGTCTTTTTTCTAGGATAACTCTTTCAAGCTGAGCTTTACTAGAATCTAGCTCGCTATCTTTTCTAAATCCATCAAACAAACTCCAAGTAAAATTTATCCCAACTCTATATCCATGTTTTTTCATATCACTTATTGATCCGCCAAAGTTATCTCTATCTTGACCATAAAAGTCATATCTAGCATATAAAGATATAGTTGGATATTTAGAACGTTCATTTGAAGTAATGCTATATTTAGCAGACATTTCCTGTGCTTCAAGAGATTTTGATTTATAAGTGTTTTCAAATTTAATAAATTTTGGATATGTATAACTTACATTAAAACTTTTTGGAAGGTTAGACTCTACTAAATTTAAGTTTGATAAGGCTGATAGATGATTTAGTATAACTCTAAGTTCGGTTTTTGATTTTAGTATTTGAGAATTTAAATTTACAAGGTCTAGTTTTTTGTTAGTTGTAGATATTTTATCTAACTCTCCAGCTTCATTTAATCTTATGGAGTAACTGCTAATTAGCTCATTTATAACCTTAAGACTCTCATAAATTTCAATTCTATTTTTTAAAGTTAAAGCTCTATGATAGGCATTAAGTACTTCAAGAGATAACTCAATACCTTTTACACAAACTTCATAATTTTTACTCTTAACTCCTTCTTTGGCTGCCTCTATAGCATAACTATCACTTCCAAATTTATATATATCATAACTTAAAATTAAAGATACTGAGTTTTGAAAGTCATTGTTACTAGATAAATTATCATTTCCAACATAAACTGACCCAGCATAATCATCATAAGTTTTAGAATATCCTGTATTAGCACTTATATAAAAGTTTGGATAATTTGTGCTTTTTCTAGCTTTTAACTGGGCTTTACTAGCTTTAACATCACTTTTAGCTATATCAATTACTACAGAGTTTTTAAGTGCTGTATGAAGTATGTAAAAGAAACTATATTCATCATTATTTGGTTTTTTATTAGCTGTGGCTAAATTTACAAGAAGTATAAGTATTAAAAGCTTTTTCATCTTTTATCCTTTAAAGTCTTACTAAAAGAGCTAATAGTGTTTATAGCTTTTAACTTAATAAGCATTAGCTTATTTACTAAATTTATTAGACTGTTTTTAAGGATTATTGCATTAAATAATCTAAATAAATTATTAAACATAGCTATATTTTTACTTTTAAATTTATACTTAAATTTACATTTAAATTTATATTTGCCCAAATCTCTCATCTCACACTTAATCCTTCATCAAGGTATTTTATAAGCGGGTAAATAAATAGCTCTATTACTCTTCTTTTGCCTGTTTTAATCTCAGCTGTTACACTCATTCCTGGTTCAATATCTTTTAATTCACCCTCAACCATAAGATTAGTTTTATCAAGACTAATTTTTACTTCATATATCTCACCTAAATTTTCATCTTTTATAGCATCATTTGCTATATGAATTATCTTGCCATTTAATTTTCCATACTTTTGAAAATTAAATGTATCTACCTTAATGGCTACATCTTGATCTAGTTTAAGAAAGCCTATATCTTTATTTAAAACCGTAGCTTTTATTATTAAAGGTGTATTAGAAGGTATTATTGATAAAAGCGTCTCACTTGTAGTTACCACGCCACCTTCGGTATTTACCATTAGCTTTCCAACATAGCCTTTAACAGGAGATTTTATAAGTTGGTTTTTACCTTGAAATTTTAAAGCATTAATTTGAGCTTTTAAATCACCTGCTTGTTTTTGTTTAGTTACTAATTCGTCTAGATATTTTGATTTGGTGCTCTCTTTAAAAACTAAAATTTCCCTTTTTAATTCATCAATTTTCTTTGTAGTTTGGCTTTTATTCTCATTTGCAACTGCGAGTTTGTTTTTTATATCATTTAGTTCGTTTTTAGCAGATTCATACTCTTTATAAGCTATTATATCTTTAACTTTTTCTAATCTACTTACTCTATCTTTTAAGCTTTTAAAAAGAAGTTCTAAATTTAATATTTCAGAGTTTATAGCTTTTAAATTTGAAATTAATTGATCAACTTTTAGATTATACTGTAAGATTGAATTTAAATAGCTATTTTTTTGGTTTAAATAAAGGCTTTGTTCATATTTATTTAAAGGAGTAGTAAGATTTTCATCATAGCTTAAAGCTAATAATCTTTCTATACTCATATTAAGTGTTTGTAGTTCTAACTCTTTTACGCTAAGACTTACTTCACTTACAGTTGGGTCTATTTGCATAAGAGTAGTGTTTTTATCAACCCTGTCTCCTTCTTTAATGAATATTTTTGAAACAATGCCATTTTCAAGTGGTTTTAATATCTTTATCTCTCCACTTGGTATTACCTTACCTCTTGCACTAACTACAACATCAACTTTAGCTAAAAATAACCACAAAGTTCCAAAAACAATTATAGCTACTACTATCCAAAGTATGCTTTTACCAAGGGGATTAACTGGTTTATCTTCTATCTCAATAAGTAATGGTTTAAACTCATAAGAATCATCACTAAATTTTTTAAATATTTTAAACATAAATTCCTATTTTACAAGTGGTTAAAATATCCACCATTATTAAATTATTAATATGTAACATAATGTTTATTAAATTTTAACTTATTTACCTTAAATATAAGACGCTATTTTTAGTTTATTTAGAAATTTCTATGGAAAAGATACAAATTTACAAAAAATATAAAAATATTAACAATAAGTAATCAAAATATAACTAAAAAGATTTATAATTTCAAAAGTTATAAATTTGTATCATATACAAATTTATACATTACTATTAAGGACTAAAATTTGAAACAAATCTTTACAAACTCAATAAACTCACTTAAATTTATAAACTTAATAATATTAACACTAATACTTTCATCTTGTGATGATAATAATAAATCACACTTCACAGTTACAGCTGATACTGTCATCAAACCAGGATCTGAAATTTCAAAGTATGTAACTCAAGATGAAATTAATAGCTTTGGATTTAGATACTGGGATATAGATTATAACTCAAAGCCAAATATAGTTGAAGAGCCACTTAAAGATATAGAGCTTAAAAAACTTCTTAAGTCAAAAAATACAAATAAAATTTTATCTTTTATGAAAGATAATAATATTAGTGTTGATTATAGACTGTATGGTGGAGTTACGCCATTAATGTATGCTAGCTTTTGGGGAGATAAAAACACAACAAAAGAGTTAATTAATCTTGGTGCAAATATCAGAGCTAAAGATGAGCAAGGTTTAAACCCTTTTGCTTATGCTTTATCTATGAATAGTATAGGAGTAGTTAAAATTTTACTTAATAATGGGATTAAATTTGAAGAATCAAAAGTTATACAATATTATTTAACAAATTTACCAAATTATTACAATATTGAAAAATTAATAATAGATGGTGATAATGTTGAAATTATCTATAAAGATATAGAGTTCAATCACGACCATTCTAAACCAGCAGTTTATGTTTTTGACTATTTAGTTTATAGTAACTCTTATGAAATTGCAAAATTAGCATTAGATAGTGGTTATAAACCATACACTTATAATCATATAAATGAATACGACCAAGTAGAAGTTGGAAATTCCATAAATGATATTTTTACAAAAGAAGATATTGATGATATAATGGAAACTACAAAACAATCAAAGCGTGAAATGTTTGACTATAATCTTTCTATGGATGAATTACGCTATGATCATAGTTTATATAAACCCCTAGAAGATATCCCAAACCACGAACCAATGCTAAATTTACTCCTAGAACACAATATCTCAGGACAACCATCAAAAGAGCTAATGAAAAAAGAGTATGATGAGTGTTACCAAAACAAAATCAATTTTGTCAAAGACGATTACGATTTGTATTATGGAAATTTTATGGCTATTGAAAGATTAAAACAATATAGAAAAGAAGAGTCAAAAGCAATACCTATTTCAAAAGAAGAATACAATAGATTTAGACCAAAAACACTAAAGGCTTACAATGAATTTTGTCCTGATGAAAATAGTACATTTAAATCAACAAAAGAAGTTATAAACTATAAAAACTGGATAAGTAAAATAAAAGAAGTTAGTGGATTTGTATACTACAATAGAGATAATCCAAATAAGGTGATTTATCTTGACAAAGATAAATCTAAAAACTGAATTAAAAATTAAAAAGGATAAACAATGAGTGAAGCAACATTTAATAAGCAAAAGTGGAAAAATAAAAACTAGTAGAGTTTAATACTAGACTAAATAAAATATATCGTGAAAAAGGGATTAAAACCTATTAGTAATAATCATCTTTAAGATGAAAAGATGTAAAATACTTAAAACACCAAATTTAACCATCAATCAAATTTAGAATTTAGCTCCTTTATTTTGCTGATTATATCATATTTCACTGCACCCTACCTATACATTGAGCTCCTTATTATAAGAAAATGACTTTTCGTGTTATTAAGACAATTAAGCTATAAAACTAAAAAATAAATTGAAAAGCTAAAAAGCTTCCTATGAAGAGTTAATTACAACAAGACAAAACTTAATTTAATAAGCTATATAGCCAATAAATGGGGCTATAAATACACTTAAAGCTGTAAAAGTATTCTATTTTTAATTAAATTTATCCACATTATAGCATACTTTCTTAAAAATATGTCTAAATTTTAAATTTTATATGACAACATTATTTAAAAAAGTAGCTCTTTTTTTAACTTCCTTGGGTAGATATTTGGCATAAGAGCGATAAGTTTCATTTAAATCCTTATGCCCCATCATTTTGCAACCAACCCACATAGGCTCTTCACCACGACTTAGCATCACAGAAGCAAAAGAGTGACGAGTATCATAAAGCCTACGCTTATTATAGCCAAGTTTTTCTTGTAAATTGTTGAATTTGACTCTAATCATAGAGCGAGACAGCTTGAAAATTTGTTCATTTTTATTAGTACTATCAAGTTTTATAAGCTCTTTATATACAATATCAAGCATATCAATAATTCTATTGCTTGATTTAGTTTTAGGTGAATCGACAACACCTAAATCAGAAAGAGTTTTATTGATACGAATTTGTCTATTTTTAAAATCAAGATCAGCGTAAGTAAGAGCAAAAATCTCACCAGTCCTAGCACCAGTAAAGAACGCAACAACTAAAAATAACCTAAGCTCTTCATCATCAGCATTTCTAATAAGAGTCAAAATCTCATCAAGATTAAATGGCACAAATTTATCAGCCTCTTGTGGCTCGTATTTTTGTTTAAACCTAGGAATAAAAAATGGATTTTTAGGGATTAAATCATTATTAACAGCATAACGAAATAGCATCTTAAAAAAAGAGCAATAGCCACCAATAGAGCTCTCTTTTAAGCCCCTATCCTTGCAATACTGCACAAATTCAACGCTGTGATGCCTTTCAAAGTCAGATAAATAATAAATATCCTTATTTTCCAAAAAATCACTAACCACATTACTCATCGTACGATAAAAATTAACAGTTTTATCCTTTAAAAATGATTTCTCTTGCAAGACTTTATCAATAACACTATCAAAGCTAAATTCACTCGTATTTTTTATAGATTTAGTGCTTTCCTCCCCTTTTCTTAGCCTACGATCAACCTGTTCGTCCTCAAGCTTATAATATTCACGCTGAGCTTGTTCTATATCTGCACGAGAGCCAAGAAACATCTCGTAATTTTGGCGAATGAAATTAAAAGCTAGAGCTGATTTTTTAAGACCAGTAGAACGGCGTATCCTAACGCCATCTTTTTGACAATCAATATAAAATCTACCTTTATGAAGATATATATTTTTATTTTTTTCTAAATTTTTCATAAAAATATTTTAGCAAAATTTCATAAATAAAGCCATTATTACTAATTAATATAAATAAAGTCTTAAAAAAATAAATTAATATTTTATTATAAGTTTTCCAAATAAGAGTAAAATAGCCCTTTGAAGCTTAAATAACCAATACACAAAGGTTATAATCATAAAAATAATAAAAAATGAGCTAAATTTAGCCTAAGCTTTACAAAATGTTCCGATAAATAGAATTTTTAATTTAAGTTTAATATGGTTTAAAATATATTAGATTGCGATAAATAGGCAATAAAAAGCATTAAGCAAAAACTAATTAAAAAGTTTAAGTTTTTACAAAATGTTCCGACCCTACCTACTTATATAAAAAACAATATAAAAAGGGAAAGAAGTGGTTGAGAATTTTTTAAAATTTAAAATTCAAAAAAAAAAAAAATTCAATGTGATTTTAAAAAATTTTAAGATTATATTTTTTAATTGTAAATTTAGAAATTTTTAAATTCTTATCGTAAGTTATAGTTCAGGAGCTGATTTTTTAAAAAATTATAATATTAAGTGGAATTTTTTATTTAAGATTAGTTTAAGCATTTTAGAGCAATTCTTAAATTTTTATTAATTATATATAACTAAAACTTATAATTTATATTTTAGAGCAAAATTTTAAAAAATTAAATAGCAGGTCTATTTTTTGAGATTTAAACAAGATTTGATTAATTTAAAGGGGGTAAAAACAGCTTTAAAAAATTAATTCAAGTAAATACTCAAAAAAAGAATAAAATTGATTGTAGAGCATTTAAAAGCGTTTTTTATAAATTTAGCTATTTTTGTATTTTTTGTATGCCACTTTTTAAAGCAAGTTTAAATTTTTTTAAGGATAGAATGCTAAGTGTAGTAATAATTATATATGCTATTAGATATTTAATAATTAGGAGAAAAAAATGGCTGAAGATTTAACTCAGGAACAATTAGAAGAATGGGGATATTTAAAAGAGCAAGAAATGGTAGCAAAAGAGCCATCTACAAAAAAATACAATACACAAAATATTCAGCAAAATAATACACAAAAATCAGAGCTTGAAGAAAACGAAGAAAAAGAAAAACAAGCACAGAAGAGTTTTAATCGCTCAAATGAAAATTTAAACAAAGATACAAAAGAAGCTTTGGAAATTTTAAGTGAAAAATTAGAAATTAATGAGCAGATAAAAGATAGACAAGATGAGCTAAATGAGATTAAAAATCCAAGAATAACAAGAGATAAAGTAAGAGATAGCATAAACGAAGTAGAAAGTAACGAAGTTTTAAAAGAAAGCTTAGATATTTTAAAAGAAAAAGAACAAGTTGAAGAGCAGATAAAAGCAAAAGAAAAAGAAATTAAAGAAAAACAAGAGCAAAAGACTGAAGACAAGGAACAAAACCAAGAAATACCAAAAGAAGATAAGACAAAAGAAGCCGAGCAAATTGATTGGAATAAAAAAGCCGATGAACTAGAGCTGCAACACGAAAAAGAACTAGAAGATTTAAAAGACAAACAATCAAGACTTGAAGCAAATTTCCAAAAATCAATTGATAATCTTATGAACAGCAATGGAATTACTGGAGTTATAACAGCACTTCAAGAAATGGATAGAAGCTTAGAAATAATGCTCAAACAAGGCAAGGAAGAAAGCGAAACTAAAAATAGACAAAGAGCAGAAAAACTAGAACTTGCTTTTGATAGTCCAAAATTTAAAGATGTTGTGAGTGATTTAGTAAAAGAAGTTTATGATGAAAGAAAAAAAGTAAAGGGCGGATTGGATGAAATGGAAAAAGAACGCTCAAATTTTGCAAAACTAAGCACAACATATGATAAGTTGACAAAAAATAAAGAATTAGACCTAGATGGATATCAAAAACTTAAAAAAATGATGGATGGCATAGAAAAAGAAACTCCAAATTTTAAAAATACATATCCAAAAATGCATAAAAAAGTAAGTAAAACACTAGAAAAAGAAAAAGAAAACATACTCAATAAAACACTAAATAAAACAAAAGATCAAGAAAAAGATAGATCGCTAGAAAGGGAGTTATAAAATGACACCAAAACAACAAAGAGATGCAGTTGAAAAAATACTAGAAGAAAGTCAAAAGATAGTTAAAGATGATTTTTTAACTTTAAGAAAAGAATATATAGAGTTAAATCAAGGCTTAGCAGTAGCTTATGATTATGATAAAGATAAATCACAAAAATACACAAATAACGCAAATCAAATGATAGAGCAATCAAAAAAACAAGATAGTATGGGAAAATGGGAAAGAGATGAAGACACTAACGAAAAAATACTAATTCCACACAAAGATGATGAAAAACTATATGACAAATTTAGAAAAGAAAACAGAGATCTCTATAAAAAACTAGATGATGAGTTCTCATCTATGAAGACAGAATTATCCTTTTTTAGAGATACAAAAGAAAAAATAGATGAATTTAAAAGAAACCCATCAGAAAGAAGCGGATCAAGTCTTTTAAAAAATTTTATAGAGCTTGAAGAAAGCAAAGCATTCACAAAAACAGATAAACAAGGTTATTTAAAATTAGAAACTTCAGGAAAAGAAATCAATAAAGAAAGATTTTATAAAAACTACCCAGAAACTATAGAAAAACTAGAAAAAAGCATAGAAATACATTTAAAAAATCAAGAAAACAATAAATACAAAGAAAAAGGGAGAGAAATATGAAAAAAGTAATGCTATCTATCGCCACAGCATCGGTACTTTTTTTAAATGGTGCAAATGCAGGTGGAATACCAACGATTGATGTTGCTGCGATAGCTCAAGCTGTTACGAGCTATACCCAATCCTTAAAGGACTATTCAGAACAAATCAAACAATATGAGCAGATGGTTAAAGATACTCTAAATTTTGAAAAACAGATGAAAGAATTTGGAGTTGATATGAATGATGTTAATCAAATTTTAGGTGATGCAACAAAGATGATAGATGATATGAAAAACATATACAGTAGCGTACAAAACATTCCTGAAGACATTATGGGCGATATTGCAAGAGTTAAGACTGCTTGTTCATTTTTAGAAACAAATAGCCAGTTCTTTGGTCACACTGTAAAAACAACAAGCTCAAAGATAAAAGACAAAGTCAACCAATGCACATTTGCATTAAGAAATGGGGCAAATGTAAGCAAAAGCATAGAAGAAATTACGCAAAAGATGAATGCATCACTTGATCCAATAGAAAGAGCAAACTACAAAGCTCAAATAGCAAATATAAAAAATGCTGAAAGATTTTTGCAAGAAAGAAGCAATATAGAAAAGACAAACACTCTCCTAGCTTTTGAAGACACTTTTAACAACGCAGATAAAACGAACAGATACTCAAAAGCAAGTATGCAAAATGACCTTAAAAATTTAGCTACCCAGCTAAGCAAGGCAAATAATCAAAAACAAGCCCAAGCACTTACAAATTCAATATTACTTAAAATTTTAGAAAATTTACAACACCAATACGAACTTAATATTAACTATACAAGCACTATGGCAACAGCAAGTAGGCAATTAAATGAACAAAATAGCTTTAAAAATATAGATGAAGCTAGTTTTAATCAAACTGTAGTGGAACATAAACGAAATGACACACTATTTGAGCCAACAACAAAACAGCTTCCAAAAGATGAACTAGGACTACCAAAATTCATCTTTAAAAAAGATAATTAAAAAGGGAAAAAGAATGAATAAAGTACAACTATGTGGATATTTAGGGCGAGATTTTGAATTAAGATACAGCAAACTTGGCAATGCAGTAGGCATAAATTCACTTGCAATAAGTAAGAGATTTAAAGACAATATGGGGCAAGAAAAAGAACGAACTGAGTGGATACCAATAAAGCTATTTGGTAGAACTGCCGAAGTTGCAAATCAGTACTTTAAAAAAGGATCTCAATTTTTATGCTCAGGAGAGCTATATACCGATGATTATGTTGATAGTAATGGAGTTACTAGATATACATGGGGTGTTAATGTTAAAGAGTTTTATTGGCTAAACAATAAAAGGGAAAAGGAAGAAGTAAGAGTTGATACAGATGAGAGTGTGGCAAATAATAGACAAGCTAAAAATACAAGCTATGGAAATTTAGAACCTGCCTTAGACCAAGAAATTTGTAATAATGATTTTATAGAAGAGCAGAATAATTTTTAAGAAATGCAATACAAAGTATTTAAAGGAGCAATAATGAAAAAGAAAATTTTAACCATGACTTCAGCTTTAATTCTAGCAAGTAGCCTAAGTGCTGGGGATATGCTAACAGGTGATACCAAACTTGCTTGTGAAGCAATTTTATGCCTAAGTAGTAGCACAAGACCAGGAGAATGTAGTCCAAGCATTAATAGATATTTTAGTATAAAACACAGAAAATGGAGTGACACTGTAAATGCTAGAAGAAATTTTTTAAGACTTTGCCCAGTAGATGGAGCTGATGAAAAAGATCCAGTCTTTGCTGATTTAAGAGATAATGTACTTCCAAATGTAGACGCTAGAAAATGCACCGCAGATTACATTAACGATCATCCCGAAACAAAATGTGTAAAAGAAAATTGTGGCGAAAGACGTTGCAGATGTGTAGAGTATGAGTATAGACCAGCAACAAAAATGCCAACAGGATGTGAAGCATTAATAGCTCACTCATATACAAATATCCGACCAGTAAATACTTGTGGCACTACAAGATGGTATAGCGAAAATGAGTGGAATCATGGAAAAACAAACATAAAAATATCAGAAGATGAATTTAAAAAGCTAAAAGCAAAAGGAGCTACTAATATAAGCTCATATGCTAACAATAGTAAATTTTGTAGAAGAAATAAAAATATGAATTTTTGTAATAGTTTTTATAAATTTGATGAAATTAAAAAAGATTGTTGGATAAATAAGGATTAAAAAGATGAGTTCATTATATCCTCCAATAATCATTGAAGTAGAAAAAGAAATCATAGACGATTTTTCTGACTTTTTAGCTGAATATGAAGTTATAGATACTTTAGACATTATAGAAAAATCTAAAGCTGATAAATTTACACCCATAGTTTTAGAAAATTTTGATAATTTTAAAATGCACGGTGGAGCTGTAACTTATTATAAAGCACACTATAGCAATGAAAAATTTACTGATATTTTTAATGGCAAATTTAAAGAAATTGATGAACTTATAGAAAAATATAAAAATGATGAAGTGCTATATACACTCTATGTGTGGGATACGATTTACGCAAAGGCTTGGGAAGTAATCAACAAGGAATAAAAAATGCAAAAAGAAAGGGAAGAAAAACTCAAAGGACAAATTAAAACACTACAGGAAATCAAAGCAAAAAAACCCAAATCCCAAAAAGAAGTAGATCAAGATTATGTAGGGATATTTTATTCAAATATTTACAATACGACAAGGGGCTGGGAAGCGATAAACAAATTTCCAGAATACATATACAAAAATGTCAATGAAAATAAAGCAGAAAATGCTTTAAAAGAGACTTTAAGTGCTATTACTAAAACAGATAGTGTTAAAAACCTGCAATTAGCCCTGTATAAAAATATGTGCAGTTTAGAAGTAAGCAAAGACAAAGATGAACTAACAATTAATATACTTCCCCTTTCTTCAAAGTATCAATTTAAAGATGGAAAAATTGGCTCACAAAGACAAGGAGATGATGAAACAATAACACTTAAAAATTTAACATTTCACAAAAACGAAATAGATAAAATAAATTATCAAAATGTTACAAAAGAAGTAGATAATTTTATAAAAAATATTGACAAATATATACCATTAGTTGAGAAAGAATTAAATAGCATAAAAAAAGAAGAAGTAAAAAGCAAAGAAATAAATATCAATAAGGCAGAAATACAACCAAACAAACAAAATTTAATAGAGCTACCACTAGATGAAATTTTAATAAAAAATGGATACTACGAAAAAAGAAACAAAAGTAGTCGTAACTATAAAACACTTACAAACGACCAAGACGATACAATTATAGTATCAAGACAATCAAATGGACATTATCTGTATTTTAACCCCAACGATGACAGCGATAGGGGAAATATATATAATTTTACAAAAAATCGTGGCATAAAAGCAAACGATCTACTAAGTAGTGAAAATATAGATATAAATAAGTTAAAAAGCAGTATAGAGCCAATAACAACAATATCTCAAAGTAGTAGAAAAGCAATAGAAAACTATAAAAATTTAGAACAAATAGCAGAAAATTCATTTTTAACTACAGCAAGAAAAATAAGTCCTGAAATTTTAAAAGAATTTAATGATTTAAAGCAAGATAACAAATACGGTAACGCAGTAGTTCCAAGTTATATATGCAAGAATCATTCACGCAAGGATGGCGAAATTCAGCTTTTAACACAATCAGGAAGCATAAGCTACCTATCAAAGCCTTTAATGCAAGATACGCAAGGAAAGCAATATGACAAACCAATTAAACAGCTTTGTAATGGAAACAAAGGATTAGAAATTTTAAAAGCCAATGGTTCGCAAAAAAATTTAAAAGATTTTAAAAATATAGTTATTTGCGAGAGCATGATAGATACTTTATCATACTGCGAATTAAAAGGTTTAAATTTAAAAGAGACTTTATTATGTTCAACAAATGGTCAAATAACGAGTAGCCAAAAAGAAGTGTTTAAATTTTTAAATGAAAAAGCAGTAAATGCAAATATTATCCTAGGCTTTGATAATGACAAAAAAGGGAAAGAATTTGATGTAATAGCAAAAGAAATAATCCCTAGAGCCACCACTGACAAAGCTATTTTAAAGGATTTTAGCGATGATTTAGTGATAGGTAAAGCATTAGGGCTAAAAGCCAATGAAATCACCAAAGAAAGCCTTACAAAGCCATTAAATGATTTTAGTAAAAAGGTTGAGTACTTATCAAAAAAGTACGAATTTTTAGAGCCACAAGCCAAACATGAAAGGGTAAAAGAATTGTTTGGATATAACATCCCTAAATTTAAAGATATTGCACCAAAAATACAACCTATAGCAGGTATGAGAGATTGCTTTAAAAGATTAAAACTTTTAGAAAACAAAATAAGTAACGAATATTCAAGAAATATATAAAATAAGAGCGTTAGGAAAATCCCAACGCTTGTGGATTTTTGTGCATTCATATTATAGCTAAAAATTAGCCAAAATACAACAAATTTAAAAGAACAAATTAAGAAAAAGGAAACTTAAATGGATAAAAGTTATAATAAATTTGAACGAGCATATGAAATCATTACAGAGCTTATAAAAGAATCACCTCTTCCACTAGATCCAATAGAGCTTAGCAATATAGAAACTAAAGAGCTAAAATATTTAAAAAAATCACTTGAACTTATGGCTTATTATTTACACACAATAGGATTTGAATTTAAGGGCATAGCCGAAGAAATACTAATTCCATTATATGAAGAGATAGAAAAAAGAGAAACACATAAAAATAAAAAGTAAAAGAAAATAAAAAACAACTAAAAACAAACTAGATTCTAACTTCAAATAAACTCATAAATAAACTCATTTTAAACTAACAAAAAACTCAAAATTAAAACTAACTATACACTAATAATAAACTTATTTTAATAAAAAATACAAGATTTAGTAGTAAATTTAAGTATATAAAATTCAAAAAAGGGAGAAAGAAACAGAAGATAAGATAATTGTTATATAAAATGATTGGTTTTTTAACTTTAAGATATAATTAAGTTTTAATAAATAGGCTTTTATCCCCTTTTTATCGTGCTTTACAAGTGATTTAATAAATTGAAAAAATTACAAAATGTTCCTAAAAATATAATCTATATGGCAAATAGATAGAAATATATAAAAAATGTAAATAAACTACATATACACTACAAATACACTTAAAATAAACTAAAATCTATACTTATAATTTACTAAATATATACTTAAATATACACTACAAATACACTTAAAATAAACTACATTTAAGCTATAAGTTGCTATAATTTTATATAATTTTAACAATAGGAAATAAAAATGAAAAAAAATATGTGCTTTGTAGGTATATTTATTTTAACAGGGTTATTTATGACAGGATGTAACAAGGAACAAGAGTCTAAAGATGTCGGACTTGTAAAGTTAGAGAATATAAATCCAACCATAAAGCAAGAAAATTACGATGCTATGATTAATAAATTAAAAGAAAAGGTTACAAATAAAGATTTTGAATTTTATCATGTGCAGACGCTATTTAATGGTGAAAATTGGAAAAATTACACATCAGACGCTGCATTTGGAAAGTTTACAGCGTGGAAACAAGAAGGCAAGTTAATAGGCGACCAAGCAATTGTAGTCGTGGTAGTGGATAAAAATAATAAAAAAGTAGGTTCTGTATATGAAATAAAATGCTCAAAATATGGAAAATTTGAATGCGATCCTGAGCATATAATAGTGGTACCAAATGGAAAATAGTTTTAATCTATGAATAGAATAAGCAAAGGATAAAATATGATTTTAACAAAAAAAGACATATTAAAATATCTATCAGAAATAAAACCACGCCTTCAAAAAGATGGCATCAAAGAGATAGGCTTATTTGGGAGCTATGCTAAGGATTATGCTGATGAATATTCAGATATAGATATAGTTATCTTAGCAGACAAAAAAGAGTTTTTAGAAAGACTAACTGCTTTTAAGGCAATTAATTATTTAGAAGATTTAAGAATAAAAATTTCAAAAAAATTTAATAAATCTGTAGATATGTGTGATTTTTATTCAGAAAAAGAGATAAAAGAAGACAAAATCGTAAAAGGAGCAATTTATGTCTAAAGGCATTACAAGACTAGATAGAGCAATTCAAAAAATAGAAGAAATAGAAGAAATATGTGAGCTAAAAGGAGTTGATAAAGCTTTAGAAGATGAATTGTTGGCAAAACCAGCAATAATGAAGCATTTAGATGTAATTCATCAACAATTTGAAAAGCTAGAAAAAGACCAAGAATACGAAATTTTAAGTAAATTTGATAAAGATGAATTAAAAGGATTAAGGCAGGTTAGAAACTGGTCTTCACATAACTACGATAATATAAAAAATCAATTTGTAAAAAATGCTATAGAAGTAAATCTTCCGAAACTCAAAGAAAGCATACAAGAAGTTTTAAAAGAAACAAAAAAAGAGCTATGCAAAAATTTAGAGAAAAATATTGATTATTTTACTAAAAAACAAGATGTTTTAATGCCACAAGCAAAGACAGATCTTATAAAAAACATAAAAAAAGAGTATGAAAAACTACAAGAGTATAAAATTGAACTAGATAAGCCATATAACGATAAAATAAAAAATATTATTAAGAAAAATTCAAAAGAAAATCAAAGATAAAAGGGAGAAAAACTACTCCCTTCCAATATCTCTCTTAATTTCAGTTCTACTTTTATTTTTTGATTTATCTCTTTTTATATTGCGGCTAAATCTAGCCTGTAAATCAGCTTCTTTTTTTATCTTTAAAAGCATTTCATTAGGCTCTTTATTAAGCAGTTTTACACCATGAAAATACTCTTTAAACAAAAACTCATCCCCTTTTAACTTTTGGCTTTTTAAAAGCCTTTTAGCAGTGTATTCAAACCTCTTCTCGCACACATTAGTGATAAATTCTTTATTATCATTTAGTCTTTTTTTAAATTCTTTTTTTTCATTTTCTCCAAGATCTGAATGCTCTAAAATATATAAATTTTTATCCAAAATTTCAAGCTTTTTACCAAGCTTAAAAAGGCTTTCATTAGAACCTAGCATACGAGTAATAATCAAGCTATCATCAAAGTATTTTATAGCATCATCATCTTTTTTATTGCGAAGCACAGAAATAGCCCTTCTAACTTTTTTATAATTTTCAAAATCAGCCTTACTTGCACCTCGGTTTTTAGGATGGAGCTGGTTATAGTTGCGGTTAAAATTTTCAAGTAAAGTAAGAGCGTTTGATCTATCTTTATAATTTTCAAGCTTCATCTCATTAAGCCTAGTAGCTTCAAATGATATATTTTTTATTTTTTTAATCTCAGCTAAAATTTTATTTTGTTTATCTTTAATTTCTTTATTACTAGCTTTAAGTTCCTTAGCGAGTTTAAAGGCTTTTTTATTTCTTTTTTTAGAGTATTGTAAAAATAAATTTAAAAGCTCTTTATTGGCTTTTTTAAGTTTTTCAAGCTCATCATTCATAGCTTCAATACGGCTAGACGAGATTTTATATTTCTCTTTATTAATACCCTGCATTTTATCATAGTAATCGTTTATTTTATCCTTTGCAGTATAGTCATCAACTTCAAGCTTAATATTAGATTTTATATTATTAAACTCACGCTTTAAATCTTTTTGTAAGAAATTTTTATTTTCATAATTTAATCCACGAATAGATAAAGCATAGGCAAAATTAGTCCTAGTATCATCAAAAAAATCCATAATCTCACTTTTTGAATTAAAGTGAATTTTTTTATTTGTAAATTGATTTCTTTTATTTAAAACAACATGCACATGGGGATTGTTTTGATGAGTGTGAGCTACAAAAGCATACTTATGACCTGCAAAATTTGTTCCAAGCACATTTTTAACGCTATCTTGTAAAGCCTTTAAAGTTTGTTCAT